>JAFZBM010000077.1 GCA_017561765.1 Bacteroidales bacterium | reverse complement strand
GGTATGGACCGTCTCAGGATCGGGGAAAAGTTCCTCAGCGAGGGGGACAACGATGAGAACGGAAAGCCCCGGCATTCCGGTTACAACGACATAGACGGTGTCATGAAATGGGGGTCGACTACCGGCGGGCTTATATGGAACCATACTTTTTCCGACCGCCTGGTGTCCCGGGCGGGACTGTATTACTCGTATAATGTGTCCAGTATCAGGTACGGAAGCCGCCTCTGGTACTGGATAGACGGAGAATACTACTCCAATTTCGAGGAGTCTGACAGCTCCGGCATACACGGCATCCGCGCAGCCGTAGACTTCGATTGGGTGGAGAATGCAGTGCATCACATCCGCTTCGGGGCGTCCTGGGAGCACCACATATATATTCCCGACCGTTGGATGCGCCAGTGGGATGAGCGCGGAAAGGAAAAGACCGAGTATGCCAATATAGCCGTTGGCAACCGCTATGAAGGTGAGGAACCTGCGTTCTATATAGAGGATGAGATGACGCTGTTGCCGGGCCTGACGGCCAATGCCGGCGTGCGCGCGGCGCTTTTCCTTGTAAAAGGAAAGACCTACGCGCTGCCGGAGCCGCGCATGGCACTGCGCTACGACCTCTCCGATGCCGTGGCGCTGAAGGCCTCATATACATGGATGAACCAGTTCGAGCACAAGATGCAGACCACGTACGTGGACCTGCCGACCTACCTGTGGCTGCCTGCCACATCGGCCATCTGGCCGATGCATTCGCAGCAGGCGTCGGCCGGCATCTATACACATCTGCCGCACGGAATGCACCTGGATGTGGAGGGCTTCTGGAAGACGATGGAGCACATCTACGAGTATTCCGGCCTGGCGTCCCTGTATCCGCCTGTAGACCGTTGGGAATCGGCGTATACCGAGGGCCGGGGGCGCGCTTATGGCGCAGAAGTGGCCTTCGGATGGGAAGGGGAGAAGACCCAGGTGGATGTCGCTTACACCTTGTCCTGGTCCGAACGTTTCTTCGCTGAATTCAGCGACAACTGGTATCGTGACCGCAACGACAACCGCCACAAGTTCAACATCACCGCCACGCACAGGTTCAGCAAGCGCTTCGAGGTGTACGGCGGCTGGGTATACCACTCCGGCAACCGTATGACGGTAGGGACTCAGGGCAGGTACTACGATACTTCCAGATTCTACGACGGTACGATCTATCATTCCTACAGCAAGGTCTATACTGGGCCGAATAATATTAAACTGCCTGATTATCACAGGCTTGACCTTGGAATGAACTTTATAAAACGCAGGGCGGACGGCAAGGTCCGGACCTGGAATTTCAGCGTCTACAACGCATATTGTCGCCTGAACACCGTTTTTGCCGAGATTGATTTCAAGGACGGCGAGTACCAGGGCCGTTCGTACGGTATCGTTCCCATTATCCCCACATTCAGTTATACATTGAAATTCTGAGCCATGAAGAGAGTTTTCGCATTGTTGGCGTCGTTCATCGCACTGATTGCGTGCGACCGCTTTTTCGATATATCCGACCAGGTGGGGGAGAGCACGGTGTGGATGAGCTTTATACCCTCCAACGACTACGACACGACCTTCTTCTGCCTGCAGGCGACGACTCCGCTGGCCGGGCCCACCAATCCTGTGTTGACACGCGACGAAAAGGTGGAGGTGATGGTGAACGGACGGTCTTTGGCATTGGAAAAGAGCGCACGCTCCGTTCCGGACAAGATACAGTTCTATTCGACGGGCTATACCTTTGCGCCAGGGGACCTGGTGGAGGTGGTGGCGACGGTGCCGGGAACCGGCTCCGTCAGCTCTTCATGCACGGTCCCGGAGCCGTTCCCGGCCTGCAACTGGAATGTCAGGCTGGCCCGGAGGTCTGAGGATGAGAATATTGTGTTCCTGGATATAGATTATGCCGATTCCGGCGAAGCAGGGTATTATGGTGCGGCAGTCATCGAGTACAGTGAAACCGACAGCCAGTTTGGTATTGCCGATCCGGAGACGGGGGAGTTGTATTGGGGTGATCCGGTGCATTCTACGACGGAGCAGGCCTTGTATCCGTGTTCGATGTCGGACAGCGATGCTTTGTCGGCCGCTGGCGAAACCCCTGTCTCTGTGTCTCCAGGGTATTACAATACTATGTCAGGGGGAAGGAACGAGAACGTGCAGATCTGGTGCGACGTGCCGGGCCAGACTCCCGCGGGCGGCCGCCGGCAGGTGACCCTCGCTGCGAGGGTCTCCCAGCCCGGCGTCACGGAATATCACTATGTGGAGCCGGATTACGAGTACCATCACAGGGCGGTCCGCAGCTGCAAGTACCGTATCGTCTTCTATCGCTTCTCGGAAAGCTGTTACAAGTATCTAAAGGCCCAGTATAACAGCTCATACAGCGATTTCTCGGAACTGGGGCTCGCCCCTGCGTCGTTCGTGTATACTAACGTCAAGGGCGGGGCCGGCGTCTGCGGGTCCTATACGGTCCTTTCAACTGACTGGTTCGAACTGTCTCCCTAGAAAACCTTGTTGCGGGGGACGGTGGCGATAAACTCCTTGAGGTAGAATGGTTCGAAGTACGCGGTGTCTTCGAACCTTTTTTCGTTCCAGGCGGCGAAGGCGGGGCGGAGCATTGCGGAGGCCTTTGGGCAGCACTGGACGAAACAGGCGTTGGAGTGAGTGAGGGTTTCACGGCATTTGTCGGCGCCGTCGCCTATGAAAAGCACGGGGCCTTCGGCCAGCAGGTCGGCGAAGCTGTCGGGCTCGATGACCTGCGGGCGGGTGTCGGTGAGCTGGCGGCCGTCAGGAGTGAAGACGGCGGTGTAGACTTCCATGCGGCGGGCATCGACCATCGGCACGACATGGCGGCAGCCGTCGGGCAGCAGGCCCTCGTCGGCCGCCTGATACACCAGGGTGTCCAGCGTGCCGACG
>JAFZBM010000076.1 GCA_017561765.1 Bacteroidales bacterium | reverse complement strand
TCCGAGAGGGTTGTTGCTGCCCACCTTGATGAAGGAACGGACCACATGCCATGCGCCTACCTTCACGATGAAATTAACGTCAACGCTCTCAACGGGACCTCCGTTGTACGTAAGCCGCTCGTCGTCACCGCCTTCGTACCAGGGATGCTTGCCCCACTGGTTGTCGGCGGAAGGCGTGGACACCGGCGCTTTGGACAGGGCCTGGTTATCCTGCAGGGTGTACGCCTTGTTACGGTCGGTCATGCCGTCCAGGAACTCTTCGCCCTCGGCGGTCACCATGTTCAAGAGGCCGCGGATAGCGATTTCCCATGCCTGGCTGGAGCTATACTCGGTGCCCTTGACGCTGAATTTCCAAGGGGTGTACATAGGATCGTACTGGTTGCCCGCATGGTTCAGATATTCGCAGGCGGGGTTGGGGACGACGGGGATGAAGTGTACGTTCTCCCAAGCGGTTCCCTTCTCGATGAGATGCTGGCCTTCAGACTCTACAGTTCCGACGGTTGCCTGCCAGACGTCCAGACCCTTGACAAACTCCGCGGCGAAGTCCTTGAGGCTCACCGTCGGGGCGGGAGATTCTCCCTGATGATACATGTCGTAATCGAACTTCACATCCTTCAGGGCGCTGTAAACGTTCTTGTCGATATTGTTGTCAAGTATGTACTTGTAAACGCGCATCAACAGAATGAGCTCACGCATAGGAGAAATAAGGCCTTCATAACCTTCGAGCATCAGGCAGCTGTCGTCAGAACCGAATTGCTGGAAGTTGCCGATAGCCTTAAGAGGGTTGAAAACTCCGGGGATACCCACCAGACCGCGGACAAGATGGCCGAGCGTGGCCTTGGTGATCATATCGACTCCCACTTCCTTGATGGGCTGTCCATTGTAGGTACAGCCGTCCTCTTCGTACCAAGGATAAGCGTTCCACTTGGCGTACTCTGAAGGCACGGCGGTCATCAGTTCGGAGAATGACTTGTTGTCGCCATGAGTGTAACCGGGCTTGTTGCGGCTGGTCATCTTGCCGATATAGTCCTGACCGTCGGTAAGGACCATGTCAAGCAGACCACGGGTAGCGATTTCCCAAGCCTGGGCTGATGTGAACTGCTTGTCGCCGACATTGAGCACCCAGACCGTGTACTTATCATCGTGCTGGTTGCCGGCGTGGTTGTCATACTCGCCACCGGTCTTTCCGACAGGGATGAAGTGTACGTTCTCCCATGCGGTTCCCTTCTCGATGAGGTGTTTGTTCTCAGACTCCACGGTACCGACGGTGGCGGCCCATACATCAAGTCCCTTGACGAATTCCTTGGCGAAATCCTTCAGGGAAATGCTGCTCGGATCTACGTACTGTGCCTGGGTGACTGCAATCTCGAGTCCGTCGGTAACATTTCCTCCCTTGATGACTACTACGCCTTCGCGGGCGGCGCCCTTGTTCTCGTCGGCGGAGATCTTGATTGTCACATTGGTTCCGGCTTCGCCGCTGGCAGGATTAACATGGATCCAGCTTTCGGATGCCGTTGCGGTCCATGCCTTCTTGGCGCTGAAAACGGCGGAAACTTCAGTTCCTGCGCTGGCCAGGCTCACGCTCTGGGTTGAGAGGGTGATGTCAGGCATTTCAACACCATAAAGGTCGGTGGAGAAGGTGACGTCCTTGACAGCGTCATATACGTTCTCGGTAATGTTGTTGTCCAGCAGGTATTTGTAGAAGCGGGCGGCGATGAGCCACATACGCATGGAACAGACGAAACCGTCAACGCCTTCCTCAACGAATCCGTTGTCGGGATCGGTGCCGAAAATCTGGAAATTACCGATCTTGCCAAGCTGCTCCTGACGGGTGAGGAACCAGGCGGCGCAGCGGGCAATCAAGAACGGAGTGAATTCAGTCTTGTTGATGGGCTGTCCTTCGTCGAGCTTCTCATACCAGGGATACTGGCCCCAGATGTCGTAGTCGTAAATCACCGGGATGGGCTCCTTGAGGGAAGCGCCGTTGCCCATGGTGTGCTCGAACGGGTTGCGGTTCTTCTGCTTGACTGCGGAACCTTCCTTGGTGAGGAGGTCCATGATACCGCGGAGGGCGATACCCCAGGTCTGGGCGGAAGTGTAAGTCGTGCCGTCAATTTCTACGGTGAAATAAGGCTGGTACTTGGCGTCGTACTGGTCCACGCCGTCAGCATATGCGCCTCCGGAGTGAGGGATAGGCACAAAGTGCACATTCTGCCATGCGTTGCCGTTGTCAGTGCAGTGATTACCGTCAGCACTCACAGTACCTACTGTATTCTCCCATATCTCAAGAATCTTCACGAATTGCTGGGCGAATCCCTTAAGGGTAGCTGCGGCGGAAAGATAATCGGTGGAGATGGTCTTGGGGAGCGAGCCTGCCTTCTTGTACTCGGCAAGTGCGCGGAGCAAGCTGACCGTCAGACGATTGGTAGAGAAAGCCAGCGCATCAGCCCCTTTGCGTGTAACCAGCGTCTGGTTGGGGATGGTGGTGTTCTTCTCCGCTTCGATCGCCGCTATAAAGCGGGAGGCAAGGCTCACGAGATCTTCCGTGCCTTCCTGAAGGGCTTCTCCGTCGGTAACGGGTATCTCCTTCTTGTCGTAGCTGTCCCTGTCCGGATGGGTGGCCGGCTTATAGTTAAGGACAACTATGTCATCCTTCTTACCCTCGGCTATAGCCGTGAGAGCCTTGGCCAGCGCATACTGGTACTGGGGAGCGGAGAGGGTTACCTCACCAGCCTTGGTGATGGACACGCCCTCCACGACGAGAGTCTCGGGAAGAACAGTGTCTTCTTCCCACTTGGCATAGGCTGCAGCAGCGGCATCGACAAGCGCCGACTGTCCAACCTTGTACACTGCGTTCTCGGGATACTCCGGTTCATTGTTATGGACGCAGGAGTTCAAGAATGCAGCAGCGGCAAGCGCCGCGGTCAAAAACAATAAGACTTTCTTCATCTTGATTTGGTGTTGGTTAATAAGTAGTTAATTATAGTTAGTTCAAATCATTGACATCCGGGAAAGTGCCGAGACCATATCGGAACAGCACTATGCCGGTGCCCTTGGTACTCATGAAAAGATCTATGTCCTTGCGTATTTCATCCGCGCTCATGGGCGTGACGCTCTGGTCGTTGCCCATGTATGTCTGCATGCCCGACCACATTTTGGCTCCGCCCGAATTGTCCGCGAACCAGTCGGCGACGGACTTGCATGACGAATCACTGTAGCGGTAGCTGTAACGATAAATCATGGGCATGAGGATGTGTATGTATTTGCCCATGAGCGAAGGGCTCTGGCCATAATACTGAGTGGAATTCACCTCCGGCATGAGGGCGGCGCTGGTAACGATTCCCGCATCGTAGCTGTCGGCGACCTCGCGGATCTCGCGGCAGCAGCGGTTGACCGCCCCGACCGCGTTCACCTCCGCGGAAGGATTGTGTTTGTAAGCAGTGCCGCCGAAACGTATGTAGTCGAGATGCAAGCCCTTGACCCCGAATTCTTCGATGTAAGACCGGGCATTGGTGCGTATGCGCTCGAATATCTCTTCCTTATACTTGTTGTTGTCGTCATCCACAGGATTCTCCCACCCCCCGTTGTAGAAGCACTGGAGCCATGCATGTATAGTCCATCCCATCTCTTCGGCCACGCGCATGAACTCGATTGTCCTTTTCTTGTTGTTGGGATGAAAAGCCGCATAATTGAGAAGAATATGCCTGTATCCCAGGGAATACAGATTCTTCAGCGATGCATAGTCATTGTCCGAAAGAGGAGATATGTGACTGCTCCAGGTCCATATCGCCGTCGGCTTCGTCGAATCGATGTCAAATACCTCGTTGGCCCTGCCCGGGCTTGCATAAGGGAGTTTCTTCCATTCCGTACCGCCGTCGGGTATCCTCTGCCATGAGCCCCGGGCGAAAAGCGATTCGGAATCCGAGTCGTCACGGATGAACGAATCGGTGTCCAGTTCCTTGATGCCGAGGTGCAGCTCGAACGGGGCGTCGGAGGTCACTCCGGTATAGAGAGACCCGTCAGCGGTGCTCAACATCAGGCGGCTTCCTGCTTCGAGCGTCCCTGTCGGCGCAGCTATCTCCCGTCTGGTGAAATAAGCGTCGGTTACGAAGAGGCCAAGCCCGTCAAGGGAAACAGCCTCGTCACTCGTGTTAAGTATTTCTACCCAGCTCTCCGCGTCAACGACTTCGTCGTGAACTGATACTTCGTTGATTACCAGCCCCTTGTAATTATCCACGGGTTCCGGCAGCGGGTGTTTTCCGCAAGAAGCCGCAGCCAGGAGCAACGACGAAACCATCAATATGCAACGGAGTGTTTTCATAGAATTCCCTGCTGTTTCAAATACTCTTCCGCCTTCACCAGGCCGCCGGTCTTCCTGATTATCTCCTCGCAGTACTCGTAACTGAGCTGCGGGTTACGCTCCACCATGGTACGGGTAAGGCGGTCGACGACTTTGTTGTTGATGAGGTTGGCGCACACCATGCGGTTGCCCTGCACGCGGCCCAGGCGGACCATTATGGTGGTGCTTATCATGTCGCAGAGCAACTTCTGGGAGGTGCCGGACTTCATCCTTGTGCTGCCGGTGATGAATTCGGGGCCCATCACCACCTCTATGGGATAGTCAACCCAGTCGGAGATGGGCGATCCGGGATTGTTGCAGATGCTGCCGCAGGGTATGCCGTGTTCCTTGCAGGCCTTCATTGCCGCAAGCACGTAGGGGGTGTTGCCGCTGGCAGAGATGCCCACCACTATGTCGTTGGGCGTGATATGATGTTTGTCCCGGAGGGTTACCCATCCTTCATCGACATCGTCTTCCGCCTCTTCGAGGTCAAGTACCAGGTTCTCGTTGCCGCCGGCAAGCACCGCCTGCCATATTTCGGGATCTACGCCGTAAGTGTTCGGCACTTCCAGTACGTCGAGCACGCCCAGTTTGCCGCCGGTGCCCGCACCCAGCCAGAAGAAGCGGCCGCCGGCCCGCAGTCTTTCCTCTATGGCGCAAACGAGTTTTTCTATGTCCGGAAGCACGGCCTCTATGGCAAGAGGCACTTTCTTGTCTTCCGTATTGATGTCCCGCAGCAGTTCCGCCACGGATTTGGTTTCGAGATGGTCGTATAACGACGGTTGCTCGGTTAATCTTACACTCATTATCTGAAATCTTTATACTTAAGTTTTCCAATCTGCTTACCGTTGCGGAAGGCGGCGGCGGAGACACGCTGCTGGCGGTTGACGGCGAAGGGCCCTTCGTATACCGGCGACGATGCCGTAGGCGTGCTGCCGTCAAGAGTATAGCGTATCTCGGCGCCGGGAGCGTCGACGCTCATAGTCACCACCTTGCTGTATTCCGTATCCTTATGGAAATCGATGAACGGATCCCAGAAGGCATGGCAGTAACCTACGTCAAGCCTGTCGAGTCTCCCGAGATGGGTTTCCAGGCGCCTTGTAAAGCCGTCCCAGTCCTTTTCGGCCTTGGTCCAGCCAGATTCGGCAATGGCGCACATGCGCGGCCACGCCATATACTCCACGCGGGCGGGAGTGGGCATGTATTCCGTCCACACGCAGCCCTCGACGCCAATAATATATTTCTGTTCCTCCGGGCTGAGCACGGCGGGAACAGGGTTATAGTCATACATTGTGCGCAGCAGGGTGGGACCTCCCATGGCAAGCGGCTCGCTGTCGGGATCGGCCTGCCAGTAATCCAGATAATACTTGGGATACGGGGCCATGACCACCTCGTGATGCTGCTGTGCGGCCTTGATGCCGCCTTCCTCGCCCAGCCACGACATGACCCGGGCGTTGGGTGCCAGGCCGCCTTCCAGGATTTCGTCCCAGCCTATTATCTGGCGGCCCTTTGAATTGATGTATTTCTCCATGCGCTGGATGAACCAGCTCTGGAGTTCGTATTCATCCTTAAGCCCGAGCTTCTTTATAAGCGCCTGGCAGTGAGGGCATTGCTTCCAGCTTGCCTTGGGGCACTCGTCGCCGCCTATGTGAATGAGCTCCGAAGGGAAGAGTTCGATAACCTCGTCGAAAACGTCTTCCAGGAACTTGAACGTCTCTTCCTTGGGGCAGTAAACCTGTTTGAAAATGCCCCACTTGGTAGCCGTCTCGTAATGATCTTCGAGGCCGCAGCTGAGCTCGGGATAGCAGGATATGGCGGCCAGGGAATGCCCGGGGATCTCGATCTCCGGAATGATGGTAACATAGCGCTCCGCGGCATATTTCACAAGGTCCTTTACTTCTTCCTGGGAGTAGAAACCTCCGTAAGGCTTGCCGTCGTAGATGCCGGAATGAAGCGATCCGACCACGGTTTCCTTGCGCCACTGGCCCTTCTCGGTAAGAAGCGGATACTTCTTGATCTCGATGCGCCAGCCCTGGTCCTCGGTGAGGTGCCAGTGGAAGCGGTTGACCTTGTGGAGGGCCATCAGGTCGATGTAGCGCTTGAGGAAGGGGATGTCGAAGAAGTGGAGGCAGCAGTCGAGATGCATGCCGCGGTAGGGGAATCGGGGGCTGTCCTCAATGTCGCAGCAGGGCAGGAGCCAGCGGACGCCGCGCTGTGGCGAGTCGGCGAATATCGCATCCGGGAGGAGCTGCAAGAGGGTTTGCAGGGCGTAGAATGCTCCTGCGCCGTCGGCATATTCTACAAGCACCTTGTCAGGGGTGATGCGGAGGTGGTAGGATTCGGGGAGAGACCCGGCCTGCAGCCAGAAGATTCCTTCTTCGTTGCCGTGACGCAGGGGGTCGTCGTCGCTGACCTGAAGTTCGAAGCCGGCGGCTTTCTGCAGATGTCCGTTAAGGAAGCCAACCGTACGCAGCAGCGCAGAATCGCCCGCATCGATGAAGACAGGGGTCTTACGGCCGATTTCAAAACTACCTTCCAGCCGCTGCAGGAACGCCGGCTGCGGTATGATCTGCGGCTCCCCAGCCTCCTGCTTCTGCCCGCAGGATGCCAGCAACAGAACTGCCGAAATAACTATGTACTTTACTTTGTTCACTTTATTACTAATATCCGAACAGCAGTGGCACTTAGGTCCGGGGACGTCGCTACGCGACCCTTCCCGCAAGCGGGCCCCTCCCTCTTCCGGTGCCGAGGGTGGCACGGTCCCCGGACCTAAGTGCCACTGCTGTTCAGACATTAGAATAAAGTGAACAAAGTAAAGTACATAGTTATTTCGGCAGTTCTGTTGCTGGCGTCCTGCGGGCAGAAGCAGGAGGCTGGGGAGCCGCAGGTCATACCT
>JAFZBM010000009.1 GCA_017561765.1 Bacteroidales bacterium | reverse complement strand
TGATTTCAGGGCCCAACGCGGGAGGCAAATCAGTATGTCTCAAGACGGCGGGACTGCTTCAGTACATGTTCCAGTGGGGCATGCTCATCCCCACATCCGAAAGTTCCGAGCTGCCTGTATTCAAGCATATTGCGGTCAGCATCGGGGACGACCAATCGCTGGAAAACGACCTGAGCACCTACAGCTCTTTCCTCTCCGACATGCGGGAGATGCTATCGGAGGCCGACGAGAACACCCTTGTGCTGATAGATGAGTTCGGCGCGGGGACGGAACCGGCAGCGGGCGGCGCCATCGCCGAAGCCATACTGGCAGAAATCGATAAGCGAGGAGTCTGGGGTGTGCTCACCACCCACTACACCAACCTTAAGCTCTACGCCGCCGGACCCGACACACGCGTCATCAACGGCGCCATGCTCTACGATTCATCCAAGATCGCGCCCATGTTCAAGCTTGAAACGGGCCTGCCCGGCAATTCCTTCGCATTCGAACTGGCCCGCAAGATGCGCCTCCCGGAGACCATAGTCAAGGATGCCGAAGAGCGTGCGGGCACCGAATTCGTGGGCATGGAACGCAACCTGCGCAAGATTGCCCGCAACCGCCGCCAGCTCGACGAGAAGCTGCAGAAAATCAAGCATACCGACAAGACTCTGGAAGGCCTGACGGAAAAATACCAGCAGGAGCTGGAAGACATACGCCGCGAACGCAAAGACATTCTCGACGAGGCGCGCAAGGAGGCGGAAGAGATTGTCAAGGGCGCGGGAGCACAGGTCGAAAAGACCATACGCACCATAAAGGAGTCCCAGGCGGACAAGGAGCAGACCAAGGCCGCCCGTGCTGAACTGCAGGGCTTTATAGGGGCGCTGCAGAAGAGCAAGAAGGAGCAGCAGAAGAAACGTGACGAGTACATAGAGCGCAAGCTGAACAAACTTGAGAACAGACGCGGCAAAAAGAGCCAGGCCCCCGAGGCAAAGCCCAAGGAGGAGGCACTCAAAGTGGGCGAGAAGGTGCGCGTGCGCAGCAACGGCATGGTCGGCGAGGTCATACGTGTCAGCGGAAAGAATGTCACCATCAGCGTGGGCAACATCTCCAGCACCATGAAGGCCGATACTCTGGAAAGGATCTCGTCCGGCGAGTACAGGGAACAGTCGCGCAAGCAGTTCCGCCAGCCGACGCAGCAGTTCGACATCTCCATATCCTCCCGCAAGCTGAACTTCTCGCCGGAACTTGATATCCGCGGAGCCCGGCTTGCCGATGCACTCGACATAGTGACGCATTATATCGACGACGCCATTATGCTGAACATTAGTTCGGTACGCATTATCCACGGCAAAGGGACAGGCGTGCTGCACGAAGAAATTCAGAAATATCTCCGGACCGTTCCGGGCGTGGCCTCCGTCAAGGACGAAGACATACGCATAGGCGGATCCGGCGTAACCATAGTAACACTGGAATGAACGACCCCCACTATTATTGCGTAATCATGGCAGGCGGCCTCGGCACACGATTCTGGCCTGTAAGCCGGGAAAGCCGCCCCAAGCAGTTCCAGGACTTCTCCAGGTCGGGAAAGAGTTTCCTCAAGCTGGCCTATGAGAGGGCGCTGGAAGTGGTTCCGGAAGAGAATATCCTCGTAGTCAGTCTCGAGCGCTTCCGTTCTCTGGTAAAAAGAGAATTGCCCGAGCTTGACGAGAGGAACATACTGCTGGAGCCCTACAACCGCAATACTGCCTCCTGCATCGCTTTTGCAACCTACGCCTTGCTCAAGCGCGACCCGGAGGCTGTTGTTCTGGTAACTCCCGCCGACCAGGTGATTCAGGACAGCGCCCAGTTCAGCAGCACTGTGCTGCAGGGGCTCGATTATGCTGCGCAGAACGATGTCCTGCTCACCCTCGGAGTCCTTCCTCGGCGGGCCGACACCAACTTCGGATATATCCAGACCGACGGTCCCATGACCGACGGCAGGCCGCTCAAGGTCAAGACTTTCACGGAAAAGCCCGGCAAGGAGCTGGCGCAGGTGTTCATCGAAAGCGGAGAGTTCCTGTGGAACGCCGGCATCTTCATATGGAAGGCGTCGGTGATAGCCGAGGAGCTGGATCAGTACGCACCCGAGATCACCGCCCAGTGGAACGGCTGGGAGCAATATGTGAGCACGCCTCACGAAAAAGACTACCTGAACCGTATCTACGCCGACATGCCCCGCACGTCCATAGACTACGCGGTGATGGAAAAATCGCAGCGGGTGATGGCCATACCGTCCTTCTTCGACTGGAACGACCTCGGCAACTGGAATTCGCTCTACGAATACTTTTCCGGCAAAGACGGCAACGCCGTGAAAATCAACGGTGACGGCCTGATTCGTGACAACCGCGGCACGCTCATCTTCTCAAGCCGCAAAGACAGGCTTGTGGCCATAAAGGGACTGAAGAACATAGCCGTACTCGACACCGACGACGTGCTGGTAATCTGCCCCAGGGAAGAAAACGCCCTGAAGGGTTTTCTGGCCGAACTTGCAATTCCCGAATTTGAAAAATACAGATAATCATGAACAAATATTCTGAAAGACGCTCCCGCCTGCGCGGGCTCCTCGATGGCGAGAAAGGTATCGTCATCTTCATAGGCAACGTTGATTCCCCCGCCCAGTACCGCGACAATGGATACAAGTGGCGCCAGGACAGCAACTGGCTGTATTTCTTCGGCATAGACGAGCCCCGCTTCGCCGCCGTGATGGACCTTGAGTCCGGAGTCGACACAGTATATGCCGACGACTATGAAATTGACGACATAATCTGGACCGGCCCCATGCCGACGGTAGCGTCGCTCGCCGCCGCAGCCGGGGCGAACGCCTCGGGCAACTATTCGGCTTTCAGTTATGTGGTGAAGTCCGCCATCGCCGCAGGGCGTCCCGTGCACTGGCTGCCGGTGTCACGCTGGTACAACGCCGTGCTGCTCTCTTCCCTGCTCGGAGTGGCTCCCGGTGACGTTTTCAGCGCCGGCAAAAAAGGTTGCCCCCTGGCATCGGAACCGCTTGTCAGGGCAGTGGTGAAGATGCGCCTGGTCAAGGATGCCGATGAAATAGCCCTGCTCGACAAGGCCGGCGACCTCGGCTACAAGATGCACACGATTGCCCGTCAGGGCATAAGGCTCGGACGTATAGAACAGGAAATCGTGGGGGCGATGGAAGGCGCCACCCTGGCCGGCGGCTGGGGCGTTTCGTTCGCCACAATCCTTACCCAGCACGGTGAGATTTTCCATTGCCATTCGCATGACTGTCCCATTGAGCCGGGACGCCTGCTGCTCATCGACGCCGGCGCCGAGAGCAATGAGCACTATGCTTCCGACCACACCCGCACCTATCCCACCGGCGGCCGCTTCACGCCCCGGCAGAGAGATATCTACCAGACGGTTTATGAATGCAACGAGCTGGTTTTCAACATGACGCGTCCCGGTGTCAGCTACCTTGAATGCCACCTTGCCGCCGCCCGCCACATGCTCGACAACCTCAGCCAGCTTGGGCTGGTGAACGGAGACCTCGACGAGATGGTTGCCGACGGACTCGCCGGGCTATTCATGCCCCACGGACTCGGGCACAACATGGGACTGGACGTGCACGATATGGAAGACCTGGGTGAGGACCTGGTGGGCTACGATCCCGGGCAAAAGCGCTCGGCGCAGCTGGGGCTCGGCAGCCTCCGTATGGCGCGCAAGCTGGTTCCCGGCAATGTCGTCACCGACGAACCCGGCATCTATTTCATCCCCGACCTCATCGCGCTCTGGAAAAGCGAGGGCACCGATAAGGGACGCGTAAACTACGGCAAGCTTGAAGAATATCTGGACTTCGGAGGCATCCGTCTTGAGGACGACGTGCTCGTGACTCCCGACGGCGCACGCCGGCTCGGAAGCGCACGGCTCCCCATCGCCCCGGACGATGTTGAAGAAGCAATGGCTAAAGACAAATAGCATGGGACTTCTGGATGGAAAGACAGCTCTCGTTACCGGCGGTTCAAGGGGCCTGGGTGAAACCATAGTACGCCG
>JAFZBM010000075.1 GCA_017561765.1 Bacteroidales bacterium | reverse complement strand
GGAACTTTCTGCTCTCTTATCAGTGTACAGGCTCTGGAAAACCGACGTAGAATAATTGAACATACTGGTGTCCCGGCCCTATATGGAGTGTTAGTCCATACCGAAACCAGGATCATCCGATGTCCTATATCCCTACTAATTTTTCCAGAATTCGTACACTGGATATAAGAATCACAAAATGACCTTCAGCCCCCGGGTATTACTCTTCCCGGTAGGATAGGCAAATATAAGAAATAACTTGGAATGGTCAATACTCAAATTAACAGCATGATAAAGCAATCACAGCAAAGATTAGCTATAGCAAGTGAATAATCATCTGGTTCATGCATCTGGTCCTGAAGCAGTACAAAGCCCTCGAATGCACCAGGTGCGGGCATATTGACCGAACCGGATTCAGTCATACCCACCAGACGCCGTTCCTGGGGCATAGGCTGTGCCAGGTGAAAATCCAGTAGCGATACAACCACTGCTGAAGTCTTCCTTGGTGACAGGCATTGGAGAAGCTCGGCATGCCTGAACGGACATCTGGCGTTATTCTGCAATAATTCCGGTAGTTAAGCAAGCAGAAAGTGGCCCCCAGTACCGATCAGTGCTTGTTCCCTAGGGTAAAAAGGTGGGGGAGCAAGCGGAAATCATTGATCAAGCTCGGTTCGTGCTTGCTTGTCTACCGGAGGCTCTCCCCTCAGTCCCCTGGAGCGACGGATAGCCCGGAGGGCTGGGGGTTCGGGGGCATGCCCCCGTTGCCCCTGGGGGCAGTCG
This sequence comes from Bacteroidales bacterium, assembly GCA_017561765.1. Lineage (GTDB taxonomy): Bacteria > Bacteroidota > Bacteroidia > Bacteroidales > UBA932 > Cryptobacteroides. The sequence goes on along the minus strand of JAFZBM010000075.1, from coordinate 20,926 downwards.
CGACAGCGACGGGGGAAATAGATCTCAACAAAAAAGCAGTTAGCGGCTTGCTAACTGCTTTTTGTTGAGATAGAAGGACTCGAACCCTCACTGACAGAGCCAGAATCTGTAGTGCTACCATTACACCATATCTCAATATTGGGACTGCAAAGATACTACTCTTTTGAAAAAAAGCAAAATTATTTTTTCTCAATCAGCACTACAGCCCATACCTCGCATCCTTCTCCCCTGCCGACGAATCCCAGGCGCTCGGTGGTGGTGGCCTTGACGCTGACGGCATCGGTCTCCACGCCCATGACAGAGGCCAGGCATTCGCGCATAGCGCTCACGTAGCGAGCAATTTTCGGGGCCTGCAGGGCGATGGTAATATCGGCATTTGCCAGGGACCATCCGGCGGCGCGCACACGCTCCATCACCCGCGAGAGCAATATCTTGCTGTCAATCCCCGCAAACTCCTCGGAAGTATCGGGAAACAGATGGCCTATGTCCCCGAGAGCCAGGGCTCCCAGAAGCGCGTCACAAAGGGCGTGGATGGCTACGTCCCCGTCGGAATGGGCCACAAAGCCCACGGGAGAATCGATCCGCAGGCCGCAGAGCCACATCGGAAGCCCCTCGCGGAGCTGATGCACATCGTATCCCTGACCTACCCTGAACATACTAAACTATTCCGGAGAAGCCCAGGAAAGCCATAGCCATGATGCCCACGGTAATGAGGGCGATGGGAAGGCCCCTGAAGGACTTGGGCACGTCGTTCATGGCCAGCTGCTCACGAAGGCCGGCGAACAGGATCATCGCCAGACCGTAGCCCAGCGAAGTGGCAAGGGCATACACTGTTGCCTCGCCAAGATTCAGCATGTGGGTAGTACTACCGAAAGTGAATTCCTTGGTCACCACATTGAGGGCGACGCCCAGCACTGCGCAGTTGGTGGTAATGAGCGGCAGGAAGATGCCCAGGGCCTGATAGAGCGACGGACTTATCTTCTTGAGAACGATCTCCACAATCTGCACAAGGGCTGCGATCACCAGGATGAATGCAATCGTATGCAGGAAAGTAAGCCCCAGCGGCACCAGGAAGAACTTGTTGATGAGGTAAGTCACAACCGTGGCCAGGGTAATGACGAAACACACGGCTCCCGACATTCCCGTGGCGGTGGAGAGCTTGTTGGACACCCCGAGGAAGGGACATACGCCAAGGAACTGCGCCAACACTATGTTGTTGACGAAAATCGCCGAAACGATAATAATCAGATACTCTGCCATAACTACCTCTTAGCCAATTTGTTGAACAGTACCATAAGATATCCCAGCACAATGAAGGCACCGGGCGCCATGACGAAGGCCAGGATGCCGTCGCCGGTGATGAACTTCCACCCGAATATGGCGCCGCTTCCCAGAATCTCCCTCACAATTCCAATTACAGTAAGGGAAAGCGTGAAGCCTATGCCTATGCCTATGCCGTCAAGGGCGGAGTCGCCGACCGAATTCTTGCTGGCGAATGCCTCTGCCCTTCCGAGCACGATGCAGTTAACTACAATCAGGGGAATGAACAGGCCCAGGGTCTCATAGACCTGGGGCACGAAAGCCTGCATGAGCAGCTGAAGCACCGTCACGAAGGTTGCGATGACCACGATGTACACCGGGATATGCACCTTGTCGGGCACTACCGGAGAAATGAGGGAAATCACTATGTTGCTGAGAATGAGCACGAACATGGTGGCAAGTCCCATCTCGAGGCCGTTCATGGCCGATGTGGTGGTGGCCAGCGTGGGACACATTCCGAGCACCAGCACGAAGGTAGGGTTCTCCTTGAGAAGCCCCTTGGTAATAATTCCGAACTTACTCATCTCCCCTCAATTTTAAATATACATTGTAAGCATTCGCAACGGCCGCACTGTAAGCACGGGAAGTGATGGTCGACGCTGTGATGGCGTCCACCTCTCCCCCGTCCTTGCGCACGGCAAGTTTGCGGGCCGCAGGATCCCAGCCTTTGAACTGGTCGATGAAAGAGCTTTCGGTCTGGCATTTGGCGCCCAGACCAGGGGTCTCGCTATGGGAAAGCACCACGGTGTTGCAAACCAGCCCGTCATTGCCGATTCCCACCATCAGAGTCAGCGGGCCGCCGAAGCCGCCTACCGTAGAAATGACAGCGTAACCAGTGCCGGGCACATTGTAATAAGTGTAATCAAGCCCGTCCACATTGATGCTCTCCATGACGGGCTGGCCCTCGAAAGCGGGCAGCACCCGTGCAATGGAAGCGTTGGTCTTGGCCTGCTGCGCCTCGCGAATGGGCTCGCTGGTCACGGCGTATATGCATCCCAGCACCGCCGAGCACACGAGGCACACGAGGGTGAGGCTGAGAGCCATGTTCTTGAGATTCGATTTAGCTGCCATAGTCTATGCCCTCCCGTATTTTTTCTGGTGGAACGCACGGTTGATGAGCGGCACGAAGCAGTTCATGATGAGTATGGCGAACGACATACCCTCGGGATATGACCCGAAATAGCGTATCATCATCACTATCAAACCTATACCTACGCCGAACACGACCCCTCCCCAGTTGCTCATTGGCGAAGTCACATAATCCGTCGCCATGAATAAGGCTCCCAGCAGCACGCCTCCGGTCATGAGGTTGAAATTCGGGCTTGTGAAATGCTCCGGATCTATACCATTGAAGATTGCAGCGACGACGGCGATGGTGACAAGTATGCTGAGCGGAATCCAGGGCTTGACGACCTTGCGCACGAGGAGGTAAATGAAACCGGCCAGGAGTGCCAGCGCGGATATTTCTCCGGCGGAACCTCCGATGTCGCGCAGAATCATATGAACGTCCATGCCGTTCCCGGCAAGCACCTGAGGGATTGTCTGGCCCGACTTCAGGCCCTCCTTGATTATGCCCAGGGGAGTGGCGCCCGATACGGCGTCAATTCCGCCGATGAATCCCTTCGGGGCCGTCCAGTTGGTCATCTGGACGGGGAAGGATATGAGCAGGAACACACGGGCGGTGATGGCGGGATTGAAAATGTTCTGGCCAAGGCCGCCGAAGGACATCTTGGCAATGCCTATGGCCACGATGGCGCCCACGATGACTATCCACCATGGGGTGGTGGCCGGCAGGTTCATGGCCAGGAGAAGGCCGGTGACCAGGGCGGAAGAGCCGCTGAACAGCTCGGGGCGCTTCATAAGGTAGCGCGCGATGAGCCACTCGAGCGCAACGCAGCTGACGGCGCTCACGGCAAGCACCAGAATCTCCGACCAGCCGTAGAACAATATGGAAACGATTATCGCAGGACTGAGCGCAATTACCACGTCCCGCATGATGGATGCGGTGGAGGCCTTGGCGTGCAGGTGCGGCGAAGGGGAAACTATCATTTTGTCCATAATCTTACTTTTTGGCGTTTCTGGCGCGTATGACAGCCATCACCTGGGCCTTGGCCATACGGATATTGTCAAGCAGCGGCACATACGCCGGACAGCTGTACTGGCAGCAACCGCATTCAATGCAGTCCTGGGCGGCATTTTTCTCCAGCCCCTCGACATCGGAGGCGGCATAGAGTTTCTTGAGCAGGAAGGGTTCGAGACCCATGGGGCAGGCGTCCGCACAACGCCCGCAGCTGATGCAGGGCGTGGCGGCGTGACGCTGAGTTGCGGCACCGAGATAAAGGATGGAAGAGGAGCCCTTGACGGTGGCGGCATCCATGTTTGCGATGGCCTTGCCCATCATGGGACCGCCGCTGACTATCTTCTTCGTGCCCTCGGGAACGCCTCCGGCATACTCGGCGATGAACGACAGAGGCATGCCGATGCGGAAGAGATAATTGTGCTGTCGGGCCGGATCGATAACATCGCCGGTAACCGTCAACACGTTGGTAACCAGAGGTTTGTTCTTCTGGACCGCCTCATAGACGGCGAGCGAAGTGGCAACGTTCTGCACCACGGCGCCCACGTCGATGGGCAGGCCTCCGGAACGCACCTGACGGTGCATCACGGCGTCGATCAGCTGCTTTTCTCCGCCCTGCGGATAGCGCTTTTTCAGAGTCTCGACGCGTATGCCGGGATAGCCCAGACGCTGCAGGGACGCACGCACGGCGGCAAGGGCTTCGGGCTTGTTCTCCTCAATGCCGATGACGCAGGGGCAGCCTCCGAGCACTTTCTGCATGATGGCGGCGCCCACCACTATTTCGTCGGTGCGCTCCAGCAGGATGCGGAAATCGCTCGTCAGGAAAGGCTCGCATTCCGCTCCGTTGATGATGAGGCAGTCGGCTTTCTTGCCGGGCGGCGGGTTAAGTTTGACATGCGTGGGGAATGTGGCGCCGCCCAGGCCCACCACGCCGTTCATCTTGATGCGGTCCAGGATGAAGTCGCGGTCCTCGGGAATGGCAGTCACCAGTTCGGGACCGAGGTCGATTCCCTCGGCCCATTCATCACCCTCAACTTGTATCTCCACGTGCATCTGGTTGAATCCCGCCAGGTCCTTGCGGGGACCGATGGCAGTGACCGTACCGCTCACGGGAGAGTGGATGTAGGCGGAAATGAATCCGCCCGGTTCGGCAATCATCTGCCCGGCCTTCACATGGTCGCCAACCGCCACGACGGGCTTTGCCATGGCGCCGAGATGCTGGAACATGGACACGTAAACCTTGGGAGGAAGGGGCAGGGTCTCTATCTTGCAGTCCCTTGCCCTCTTGCTGTCGGCGGGATGAATGCCGCCGATGGAGAATGTCAGTTTAGCCATTATTATCCTCCTTTTTTACTGCAGTTTCAAGTTTCGCAGCTTCTGCGGCCTTGGCCTTGCGCTCAGCGATGCGCTGCTTAACGGCCTCCTTGTCGAGCGGTTTGGGGAACCCGACACCGTGTATGGCGCCGGTGGGGCACACCGCCTCGCACTCGCGGCAGAGCTTGCACTTGGCGAAATCGATATACGCCACGTTGTCGGCAAGCGTAATCGCGTCGTGGGTGCAGGTCTTCGCGCACAGGCCGCAGCCTATGCAGGCGGCGGAACAGGCCTTGCGGACCGCCGGCCCCTTGTCCTTGTTGACGCAGGACACAAATTCGCGTATGCCTCTGGGACCCTTGTTCCTCAATTCGATTATATGCTTGGGACAGGCAGCAGTGCACTTGCCGCAGGCGGTACACTTGCTCTCGTCCACCTCCGGCAGGCCGGTCTCCCCGTTCATCGACAGGGCTCCGAAAGCGCAGGCAGCCACACAGTCGCCGCAGCCAAGGCAGCCGAAAAGGCATCCGGTATCGCCGCCGTAGAGGCCGGCCTTCACCTTGCAGCTGCGCTCGCCCTGATATTCATTGATTTTGGGACGTGCCTGGCAGCTGCCGGCGCAGCGCACCACCGCAACCATGGGAGCGGATTCAGCCACCTCGCAGCCCAGGATCGCTGCAACTTTTTTCATCACCTCCGCGCCGCCCACGGGACAGTAATTGGAGTCGAGATTGCCGGCCTTTACCGCGGCGTCGGCAAAAGCGCGGCATCCGGCAAATCCGCATCCGCCGCAATTGGCGCCCGGCAGGGTCTTTTCAATGTCGTCAATCCTCGGATCCTCCTCGACCCTGAATTTCCTGGCGACCCAGAAGAGCACCAGGGAAAGCACAAGGCCAAGGACGGTAAGGATTACGACGGTCCAGATTATCGTATTGGTCATTTCAAGAAAAATGAATAGTCTTTGCTTATCTTATTGCGGAACAGGAACAACACCAGATAGCATACAGCCACGGCACCCAGGGCGCCGAGACCGGCCCAGAGCTCGCCCACACCGAGGGCGTTGAGCAGCATGAGGGCAACAAACAGCACCACCAGCGGCAGACCGTACGCAATGAACACGGCCTTGTAGCCCATAGCCTTCCTGAGCACCACCTCGACCTCATCACCCACTTTCCTGGGAGTCCATGCGCTGGTACGCACCTGAATCTGCTTCACCTTCTCCTCGCCCAGGCCGCAGAGGCCCTTGGCATGGCAGGAAGCACAAGCCGACTCGGCGAGAATCTCTATGGTTGTAATCTCGGGGTCTATGGCCACAATGCGGCCCTTATGCGTAATCTGTTCCATCACAATCAGCGGAATTCAGGGGAAGGGCCGAAGCCGCCGTAGGACGCGGTCTCGAAAGGAGCGTCGTCGACGTTCATCGCCGACTGGACGGTACGGGCAGCCAGGCTGTCCAGAGCCTCGTCTATCTCCATGAAGCGAATCTGCTCGCTCTTGAACACCATGTCTATATCCTTGGTTTCGCCGTTACGGTGCTTGGCTATGATAATCTGTGTCTTCTCCCTGTCTTCGATATTCTCGCTCAGGCCCACATAGTCGGGACGGTGGATGAATATGACCATGTCGGCGTCCTGCTCGATGGAGCCGGACTCGCGGAGGTCGCTCAACAGGGGCTTGCCGCTGCTGCCCGCACGAGTTACCGCCTGGCGGGAGAGCTGCGAAAGGGCGATGATGGGTATATCCAGCTCCTTGGCAGTAGCCTTGAGGGTACGGGAGATTGCAGCCACTTCCTGCTCACGCACGGCCTTGAGCTCGACGGGGCCCTGCATCAGCTGCAGGTAGTCCACCACGATGAGCCGCACGCCCTTGTTCTTCACCAGATTCTTGGCCTTGGTGCGGAACTCCATGATCTGCATGCCGGGAGTGTCGTCTATGTAGAAGGGCGCCTTGGACAGGTTGCGGATTTTGAATTCCAGCTGCTCCCATTCGTGGAGTTCCAGCTTGAGGTTGCCCTTTATCTTGTCGGCCGGGAGGCCGGACTCGCTGGTCATCAGACGCTTGACGAGCTGTTTGGCGGACATTTCCAGGGAGAACACGGCAACGGGCATATGATGGTCCACCGCCGCGTTGCGGGCCAGGTTGAGCGCGAAAGCGGTCTTACCCACGGAGGGACGTGCGGCAAGGATTATGAGGTCGGAACGCTGCCAGCCGTTGGTGATGCGATCTATGCTCACGAAGCCTGAAGGCACGCCGCTCAAGCCTTCCGAGGTCTGCTGCTCCTGGATGTCGCTCATGGCCTCGTTGATGATGCTGCCTATGTCCTGAACCTCCTTGCGCACGTTGCTCTGGATGGCGTCGTACACCTTGGTCTGGGCCTTGTCGATGAGGTCGTCCACACCCACGGACTCGTCGTAGGCGTCACGAAGGATGTCGTAGGACGCGGTGATGAGGTCGCGCTGGATGGTCTTCTGCTTGAGTATCTTGATGTAGAACTCGATATGGGCAGCCGCGCCCACTTTCTCGGACAGGCCGGCGAGCACCGCGGGACCGCCCACGGTATCGAGGTTGCCCTTCTCCTTCAGGCAGTTGCTGACGGTGATGATATCCACCGGAGTGTGGTCTATCACCAGCGACGACATGGCCTCGAATATCATCCTGTGCCTCTGGTCGTAGAAGCAGGATGCGGTAAGCTCCTCCATGGCCTGGTCGACGCAGGACTGCTCCAGGAGCATCGCGCCGAGCACCGCCTCCTCAACGTCAAGAGCCTGAGGCGGTTTGTTTCCCATCTCAAGCCCTATGGCATCAAGGTTTGCGGCCGCAGCCTTTTTGGTCTTTTTAGGAGTCTGCTCCGGCATTATTCGGCGGCTTTCTCGGGCATCGCCACAATGATGCGCCCGCAGTGCTCGCAGATCACGAGCTTCTTGCCGGAAGCGATATCGATGAGGCGTTGCGGTGTTACGGTGTTGAAGCAGCCGCCGCAGGAATCACCGTTGTAAACGGTAACCACAGCAAGGTGGTTGTGGACGCTGGCGCGGATGCGGTCGTAGGCGCTGATGGTACGCTCGTCCAGCTTTGCGGCGAGCTCGTCGCGCTTTTTCACGAGTACTTTCTCTTCCTTGGCGGTGGACTCGACTATCTTTGCGAGCTCCTCCTGCTTGGCCTCGAGGTCGATGGCCAGCACGTCCAGCTTGTCGTTGATGCGCTGTATGGAGGCCTTGCTGTCGGAGATGGCTTCGCGGGACTCCCCTATCTTCTTCTCGTCAATCTTGCGGAGAATGCCAAGGTTCTCGAGTTCCTTGTTGATGGAGTCGAATTCGCGGCTGTTGGAGATGTTCTCCAGCTGCTTGCGGTACCTCTCCATTTCGGCGTCCAGGCTAACGATGTCTTCGTTCATGGCGGCGATATTGTCGTTGTACTGGGCTATAACCTGCTCGAGACCAGCGATCTTCTCGTTGCAGGCGGTCACCTGCGATTCGAGATCGGCCACCTCGGAAGGCAGTTCGCCGCGGAGCTGGATAAGCTTCTCTATGGCGTTGTCGGCATTCTGGAGGTCGTAGAGGGTCTTGAGCTTTTCTTCGGTATTGGATTCGGTATCGGCAAAGTTCTTCTGCAGGGATACGAAAGTTTCGCGCTCGTCAATAGGAGTTACGATTTTCTTGGTTTTCTTTGTTGTGGCCATATCGTGATATTATCTGATTTCAAGAATTACAAAAATAGGAATATTTTTTATTTAATAGAACTTTTGATTTCCATAAGTTGCGCCTTTATCCGCTTGAGCGAATCGAGGGCCTTGACGGAATTGCTCACCGGAGCCTTGTCGGCGGCTATGCTCTTTGCCGCACCCTCCAGGGTAAGTCCTTTGTCTTTCACCAGGAAGTGAATCTGTTTGAGCATTTCGATGTCGTCAGCGGTGTACTGACGGTTGCCCTTGGCATTGCGCCGGGGCTTGAGAAGGTTCGGAAAGCTGTTGGTCCAGAAACGTACCAGGGATACGGACTCCCCTATCGCGGCAGCAGCCTCGCTGATTGAGTAGAATAGTTTTTCCATATTGTTAATCCATTGATTGCTGAGTGAATCGGGCCATATAGACCATGTTGGTGTATTCCTCCGGGGTTACCGAAGCGAAGATATGGTTGAGCGGGTCGAGCAAGGTGCTGTCGCGCCACACCTCGTAATGCAGGTGCGGGGCGTAGGAGTTTCCGGACATGCCGGCGGTGCCTATCACCTTTCCCTTCTTAACCGACTGGCCCTGCTGGACTTTTATCTCATAAAGATGCAGGTAGCGGGTCCTGTAGCCGCCCTTGTGCTTGATGGTCACGGTGTTGCCCTCGCCCTTGAGGGAGTGGTTCACGTCCGACACTATCCCGTCGGCGGATGCCTTGACCGGAGTATCCTGGGCCACTATGAAGTCAACCCCGTTGTGCTGGGCGGTAGTAGTGTAGAAAGGGTTGATCTTTGTGCCGATACCAGCGCCCGTCTGGGTGTAGCTTATGTCTTCCAGCGGCATTTCCATGGGCGGCATCACGAAACCTTCTTCCTTGATGGAACCGACGATGCGCCGGAAGAGGCTGTCCACTGCCGCCGCATCGGCCATCAGCCGTTCCGCCTTGGCGCCTGTGTAGAACACCAGTTTGGAGTCGGGTATGGAATCGCTGCCGAAGAAAAGGCCGAGCGACGACATGGGATCGTCCATGGGCGCTTCGGAGTGGAAAATATCTTTGTAGATTATATCGTCTTTCCGGGAAAGCCGCTCAAGGTCCTCGCCTATCTTGTCAAGTTTGGGAGGGAGAGAGGCATATCCGGAGGCATAGAGCTCGTTCTCTTCCTTGATGCGCTTCTCTTCGTCGGTACTGTAAACCAGGGCGAAGATCACATAAGCCACAATGGTCAGCGACAGCACCGTAAGCACGAACTTCAGCGCCGTCCACAGATAGTAGAATAACAATTTCCTATTGCCTGCCATTGGTTCCCTGTTTTTTCTGCCTTTCGCCGAACGTGGCGGTCGTGGGACGCGTGCCCGCGTTCTCCATGCGCCGCTTGACTATCATGGCCTTGTATTCATCTACTGGCATGTTCATATCCATGAAGGACATGGGATTAAGAGGGGTGTTCCTGTAGAGCACCTCGTAGTGCAGGTGCGGTCCGGTGGCCTTTCCGGACTTGCCTATCTCGCCTATCTTGTCTCCGCGCTTCAGTGTCTGTCCCACACCCACGTCTATGGTGTTGAGGTGGGCGTATCTGGACTGGTAGCCGAATCCGTGGTTTATTACCACTTCGTTGCCGTAGCCGTTAAACTTGAAATCCACCTTCTCCACAACTCCGTCGCCGGTGGCATAGACGGGGTTCCCCACTTTGCTCGCAAAATCCTGCCCGGTATGCATCGCCATGCCACCATACACCGGATCCACCCTCGTGCCGAACGGGCTCGACAGGGTGTAGCTTCCCTTCTTGGGAAGTATGGGCGGCACTGCGGGGATGCACGACACCATATTGCCGGCCTCGCGGGCCACAAGGGCCACCTCGCCGAGGGCCGACACCTGCGTGTTGATACGTCCCTGAATAGCATCCATACGGAACTCCAACGCCTGCAAGGCCGTTGCCGAGCTGTCCACCGCCGTCGTGTCATGAATCTCGTCAAGGGCGAAGATGGAGCGGTAAACTTCGTTGTCGCGTGCCTCTATGGCCGCCAGCCTGTTCTCATAGACGTCCAGCTTGTGGCGTATTACGCCCATGCGAGCCAGCCAGGAGTCGTTGGTCTTCTTGAGGAACACCGTCTTGGGCAGGTCGTTCCCGAGTTTGACGAACCACAGCCACCAGAATCCCGCCACGACCGCCACTGCCGCGAGAGCCATGACACTGAAGTGCAGAACAGCCTTCCATCCGGAAAGCTGCCGTTCCTCGTAATTCAAGGTCTCGGGGTTGTACACAACAAGGCGCATCGGGGCAAAGTTACTAATTTTTGGCTAATTAGCCAGCGTTATCTAAAGTCCATTTACGCATCCAGCGGCCGCTGCGGACAAAGAGCAGGAAGAGTATGCCCCTGACGCTGAGTTCCACGGCCATGGCAATCCAGTAGCCGACAAGTCCGAGCCTGGGAGTGAGAATGAGGGCCAGCACAATGCGTATGAGCCAGACGGAGCCGAAGTTGAGAGCCGTCGGCACAAGTGTCTCGCCGGCGCCCGCACAGACTCCGAAGCCCACAATTGACGCGGCGTACAGACACTCCACGAAGGCTTCGATGCGGAGCACCTTGACGCCCAGGGCTATCACTTCTGGATCCTTGCTGAGGATGCCCATCATCTGGGGTGCGAGTATGTACATGGCGACTGCAAGCAGCGACATTATTATCATCGCCATGCCTATGGTAGTCCAGCCGAAACGGCGCGCAAGGTCGTTTCGCCGCGCTCCGAGGCTCTGTCCGACCAGCGAAGTGGCGGCGTCCTGAAGACCGTATCCCGGCATGTAGCAGAAGCATTCGGCGGTTATGGCGAAGGCGTTGGCGGCAATGCTCACAGGCCCCAGGGGAGCCACGATTATGGTGCTCATCACGTGCGCCCCGCGCATCACCACGTTCTGAAGCCATAGGGGTCCGGTAACGCCCAGGGCGGTGCGCAGCGTGCTGTGGGGAGGGATGAAAGAGCCCTTGGGACCGGCCTCCCTGAGTTCCTTGGAACGGGTGAACATGTACCACAGGGCAGCTATAGCCGCCAGCAGCTCGGCCAGTCCAGTTCCCAGTGCGGCGCCCGCCACGCCCATGTCCAGGACATATATGAACAGGTAGTTGAACAGCACGTCCAGGAAACACATGCTCACGTAAATGATGCTTGGGACCTTCATGTTGCCGCTGGCCTGCAGCACCGCAGCGGCGAAATAGGCCACCATGGCGACCGGCAGGAAGGCGGCGTAGATAAGGAAATATGCGGAAGCGTCGGAGTGAATGTCCTCCACGGCGCCGAGCCATATGGGAAGATGGCCGCTGATGGCCATGCTCACCAGGCCCAGCACCAGGCTGAAGATGCCCACGCTGAATATGCCCTGGCGCATAAGGGTGCCAGCCTTGCGGAAGTCCTTGGCTCCGCAGGCATGCGCCACCTGCACCGAAAAGCCGGTGGCCACCGCCATACCAAAGCCGCTGACTATCCATGTGGTAGTGGACACAAGGCCCACGGAAGCGGCCTGGTTGGAACCCAGGCGCCCCACCATGGCTGAATCGATGTACTGCATGAGAACCGACGACAGCTGCGCCAGAATTGCCGGTATGGCAAGAAGAAGGGTCAGGTGAAGCTGGTCCCCCCCGGTAAGCGGCTCGCCCCCGCGCAGTCTGGAAAGCAATTGGTCTTTAGTCTTCATTGCAGCGCCAGGACTCGGGGTTACGGAAACCAAGCAGGAACGCGGCAGTGTCCATGCGTTTCTTGCCGCTGAGCTGCAGGTCGGTAATGCGCAAGGCACCGTCGGCAGTGCCTACTGCGAGGAATGTTTTGCCGTCGGAGGCTATGCGCCCGGGAGCGGGCATCGCGAAGCCCTCCGGCAGCTCCGCCACCACGTCGGCGGCATATATCTTGAGCTGCTGCCTTTCACCCGAAGGCGAAAGGATATCGGTGTATGCGGCAGGATAGGGCGAGAGGCCCCTTATGAGGTTGCGCAGCTGCACCGAAGGCCTGTTCCAGTCGATACGGCAAAGTTCGCGCGTAAGCTTGGGCGCGGGCCTGAGTTCCTCGGAACCCTGGACGAAAGAGCGCTGGACGCGGAGTTCCACATTGTGCTGGATCATGAGTTCCACGGTATCGCACACCAGGCTGCTGCCAAGTTCCATGAGCTTGTCGTGAAGGGTCCCGGCGTTGTCGGAAGGATCTATCAGGCACTCCTCGCGCAATATGATGCCGCCCGTGTCTATGTTCTTGTCTATCATGAACGTAGTCACGCCGGTGCGCTTCTCGCCGTTTATTATGGCCCAGTTGATCGGGGCTGCTCCGCGGTACTGCGGAAGCAGCGACGCGTGCAGGTTGAACGTGCCGAGCTTGGGCAGGCGCCATACTTCCTCGGGCAGCATGCGGAACGCCACCACCACGAAGATATCGGCCTTGAACGCCGCCAGCTGCGCAAGGAATTCGGGGTCGCGAAGCTTCAGCGGCTGGAGCACAGGCAGACCGTGTTCGACGGCATAGCGCTTGACGGCGCTCTCGCCCAGTTTGAGTCCGCGTCCGCTGGGCTTGTCGGCAACGGTGACTACGCCGACCACCTTGTAGCCCCGTTTGATAAGGGCGTCGAGCGGCGCCACGGCAAACTCGGGCGTTCCCATGTAAACGATGCGCGGCTTGCGGAAGAAACGGGTTATGTGGCTGAGCAGTTTGCGCCATCCCGCCTTGACAGTGTCCATGTTGAACAGTTCGGCGTCCCTGATGGCCTTGACCGTAAGGAAGGCCCCCACAGGGGCCAGCACATAGGCAGGGCTGAACACTCCGTGGAATGCAAGCCAGGTGCCGTCCTTGGCCATTTTTTCTCCAGTAATCTGCACTATCCAGTAAATCACGAAGAACAGCATGGAGAATATGGCGCTCATGCCTATGCCGCCTTTCTTGATCATCGCTCCGATGGGCGCTCCTATGAAGAACATAAGGAAACAGGCAAGGGCCTGCGCAATCTTCTTGAAGAGCTCCACGTCGGTACGGCGCAGGTAGAATGTGGACTGGTAGATATCGTGGTTGTAGGTAAGCATGTCGCCCGACATACGCTCGGCAACCGAGGATGCGCGGTCGAGGGCGGAACGGACCTTATCGTAACTGTCCCAGGTCCACATATTATCGGAATGATAATCTTGCAGGGCCGGATTCCTGCGAGCTGTATCCAGCTGCTTGCTGGCCTGGAACGAGGCCTCGCCGCGCATGCGGGCATAATGCTTAACGAAAGCGTCGGCGTTGTGGCGGTCCAGTGAGTCCTTCTGCTTTGCGAGCTGGGCATAGCGCATGGACTTGGCCTGGTCGGAGAAACGGGCGGAATCGGATTTCTCGAACGAATAATTCTTGAGCGGGATAATGAGTTCCTCGCGTGCGAAGTCCACACGGCTCAGGGCCAGCGAGGTGTCGCGATAGGTCATCTCGTTGGTTTCCTGATAATTGGATCCGTTGAACAGGGAGAAGGTCAGGTAGTCCTTGGCCTTTGATATCTTGAGCAGGGCGGAATCGGCGATTATGATGGAAGTGTTCCCGCGGCGCGAAGTGTGGTCGTACACCTGCACCTGGTACATCATTCCGGTCTCGTCGTTGCGTCCCTCGACACGGAGCACGTATCCGTCAATGCCGTCGTAGAACGTTCCCGGCGGTATCTTTATCTCACCCTTGGTGCGGGTGATGTCGTCGCGGAGGGTGAAAATCTCGTTATATGCCTTGGGAACCAGGTCGTTGCCCACGAAGTAGGCGCCGACGCTAATGATGGCCGCGGTGACGATGAGGGGAGCTATGAGCCGGCCCAGGGAAATGCCAGCGGCCTTGATGGCCATAAGTTCCTTGTTCTCACCCATCTGGCCTATCACCATCATGGACGAAAGCAGCACGGAAAGAGGCAGGGCCATGGGGAGTATGGTGCATGCGCCCCACATCATGAATTCCATGATAACCCCGAAGGCGAGGCCCTTGCCCACCAGCTCGTCGATGTAGAGCCAGAGGAACTGCATCATCAGGATGAAGACGACGATGAGCAATATCGCGACGAAAGGTCCGATAAATGCTTTCAGCGTGAATTTGTCCAGCTTCCTCATCCTGAATCCACGGGATTATTGTCCGGATGCCGTTTTGACCAGCATCTCGAGTGCGTCGTTAAGCCCTGCAATATCCTTGCCGCCAGCGGTTGCGAGGCCGCTCTGGCCGCCGCCGCCACCCTGTATGAGTCTGGCGGCAGCACCTATTTCCTTGCCGGCATGACGTCCGGCGGCCACAAGGTCGTCGGAGTACATGAGCAGCAGCTGAGGTTTGCCTGCAGCCTCGTAGGCAGCCACCATCGCCGTATTCTTGAGCTCCTTCTGGAGGGCGAGGGCGGCGTTGCGCAACATCGTGGGATCAAAGTCGAGTCCCATCGAAGGATTCACCTTGATAAGTTTTATCCCGTTGATTTCCTGTGCTTTGTCGGTAAGCGAGCGGGCGAGCTGAACGGCCTTGGCCTTTGCGAATTCTTCCGCCTGCTTCTTGAACGTGGCGTTGTCGTCAATCATCTTCCTGATGGCGCCTGCCAGGTCGGGCACGTTGTTGAAGAACGAGCGGGCCGTCTTGAGCAGGTCCTGCATGCCGTTGACAAGCGCTTCGGCATCCTCGCCGGTCACCGCTTCGATACGGCGTATGCCGGCGGCAATTGCGGATTCCCCTACAATCTTGAAGAGGCCGATATTGCCGGTGGCGGAAGTATGGCATCCGCCGCAGAGTTCAACGCTGGGGCCGAAAGTGACCACGCGTACGCGGTCGCCGTATTTCTCTCCGAAGAGGGCCATGGCTCCCATACCCCTGGCTTCTTCAAGTGTTGCATCGCGTTTCTCCACAAGGGGGAAGTTGCTGCGTATCAACTCATTGACACGCTTCTCGACGGCAGTCACCTGCTCGTCGGAGAGCTTCTCGAAATGGGAGAAGTCGAAGCGGAAGCCCTTGTCGGAAACATAGCTTCCCTTCTGCTCCACATGGGTTCCGAGTATCTCGCGGAGGGCCCTGTGCATCAGATGCGTGCAGCTGTGGTTGTTGGCGATCTTCTGCCTGCGGGCGGCATCGACGCTGAGGGTGAAGAGACCGGTGCAGTCCTGCGGCAGGCGCTCGGCGATGTGCACTGTGAGTTCATTCTCCTTGATGCTGCCCAGAATGCGCACCTGCTCGCCGTCGGCTGCGGTTATTATGCCGGTATCGCCTATCTCGCCGCCCATCTCGCCGTAGAACGGGGTGCGGTCGAAAACCAGCTGCAGCATCTCCTTGTTCTTCTGAACTACGGTGCGGCTCTTCAGCAGGCGGACGCCCTTCTGCTCGGTGGTGTCGTAACCGGTGAACACCACATCCTCGCCCTCGTTGTAAACGGTCCAGTCGCCGAAAGTGTTGGCTGTGGCGTTGCGGGCACGGTCCTTCTGCTGCTGGAGTTCCTTGCGGAATCCCTCCTGATCGACCGTATAGCCGCGTTCGGCAGCAATCAGTTCGGTCAGGTCGATGGGGAAACCGTAGGTGTCATAAAGGCGGAAGGCGTCGGCGCCGGGAATCAGCTTGCTGTCCTTGTTGCTCTCGATGCAATCGTCCAGCAGCCTTATGCCGCGGTCGAGGGTGCGCAGGAATGCAAGTTCCTCTTCCCTGATGACCGATTCTATAAGCTTCTGCTGCGCGGGCAGTTCCGGATATGCCTCGCCCATGTCGCTCACCAGCTGCGGCACAAGGCGGCAGAGGAAAGGCTCGGTGAGATCCAGGAAGGTATAGCCGTAGCGTACTGCACGGCGGAGTATCCTTCGGATGACGTAGCCCGCCTTGACGTTGGACGGGAGCTGGCCGTCGGCGATGGAGAAAGCGATGGCGCGTATGTGGTCGGCTATGACGCGCATCGCAACGTCGGTCTGATGATTCTCACCGTAGCGGTGGCCGCTGAGCTCGCCTATCTTTGCAAGCATGCCAGTGAAAACGTCCGAATCGTAGTTGCTGTTCTTGCCCTGGAGCACTGCGCAGAGGCGCTCGAAGCCCATTCCCGTGTCGATATTCTTGGCCGGGAGGGGTTCAAGGTGACCGTCGGCGAAGCGCTGGAACTGCATGAATACCAGGTTCCAGATTTCGATGACATGGGGATCGGACTGGTTGACCAGGTCGCGGCCGGGTATGCCGGATGCGGCCTTCTCTTCCGCTGTGCGGATGTCGATATGGATCTCCGAACTGGGCCCGCAGGGACCGGTATCGCCCATTTCCCAGAAATTGTCATGCTTGTTTCCAAGGATCACATGATCCTCGGGAAGATGCTGCAGCCACGCGTCCTTGGCCTCCTGGTCCATGGCGGTGCCGTCTTCGGCCGAGCCTTCGAACACGGTGGCGTAGAGGATGTTCTTGTCTATTTTATAGACCTCCGTGAGGAGCTCCCAGGCCCAGTCGATGGCTTCTTTCTTGAAGTAGTCGCCGAAGCTCCAGTTGCCCAGCATCTCGAACATGGTATGATGGTAGGTATCGTGGCCGACCTCCTCGAGATCATTATGTTTTCCGCTGACTCTCAAGCACTTCTGCGAGTCGGTAGCGCGGTTGTAAGGGGCGGTTTTATTGCCGAGGAAGATGTCCTTGAACTGGTTCATCCCGGCATTGGTGAACATAAGTGTGGGGTCGTTCTTGACCACCATCGGGGCAGAGGGCACGATAGTATGTCCTTTGGAAGCAAAGAAGTCCAGGAACTTCCTGCGTATTTCTTTCGATGTAAGCATAGTTTGCAAAGATACTACTATTTTTTTTAAAATGCCTATCTTTGCCCCGTATGAGAGATACTTTCAGTAATATGACGGCGCTCATCACGGGCGGAAGTTCAGGTATAGGGCTGGAATATGCCCGGCAACTTCTGGATGCCGGATGCTCCGTACTTCTGGTAAGCAACCGGGAGCAGGAGCTGGCCGATGCGGCAGACGCCCTCGGCCGGCAGGCAGTTACGACACTCTATATGGACCTGGCATCGGAAGGCTGCGCCCAAAGGCTGCTGGACTGGTGTACGGAGCACAAGCTGCAGATCGACATACTGATCAACAACGCAGGGATGTTCTTCATGGAATATCTCGACGCAGACAGCCTGCCCAAGGCACGGGCGATGATGAATCTGCATATACTCACCGTCACTGAACTCTGCATACTTTTCGGAGCCGCAATGAAGGCGCGGGGCAAAGGTTATATCCTCAACATGTCGTCGATGACAGCGCGCATCCCGGCGCCGGGAATCGCCGTTTATTCCGCGTCAAAAGCTTACCTGAAGAGCTTCGGAAAGGGTTTTTCGCACGAGATGCGCCCATACGGCGTACGCGTCACCACGGTCTGTCCCGCGGCGGTGGACACCGGCCTTTACAAACTGAAACCAGGGATACGCCGGGCAGGCCGCAGACTGGGCCTGATACAGAGTCCCGGGGCCCTGGTCCGGAGGGCGCTGAAGGCGCTGTCACGCGGACGCCGCACGGTCAGTCCCGGTATAATGAACGTCCTTCTTCCCCCGCTGATAGCAATTCTCCCGAACCGCCTTATCGACCGGCTCGGGATGAAATGGATGCAGCAATGCTGACGGCATCGTTGCACAGCTGGGCACGCAGTTCTTCGAGAGATCCGAACTTACGCTCCTCGCGCAGGCGTTCCAGGAAGTCCACCGTGATGTCCAGGCCGTAGATCATCTCGTCAAAATCGAAAATATAGGTTTCGATTGTAAGGGTGTCACGCTCCGACACGGTGGGACGGGTGCCGATATTGGTCATGCCGTCGTGCCACTCGCCCAGCACCTGCACCCGCGTACGGTACACCCCATTCTTCGGGATGAGCATGAGCGGCTCGTAGAGTTTCATGTTGGCGGTCGGGAAACCTATGCGCCGGCCAAGTTTGTTCCCGCTAACTACAACACCGTAAAGTCTGTAAGGGCGCCCCAGCAGCTGTGAAGCCATGACCACGTCACCGAAGCCTATGGCCGCGCGTATGCGGCTGGACGACACTGGAGAGCCGCCTATGACCACAGGCGGAGTGATTATCGCCCCCATGCCCATTTCATGCGCAATGGCGGCTATTTCCGAAGGTCCGGCCTGGTCGGCGCCAAAGCGGGTATCATACCCCAGCACGAGGCAGGAGCACTGGAAATCACGGGCGATCATCTCCAGATACCCGCGGGCGGAACGGGACGCGAAACTGCGCGTAAACGGCACGGTCTGAACCTCGTCAACGCCGAGCGAGCGCAGGATACGGTCCCTTTCGGAGCGCGAAGTGAGATACCTGAGCGAATCGGCGCCGCTTTGAAGGACCGCCCTCGGATGAGGCCAGAATGTAACAATCATACTCTGCTCCCCGCGCCTGCGCGCTTCGAGGAGCAGAGTATCTATTACAAGACCGTGCCCGGGATGGACACCGTCGAAAAAGCCGGTCGCTATTACAGCCATTTAACAAGAGGGAAATCCTGACGGTGCGGCAGGGCCGGGTTGTTGGCGTACATACGTATGCCCACCTGATACATGCCTGTGCGGTCGGGCTCGACGGAAGTGGCATAGCGGGCAATGCCGTCGGTGTAGTCAACAAGTTCATACTGCTTGACTTCCTGGATGTGAAGCCTGCCCTTGGCGTCGGAGGTTGCAAAAATCATTTCCACGCCTATGTCCTCCGGTTTGAGACGTCCCAGGTCAAGGACCACTTCGCCGTGAATAGGGTCGAGTTTTGACACCACATAGGATGCGTCCGGCTGCTGGCAGGACACCACCCTGATGTTGTCCCATTCGGAAAGCACCTTCTGCTTCCAAGCCGCGATGTAACGCGCCACAGCGTTGCCGTTCTCGGAGAGTTTCTCGTAACGGGCCGCCTGCGGAATGTAATACTGGTTGCAGTAGTCGTTCAGCATGCGGTTGGTGGTGAAATTGCTCGCCACCTTCGCAATGGTGTTCTTGATATAACCGATCCATTCCTTGGAGATGCGGGTGCGGTCGTTGAAATTGTAGTAGGCGGGAGCAATCTCGTTTTCTATTGTGGCATAGATAGTTGCGGCGTCCAGTTCGTTCTGGTAATGCTGATCGTCGTAGGTGCGCTCCTGCGGCAGTGCCCAGCCGGCGTCTTCCTGGTAGCCTTCGACCCACCAGCCGTCAAGCACGGAGAAATGCATGACGCCGTTCATGGCGGCCTTCTCGCCGGAAGTTCCGGAAGCCTCCAGGGGGCGGGTAGGATTGTTCAGCCAGACATCCACACCCTGCACGAGCCTCTTTGCCAGACGGATGTCGTAGCCGGGCACGAACACTATCTTGCCCAGGAAGCGGTCCTGCTTGGAAATGTCGATTATCTGCTTGATAAGGTCCTGGCCCATGCTGTCGGCGGGATGCGCCTTGCCGGCGAACACGAACTGCACCGGACGCTCGGGGTTGTTGACTATGGCATCAAGCCTGTCTAGGTCGGTGAACAGCAGCGTCGCACGCTTGTATGTTGCGAAACGGCGGGCGAAGCCGATTGTAAGCACGTCGGAACGGAATGTCTCGTTTATCTTGACAATCTGCGTAGGAGTGTAATGGCTGCAGAGCGAAGGGTCGGAGATACGCTCCGTGACGGTTTTCACCAGTTCGGCCTTGAGCAGCTTGCGCACCTGCCATATTTCGTCGTCCGGAACCTTGTAGATGCGGTCGAAACAACTCTTCTCGTAATGTGCGGTGCGGAACTCGGGGCCGAAAACCTTGTAATGCACGGCCTTCCAGTCGCGCGCGGCCCAGGTTGCATAATGCACTCCGTTGGTCACGTAGCTGATGTGCAGTTCCTCGGGCAGATAGCCCTTGTACATATCCTTGAAGATGTCCTGGCTCACCTTTCCGTGGAGCATCGACACGCCGTTGACGTTCTGGCTCATGTTGGCGGCGAGGACGCTCATGCTGAACTTCTCGGAGGCGTTCTCGGGGTGGATCTTGCCCAGCGAAAGCATTGTGTCCCAAGAGATTCCGAAGCGTCCCGGATAATGTCCCAGGTACTTGGAAAGCAGATCCTCGGTGAAGGAATCGTGCCCGGCGGGGACAGGAGTATGGGTAGTGAACAAGCCGCTCGCACGAATCAGCTCCAGGGACTCGTTGAAGTCGAGGTGCTGGTCCTGCATGTACTCGCGCAGCCTCTCAAGGCCGGCGAATGCTGCATGGCCTTCGTTGAGGTGGTAGATGGTGGGATTGATGCCGAGCTCGCGAAGGGCCCTGACGCCGCCTATTCCCAGCAGTATCTCCTGCTTCAGGCGGTTCTCCCAGTCGCCGCCGTAGAGCTGATGGGTGACCTGCCTGTCTTCGGGAGCATTGGCCTCGAAGTCGGTATCGAGCAGATACAGGTCGGTACGGCCCACGGCCACTTTCCAGATACGGGCCGTCATTTCGCGGCCGGGCATCTGCATCTTAACTGTCTTCCAATTGTCATGCTCGTCCAGGACAGGCTGTGCCGGTATGCGCAGGAAGTCCTGGGCATTGTACTCGGCCACCTGGTTGCCCTGGGGCGTAATGCGCTGGGTGAAATATCCGTAACGGTACAGCAAGCCCACGGCCACCAT
>JAFZBM010000074.1 GCA_017561765.1 Bacteroidales bacterium | reverse complement strand
GGTATCATCGGTTTCATGAGCTACCTGAGCACCCTGATCACCGGTTACCCTCTTGGCAAATTTGCCGACAACTACGGATGGCATCCCATCTTCATACTTATGGCCGCCGTATCGGTGATAGGTTTCATCCTTATCGTTACCTTGTGGAACCTTAAGGACCGTTCCCGCAACGCAGTGGCGGAGGAGGCATAGCCATGGAGACACGCAAGCTGGTCCTTAATGCTCCCACCGGCCTTCATGCAAGGCCGGCAAGCGAGCTTGTCAAACTGGTAAAGGGCTTTGCGCCTACCGTGGTCAGGATATCCACTGCGGAAAGGAGCGTCAATGCGGCTTCCATGCTGTCGCTGCTCTCGCTCGGCCTGAAGTGCGGAAGCGAGTTGGAAGTAAGCGTGGAAGGCGGTGACGAACAGGCCGTTCTTGAGGCTGTAGCGTCATTCGTGGAGTCAATCAAAGAGTAATGACAGTCAAAGGCCCGGCAGTTTTGTTCAAGCGCCCGGGATCCGGGACGGCTGCCCGTTCTTTCGACGAGGCCTTCGGTCTGGTCCGCTCGGAACTTGAACGCCAGGCGGAAGGGAATCCCGTTTTTGCCGCACACCTGGAGATGCTGGATGACCCGATGCTGTGCGATACCGTCAAGGACAATATCCTTGCCGGTATGTCGGAGCCGGAGGCCCTGGCCGCAGCACGCGACAGCATTGTGTCGATGTTCGAACACATTGACGACGAGTATCTTAAAGCCCGGGCCGACGATGTGCGTGACATCTTCGGACGTTTGCGCGCTGCAATGACGGGCGGGACTCCGGGCGGGGAGAGTGTGATTCCCGACGGACATATCCTGGTAGCGGAAGAATTGTTTCCTTCCGACACCGCCGGTATCGATTTCAAGGCCCTCCGCGGCATACTTTGCCACAAGGGGAACAACACAAGCCACGTATGCATAATTGCCCGTGCCAAAGGCGTTCCCATTCAGGTCGGGGCTGATATTTCCGGCATTAAGGACGGCGATACGGTACAAGTCGACGACCCTCTGGCCGGGCGTCTCCAGTCAATTGCGTCAAAGGCCAGGGCTGCGGGACTTAAAGTATATGTAAATGCTGCGAACCTCGCAGAGATACGCGCAGGTATGGATGCCGGCGCGGAAGGAGTGGGAATCTTCCGCACGGAATTCCTCTTTCTCAACCGCTCTTCCATGCCTTCCCGGGAGGAGCATGAGACCATATATCGGGAGGCACTGCTTGCTTGCGCCGGAAAGCCGCTGACCCTTCGCACCATGGATGTCGGGGGCGACAAGGAGCTTCCGTATCTTCCTGTAACAGTGGAGGATAACCCGTTTCTCGGGCTTCGCGGGATACGCTTCAGCCTGAAGCATCAGGATGTGTTCCTGCCGCAGCTCGAAGGGGCTGTCGATGCCGCCCGCAGCGTACGGGGGATGCATCCTGAATGGTTCGAAGAGGGGAGTCCTCTGCACTTGACCATTCCTATGGTAAGCACTGCCGAAGAGATCCTTCAGGTACGTGATATCCTGAGCGGTATTGCTCCCGATTACAGGAGCCTGCTTGAACTTGGCATTATGATAGAGACTCCTGCGGCGGCCATCGATGCTCCCGCTCTTGCCGTGGAGTCGGATTTCTTCAGCGTCGGGACCAACGACCTTACCCAGTACATTATGGCTGCTGACAGGTGCAATGCCGACGTGGCATATCTTTATGACCCCTTCGCACCCGCGGTCCGCAAGGCGCTGGAGTTTACCGTCGAGGCGGCGCATAAAAAAGGAATACCGGTCGGCATCTGCGGCGAGCTGGCCTCTGATCCGCGTGCGACCGGTATTCTGATCGATCTTGGTTTCGATTCCCTCAGCCTGTCAAGGCTGGAGGGGTAATCTATTCAGTAGCTTTGAAGTAGCGGTAGGAGTTGACCTTCAACTCTCCTGCTGCAGGGTCGTCGCAAACGATGATGCCTGCGGGGTGCATCTGCATTGCGCTGAGCGTGCAGTAATGCGAAACGGGACCTTCGACGGCATCCCTTACGGCGTGTGCCTTCTTGGAGCCGAAAGCGAGCACCACCACTTCCTTGGAACCCATAACTGTGGCGACGCCGACCGAAAGTGCCTGTGCGGGAACCTGCTCGGGATCGTTGTCGAAGAAGCGTGAGTTAACCTCGCGTGTCTGGGGAGTAAGGGTGATGACGCGGGTGCGTGACTGAAGAGAAGAGAAAGGCTCGTTGAAGGCGATATGGCCGTCTTCGCCGACACCGCCGAGGAAGAGGTCGAAGCCGCCGGCCTTAACAATTGCCTCCTCGTAGGCTGCGCATTCCGCGGCCAGGTCGGGAGCGTTGCCGTTAAGGATATGGATGTTGGCTGCGGGCTCGTCGATATGGTCGAAGAGATACTTGTGCATGAAACTGTGGTAGCTCTCGGGATGCTCGACAGGCAGGCCTACATACTCGTCCATGTTGAAGGAAACTACATTCTTGAACGAAACCTTTCCGGCCTTTACAAGGCGGATGAGTTCGTTGTAGGTCTCGATAGGGGTGGAACCGGTGCAGAGACCGAGTACGAAGGGCTCGGAAGAATGTGCGGCCTTCTCGTTGATTTTGTCGGCAATGTAGCGCGCGGCCCATACGGAGGCCTCGGGCATAGTGTTTCGGATAATAAGTTTCATAAGGTTAATATAATTTTAAAAATACTTCAATTGCTTGATATTCAGCCATTCCAAGCTGGTCGTACAGGCGTGCGGTATTGGATGTGCGGTCTTCGGCCCTCTGCCAGAACTCGCGCGGATCCTCGCCCGGGAACGGGACTATGTCCTTCTGTGAAAGATGACGGAAAATGGCGTGGCGCTTCTTGACCACCTCGTCGGGGGAGAGAGGTACGGCCATGTCCACACGGCCAAGTTCCCATTCCATCCATGCTCCGCGGTAGAGCCATACGTGGGTATCTTCCAGCCAGGTGCAGCCGTCGTCCTCGCGCAGCTGGCGCAGCGCTTCGAGGGCCGCCTCGGTGCATACCCGGTGCGTGCCGTGGGGATCGGCAAGGTCGCCTGCCATGAAGATCATATGGGGCTTCAGCTCGGTGATCAGGTTCTTTATGATATCAACGTCGGCCTGTGAACGGGGCATCTTCTTGATGCCGCCGGACTCATAGAACGGCAGGTTGAGGAAGTGGACATTAGTATTGTCGTTGAGACCGAAGGAACGCACGGCGCCGCGTGCCTCGCTGCGGCGTATCGCGCCTTTGAGTTCGAGCAGAGCCCTTGGCTCGGGCTCGCCGGGAACCTTGCTGTCAATTATCTTCTTGACCTCGTCAAAGCGGTCGCCGTATCCGAGCTGCGCGGCCGCGTCGATGAGCTGGAGCACAACGTCGTCGTGGACTGCCACGTTGCCCGAAGTCTGGTAAGCGACATGCACATTGTGGCCCTGGCTCACAAGGCGGATGAACGTTCCTCCCATGGATATGACGTCGTCGTCGGGATGGGGGGAGAAGATGAGCACGGTCTTGGGATAGGGCAGCGCGCTTACGGGGCGGGTGCTGTCGTCGGCGTTGGGCTTGCCGCCCGGCCATCCGGAGATGGTGTGCTGAAGGTCGTTGAACACGTCGATATTGAGTTTGTTCAACGATCCGGCCTTCTCGAGCAGATCTTCCAGGTTGTTGTTCAGATAGTCCTTCTCCGTGAGCTTGAGGATAGGCTTTCCGACGGTCTGGCACAGCCACACGACAGCTTTGCGCATGAATTTGGGAGTCCAGTCGCAGGGGCCTACCAGCCAGGGAGCTTCGGAACGCGTGAGCATGCTGGCCGCGGCGTCGTCGGCATAGAGGGAAATGTTGTCGTGCTTCTGCAGGAAGGATGCAGGGCAGGATTCGCTTATATCGCCCTCGGCTATGGCCTTGACGGCAGCGGCCTTGCTTTCGCCCCATGCCATGAGAATTATGCGCTTGGCGGAGAGCATGGTGCCGATACCCATGGTGATGGCCTTGTCGGGGGTGAGGGAAATATCATGCCCGAAATTGGAGGACTGCCTTTTGCGCGAGCCGTAGGAGAGGCGTACCGTGCGGGTGCGGGATTTCTCGTTGGAACCGGCCTCGTTGAACCCGACCTGGCCCTGCTCGCCTACGCCGATTACCAGAAGGTCGAGTCCGCGGGCCTTCTCGTCGAAACTGCGGCAATATTCGGTCAACTGGTCCTGGGGAACGGTACCGTCGGGGATATGTACATTTTCCTTGAGAATGTCAACCCTGTCGATAAGGGCTTCGTGCAGGCGGTGGTTGCGGCTCTGCAGTTCGTCCTTCGATGAGGGGTAATACTCGTCGATGGAAGTGATTTCTACATTCTTGAAAGACACCAGTCCTTTAGCAAAGCGCCTTGACAGTTCATTGTAGAGGGATGTCGGCGTGGCTCCGGTGGTAAGTCCGAGCCGGAAAAGCCCGTCGGGGTGAGCATTGATGGCATCTATGATGATGTCCGCAATGTGGTACGATGCAACTCTGGATTCCTGGTATACATAGGTCCAGATTTTTTCATAACTGTGGAGGATGCCGGCGGGGAGGTTTTCTTCAATCAGGCCGCCTTCGTAAGGGAGTGTCAGGTGTCTTTCCATATGACTATTTTAGAGTTTTATATATTTCTTCGGAATCGTTTGTGGTGCCCAGGCGCTCCAGCAGGGCTTCGTCGTCAAGGGCTCCTGCCACCTTGGCCAGGATGTCGAGGTGCTCGTCGCCGACTCCTGCGATGCCGACTATGAGCCGGGCCTTTTCGCCGTCGAAGTCGACGCCTTCGGGATACTGGAGCACGACTATTCCGGACCGCAGGACCTTGTCCTTGGCCCCGGCGGTGCCGTGCGGAATCGCAAGTCCCATCCCCATATATGTAGATGTGACTTTTTCGCGCTCAAGCATCGCGTCTATGTAGTCTTCACTTACATAGCCGGAAGAGCACAGCAGCCCGCCTGCGCGGCGTATGGCGTCTTCCTTGCTCTCGGAAGGCAGACCGGTAAGTATATTGCTCTTTTGAAGAACCGGAGGCGCCGACAGCCTGGCCAGCAGGGAGTCCAGGGCCGGGTCGGAGAGGAAGTTCGTTATCGCCAGGACTTCCTTGCCTGAAGTACGCGCGCGCTGCTCGAGCTCGCGCTGGCAGATAACCAGCGACGCGTCGGCGGGAATGTCGCCCACGGCGCAGTTGGTGCATTTGATTGCACCGAGGCCGGCTTTCATCAGGCGGGCTTTGAAACGGGTGGCGCCCAGGGCGCTGGAACCCATGCCGGCGTCGCAGGCGAAGACAATCTTGGAAATGCCGGATGCGGACAGGGGAGTGCCGCCGTCAGTGCCGGGCAGCATGGGCGAGCCTTCGCTTTCGCCCTGGAAGTCAGGCCTGGCCTTTACCATGGGAGCCGCCAGAAGGAACGATATGGCGGTGCCTATCAGGACGCCCAGTATGCCCAGAAGCGTCTTGCCTTTGGGCGACATGAGTATGATGGAAATGAGACTTCCCGGCGATGCCGGAGCCACAAGGCCGAAATCGACCAGGGTATAGAATCCCAGAGCGCAGATATTACCTACCATCACCGCCAGCAGCAAGATGGGACGGGCAAGTACGTATGGGAAGTAAATCTCATGAATTCCTCCGAACAGCTGGATTACCACGGCGCCGGGGGCCGACTGCTTGGTGTTTCCCTTGCCGAAAGCCCAGCAGGCGAGCAGTATGCCCAGGCCGGGACCGGGGTTGGGATCCACCAGGAACAGCATCGACTGGCCCATTTCTGCGGCCTGCTGAATGCCCAGCGGCGTCATTATTCCGTGGTTCACGGCATTGTTGAGGAACAGAACCTTTGCCGGGTCCACAAGCACGGCCAGCAGGGGATTCAGCTTGTGTGCAAGCATCCAGTTGACTCCGCCGCTGAGCAGTCCCGTAATCCATGCCACGGCGTGTCCTATGACCAGATAGCCGGCGATGGCGAGGAGCATGGCTATTATGCCCAGGGAGAAGTTGTCCACCAGCATCTCGAAGCCGGCGCCTATTTTCCCCTCGACCAGTTTGTCGAACTTCTTGACGCACCATCCGGCAATAGGTCCCATGATCATGGCGCCCAGGAACATGGGGGTGTCGGTGCCTATTATGACGCCCATTGCCGCAACGGCACCGGCTACGCCGCCCCGGTAGCCGCCTACATTCTTTCCTGCTGTAAATGCTATAAGAGTGGGGAGCAGATACTTAAGCATCGGGGCGACCATCTTGGCGATGTTCTCGTTGGGCCACCAGCCGCCCTGGATGAAGATGGCCGTGATAAGGCCCCAGGCGATGAAAGCGCCAATATTGGGCATCACCATGGCGCTCAAGGCGCGCCCGAATGTCTGTATCTTTTCTTTCACAGGGTGTAAAGATAGGATTTTTTTACTAATTTTGTACGACAAGAAACGCAAGATTTCAGACATATGAAAGCAATTCAATTCGGCGCCGGCAATATCGGCCGCGGCTTTATAGGAGCTGTTCTTTCTCAATCCGGTTATGAATTAGTGTTCGCTGATGTGGTTGAGGAATTACTTAATCAAATCAACACCCGTCGCGAATACACGGTGCATGTTTCCGATCACAATAGTTACGACATATCCGTCAAAGGCGTGAGGGCGGTTAATTCAGGGAGCCCGGATGCCGTAAAGGAGATAGTGGACGCCGACATCATTACCACCGCGGTGGGTCTTCGCATACTCAAGTTCGTCGCCCCTGCCATTGCCCGCGGGCTTGCCGCAAGGAAGGCGGAAGGTGTCGAAAAACCTTTGAATATCATAGCCTGCGAGAACGGACTCCGCGCCACATCGCAGCTCAAGGATCTTGTGTATGCCCAGCTGGAACCCGATGTGGCAGCCTGGGCCGCTTCCCATGTGGGCTTCCCCGATGCCGCCGTGGACCGCATAGTGCCTCCTGTAAGATGCGAAATCCCCCTGGATGTTGCGGTGGAGGAGTTCTTCGAGTGGGATGTGGAACGCTCTTCTTTCGCCGGTCCCGTCCCGGAAATCAAGGGCATGACACCGGTCGACAACCTGCTCGCCTATGTGGAGCGTAAACTCTTCACCCTCAATACGGGACATGCCACGGCTGCATATCTCGGCAAACTCAAGGGCATATCCACCATAGGGGAATGCGTCGCCGATCCGGGCGTCGCCGCCATAGTGAAGGCCGCCATGCAGCAGAGCGGGGAGGGCCTTGTGCGCAAGTTCGGTTTCGACCATGACGCACACTTCGCCTACATAGAGAAGATCCTCACCCGTTTCAGCAATCCTTACCTGCGCGACGAGTGCGACCGCGTGGGTCGTGAGCCTATCCGCAAGCTTTCTCCCAACGACCGTCTCGTACTGCCTATGTTGACGGCCCGCGGTTTCGGCCTGCCGTACGACAAACTGCTCCTCGCCATAGGCGGAGCCCTGCATTTCGATAATCCTCAAGATCCCCAGAGCGTCGAGATGCTTGCATGCATCAAGGACGAAGGCTTGGAGGCAACCATATCCAAATATACCGGAATTGCGGCCGGGGATGCCCTGGTGAAGGAAATCGTGGAGGCCTACCATAAAGTGGAGACTTTGTAAGAAGTGCTGTTTTGGCGGTGAAGAAGACATTGACTCTCTGGATTCTGGCGGCGGCCTCCGGCATACTTTTGAGTTTGCCATGGCTTGTACCGCACATGGGAGTTTTTGCCCTTATCGGCTTTATACCGCTGCTTTGCGCCGAATATATCGCAACCGGCGCGCATGTCAAGCGCTTCTGGATCTGGCATTACTCCTGCTTCGTGCTGTGGAATGCCCTGACTACCTTCTGGGTATGCAACGCTACGGTAGGCGGGGGTATATTCGCGGTGCTCGCAAACGCCTTGCAGATGTCGCTGGTTTTCGGGCTCTTCCGCCTGGCCAGGAAACGCCTGCCCGGGGTGCTGCCATACATTTTTCTGGCGGTCGCCTGGATAGCATGGGAGCGCTGGTACCTGGTCCATGCCGAGATATCCTGGCCCTGGCTTGTGCTGGGCAATGCCTTCGCTACCAACATCAAGGACATACAATGGTACAGCGTGACGGGCACCCTTGGCGGCTCGCTGTGGGTGTGGTGCACCAATCTTGGATTGTTCGGTGCCCTTGTGGCATTGCTCAAAGGGTCCTGGAAGCATTGGACCCGTGTCGCCCGCATTTCTTCCGTATCCGCACTCGTGCTGGTGTTCCTCGGACCTCCGGTATGCTCCGCAATAATGTACAACAGCTATTCCGAGCAGTCCGAAGGCCAGGTGGAAATAGTTATAGGCCAGCCTAACCTGGATCCATACAAGAAATTTACGTCCATGCGGCAGTCGGAACAGACCGATCTGCTGCTGGGACTCTATAGCTCGGAACTTGCAAAAGGCCCCGCAGACCTGCTTCTGGCCCCCGAGACATTCACTTTCGACGTGATACTTGGCGATATTCCTGCATCGCCCACATGGCAGCGTTTCCATTCCTTCCTGCAGGATTATCCCGGTACCGACATGCTCTTCGGCGCCGCCACCAACGAACTGTATCACACCCGTTCCGCACCGGGTTTGCTCAGCATACCTTGGGGCGACGGATGGAGGGTGCCGCACAACAGCGCCCTTATGCTGTCGGGCGACGGGCGCACGGAGGTGTTCCATAAAAGCAAACTTGTGGTCGGTACGGAACTGACCCCGTATCCTAAGTTTTTCGTGCCTCTTGACAACTGGTTGTCCAAAACTTTCGGCGACGGAAAGCCGTTGATGGCGAGGGATTCGGGGCAGGAGGAAATAAGCCTGCTTCATCTTGATGACGGCACGCCTGTGGGCTGTGCGGTGTGCTACGAATCGGTTTACGGGGAGTATTGCACCGGTTATGCCTCCAGGGGCGCGGCCTTCATGACGGTAATCACCAACGATTCCTGGTGGGGCAACACCCCCGGCTACCGCCAGCACTTGAGCTACAGTTGCTTGAGAGCCATAGAGCTTAGAAGGGACATAGCACGTTGCGGAAACAGCGGCATAAGCTGCTTCATCAACCAGAAAGGCGAAATTCTTCAGCAGGGCCCCTGGTGGGAAGAGGCGGTACTCAGGGGAAGCGTAAACCTCAATACCCGACAGAGTTTCTTCTCCCGTCACGGCGATGTGGCGGGCAGGGTGAGCACCCTGGCTTTCCTGCTTTTGCTGGCATTGTTGATCGCCCGGATGTTGCCGGGGCGGAAATAGTTTTGTATTTTTGCAGAATATGAATAAAAAACCCCTTAACTGGATTGTTAAGAACCTGCTGCTCGGCGTGCTGTTCGTGGCCTTGCTCGTGGCGGCCGCAAGTATCTTTCTTTCCATACGCACCCGTCACGGCAGGGAAGTGACCGTGCCCGATTTGACCAGCCAGACTATGGCCGATGCCGCTTCTACGGCGGCGGCTGCGCACCTTCGCGTCCAGGTGACCGATTCGGTGTATATGAAACGCATGGCCAGGGGAGCGGTCGTGAGCCAGTTGCCCAAAGCGGGCGCAAAGGTAAAGCCGGGCCGCAAGATATCCCTGACTATCAATTCGCTGGTGCCGAAGAAGGTCTCGATGCCCAACCTGATCCACGTGTCGCTCCGCCAGGCTAAGGCGGAACTGTCAGCCAAGGGGCTCGTTCTCGGCAAGCTGAACTATATCAGCGATATAGCTACCAACAATGTTCTGGAACAGCACTACCGCGGACGTCCTGTCGCACCGGGGAAACAACTGTACACGGGCTCGGTAATCGATCTCGTGGTCGGTCTCAACGGCGCCGATGCCATGACTTACGTGCCCAATCTCCACGGATTCAAGTATTTGCGCGCCGTGGACGCGCTTCATGACAATTCGCTTAACGTCAGCGGCGTGTTTTTCGACAAGTCGGTCCGGACTTACAGTGACTCGCTCAATGCCGTGGTTTATTCCCAGCGTCCTTCGGCTACCGGCTATCCCACAGTGATGGGAACAGGCGTTACAATCTATCTTTCCCTGGATGGAAACCAGCCCGCAGATTGATCCCGAGCTGCTGGAGGACGAGCAGGAAGAACAACTGTTCGAGCATTTCCGTTTCGTGGTCGATCCGGGCCAGGATCCCTTGCGCATAGATAAGTATCTCTCCGCCCACATGGAGCGGACGTCCCGTCACAGGGTGCAGTGCGCTATCAAGGAAGGCTTCGTGCAGGTCGGCGACAAGACCGTGAAGGCCAATTACATTGTGCGTCCGGGCGATTTGATCCGCTTTGTGATGCCCTATAGGCGCAGGGGCGTTGAAATCATCCCTCAGGATATTCCGCTGAACATAGTTTACGAAGATGAAGATGTGCTGGTGATAGACAAGCCGGCGGGAATGGTGGTGCACCCGGGCCACGGTCACTATGAGGGGACGCTGGTCAACGCGCTGGCCTTCCATCTGGGTATCAGCCAGGGGCCCGACGAAGGTGACGACCGCATGGGAGTGCTGGTGCACCGTATCGACAAGGACACCAGCGGCCTGCTGGCGGTGGCAAAGAACGACGAGGCGCAGCTGAACCTTGCCCGCCAGTTCTTCGACCACACCATCGAACGCCGCTATAACGCAATTGTGTGGGGCGATATCAAGGAAGATGAAGGGACTGTGGACGCCAACCTTATGCGCGATCCGTCGGACCGCCTGCGTTTCTGTACCACATCAGATCCCGACAAGGGGAAGAGGGCTGTTACCCACTGGAAGGTGCTGGAGCGCTTCGGCTTCGTCACCCTGGTAGAGTGCAGGCTGGAAACCGGGCGTACGCATCAGATCCGCGTCCACCTGAGCAGCATAGGGCATCCTATATTCGGGGACGACAGATACGGCGGGACGGAAATCCGGCAGGGCACTATCTACGCCAAGTATAAGCAGTTCATACACAATTGCTTCGAGCTGTGCCCGCGCCAGGCCCTGCATGCCCGCACTCTGGGCTTCGTGCATCCCCGCACTCATAAGTTCATTCATTTCGAATCGCCGGTCCCCCAGGATATGACCGCCCTTCTGGACAAGTGGAGGCGCTACGTGGCGGATTTTTAGTATATTTGCATATAAATTTTGTCCAAGTGAAACGTATTGTATTGATTATCTGCGCGCTGATTGTATGCAGTGCCGCCGCCATTGCCCAGCAGTACAGGGACGTGGTTTATCTCAAGAACGGCAGTATTATCAAGGGGGATGTAATAGAGCAGGTGACCGGTGGCAATATCAAGATCAAGACAGCCGACGGTAGTTTGTTTGTCTATCCTTCTTCGGAGGTCGTGAAGATTGTCAAGGAAGAAGTTAAAGGAAATGTTAATACTTCAAGTAACTCGTCGTCCCGTTCTTCCGGCGGTAAAGCGGCTTCAGCTGTAGAGAATCTTGAACAATTCCGCGGCGGGCGTTTCATGCCCGGTCTTGGTATTGGAGTGGCTCTTGGCGATTACAGCTATGCGGCTGGTATTATTGAACTTGGTGGCGGTAAGGATATAAACGATCAGGTATTCCTTGGCGGTGGAGCCCAACTTCTTATCCCGTTCATGGAGGAGCCTGCCGTCAGCCTTGGGGGGTTCTTCGAGAACCGAGTTTATTTTCCTTCTGCTTCCAATATTTCCTTCCAAATCCGTGACAGGCTTAATTTCTCCTATAATTTCGATTATGAAGTATTCAATATCGGTCTGACCGTTATGCCTGGCTTGATGATGACTTTGTCGCCAAAGTGCGACTTGTTGCTGAATGCCGGCTATCAGCTTGGAATCAATCCTTCCCAAGGCGGCGCCGGCCACAGCCTGGTGTTCCAGACCACTTTCGATTTCCACAAAACGACTTCCGGACCGGCCCGTGTCCGTCCGTATCATTCGTCCGGAATTGAGATAGGTCTGGGACTTTGTATGGCAATAGCTTCGGATCCTGGCGACAAAGATGATATTGATGGCGCACAAGGCCCTTGTCTTTCAATAGGTTACCGTTTCAACCCTCAGTTAAGTGTAGGTTTGGAGCTTGCTCCGATTGACAGACGGTTCCATGCTAAGAGCGACCATGATTATTATCATGAAATTTATTGTGAAGCTACACCGGTTTCACTTACTGCCAGATACAGATTCTCAGATAAATCTTTTTCTCCTGTTGGTACGGCAACCTTTGGCCTTGCTTTTCCCGGCGGAGGAATGGCAGGCAAGTCAGCAATGGCTTTTTTGTTCAGCCCTAAGTTTGGCATATCCTGGCGACTTGGTGCTGGTAACGGCCATCTGGAGCTTTGCGGTGGACCTGGAGCAGGTCTTACAACGCCTTTCAATTCTTATCCGGAAAACAAGAATTCCAAGGCACAGATATACTCAATGCTTCGCACGGAATTCACTGTACGCTACTATCACACCCTCAAGTGGGGTTCCAACTGGTTCAGCAACTCCGGTTTGAAATAATAAAAAGAAAGGCGCCCGTTAATCGAGCGCCTTTCCTTTTTCATCATAGAATTCATATTGCAGGATGCTGAAGTCGGTCACTTCGACCACTTTCAGCTTGCAACGGTACTTGCGTTTCCACTTGCTTACGAATGAGTTCCAGCCCCGGGTGATGTAAGCGCCGAGAATAGGGCTGGTTTTAAGTATGAACTGCTTCCTGCCGTGTTCGGTAAAGTCGGCGAGCCTGCGTTCAATTTGTTCGTCTATGACCACCGTGGAGGCTATCTTGCCGGTGCCGTGGCACAGGGGGCATTTCTCCGTGGTGTTAATTTCCGTGACCGGACGAATCCTCTGGCGGGTAATCTGCATCAGGCCGAACTTGGTGAGGGGCAGCACGTTGTGCTTTGCCCTGTCGGCAGACATCAGCTCTACCATATACTTGTAGAGCGCGTTCCGGTGGTCAACGGAATCCATGTCGATGAAATCGACTATGATGATACCGCCCATATCCCTTAGCCGGAGCTGCCGTGCAATTTCTTCCGCCGCCAGTTTGTTTACCTCGAAGGTATTCTCTTCCTGGTCGTTGGTCTTTGCCCGGATGCCGCTGTTCACGTCGATTACGTTCAGGGCTTCCGTGGTCTCAATGACCAGATAAGCGCCCTGCTTCATCGGGACCACCTTTCCAAAGGAACTCTTGATCTGACGCGTGACTTCGAAATGGTCGAAGATCGGTTCCTTGCCGTCATATAGCTTGACTATCTTCTCCTGCTCGGGAGATATGAGGGAGATGTACCGGCGCGTTTCTTCGTAAATCTTCTCGTCGTTCACATAAACGTTTGTGAATGAATCATTGAGAAGGTCGCGCAGGATGGTGGTTGTTTTGGAATACTCCGTGAAGAGCAGTCCGGTGTTCTTGTTCCTCGAAATCTTCTTCCAGGCGCTTTCCCACTTTTCTATGAGCGAGCGGAGTTCCGCCACCAGCACGGAGGCCGAACTGCCCTCGGCTGCGGTGCGGATTATAGCTCCGTAATTGTGGGGCAGGATGTTGCCCACGAGGGTTTCGAGTCTTCTTTTTTCCTCTTTAGAGGTGATTTTTTGGGAAACGCTCACTTTCTCGGCGAAAGGGAGCAGTACAATGTTGCGTCCCGCCAATGAAATCTCTGCAGTCAGCCGGGATCCCTTTGTGGAAATCGGTTCCTTGACAATTTGTCCGATAATCAGCTGCCCGGGCTTGAGATAATCCTCGATGCGGCCGTCTTTTGCCAGCGGCTCGCCGAGCTTGATGCCCGTGTATAGTTCTGAAAGATTGCGGTTGGGGTTGCTGTCACGGACGAACTTGTCGAATGCGTCAAAGTGCAAACCCAGGTCGAGGTAATGGACAAATGCCTCTTTGCTGTCGCCGATATCCACGAAAGCAGCATTCAGTGCGGGGAGTACTTTCTTGACCTTGCCAAGATAAACGTCCCCCACCGAAAAGCTGTGACCCAGACTCGATTCTCTGTTGTACTCTATCAGACGGTGATTCTCCAGCAGTGCCAGACGCACCTCCGACGAGCCCACATCGACCACAAGGTCTTTTTCTTGGTTTTCGGACTCCATTTTAGGACGGGGATAAAACAAAAGACCCGGCCGGATCTCCCGCCGGGCCTAGAGCGACTATTTCTTCTTGTGCCTGTTCAGACGCAAACGCTTCTTGCGTTTGTGCGTCGCCATCTTGTGTCTTTTATGCTTTTTTCCGTTAGGCATACGCTAAATAAATTATTTCTGCATCTCACCTGCAAAAGCCTTGGAGGGCTTGAAAGCGGGGATATTGTGTGCAGGGATGGTGATGGTGGTCTTTTTGGTGATATTGCGTGCGGCTTTCTGGGCGCGGTGCTTGATGATAAAACTGCCGAAACCACGGAGGTAAACGGGCTCACCCTTTATGACGGAATTCTTGATAGACTCCATTGCCGCTTCAAAAACTGTCTGAACTGTTACTTTTTCAATGCCTGTTGCTTTTGCAACTTCACTGACGATTTCTGCCTTTGTCATGTTTGTAAAATATTAATTATTAGTTGATATCTTTCCCTCAATCAATTGGAACGCAAAAATAGTTCATAATTTCCAACTATCAAAATATTTTCAACGTTTTCTTTGGCACGGAGATTGACCAATAAAGGATTTGCGGCTTTTTGCCGTGTTTACTGACATTTTGACAATACCTTTTTTATGAAACAAGATATCAACATCATCCCGGTTGTCCAGGGTGAACAGGCCTTCAAGGTCGACGAATCCGAACTTCCTGACGTGCTGCCGGTGCTGGCGCTCCGTAACGCCGCCCTGTTTCCCGGTACCGTCTACCCCATAACCATTGGCCGTGAGAAGTCAATACGCCTTATACAGGATGCCGAAGAGCAGGGCTTCTACATAGGCGCCGTGCCCCAGAAAGACGTGACGGTGGAGAACCCCTCCGCCGAGGATCTTTATGCCTACGGCACGGTCTGCCGCATCCTCAAGACCCTTGAGATGCCCGACGGCACCCTGACCGCCATCCTGCAGGCCTTCAAGCGCATTGAGATCGAGACCGTGACCGGCATGGAACCGTATATAACCGCGCGTGTCCTGTATTTGAACGACCGTACGTACAGTTCCGAGAGCCCGGATATAAAGGCAGTCTGCGAAGCGCTGAAAGACAAGGCAATGCAGGTTCTTCGTTCTTCCAATCTGGGGTCCCGCGAGTCCATCGGGGCGCTGAAGGCTATAGACAACTTCGAATTCCTGGTCAATTTCGTGGCCACTACCATTGAGGTGGAGAACTTCAAGGAGAAGATGGAGCTTCTGCAGTACGCCGATGTCAAGCAGAGGGCTATGAAACTGCTCACCATCCTGGACGTGCAGATACAGTTGATGAAGCTCAAGCAGGACATCAACCAGAAGGTGAAGAGCGAAATCGACCAGCAGCAGAGGGAGTATTTCCTCAACAACCAGTTGAAGACCATCCAGGAGGAGCTGGGTATGGACGAGCAGGAAGATTTCGACAAGTTCCGCGAGAGAGCCGCCGCAAAGAAGTGGCCCGAGGAGATTGCCAAGGCATTCGACAAGGAGCTCGCCAAGCTGGAGAAGTACAATCCGAACTCGCCCGACTACAGCGTACAGTACAACTATCTGGAGTTCATGCTCCAGCTGCCCTGGGGCGAGATGAGCGAGGACAACCTCGACCTTAAGCATGCTCAGGAAGTGCTGGACGAGGACCATTACGGCCTCGACACGGTCAAGGACCGTATTATAGAGTATCTGGCCGTGCTGAAGCTGAAGGGAAATATGAAGTCGCCCATACTGTGCCTCTACGGGCCTCCCGGAGTGGGCAAGACCTCGCTCGGCAAGTCCATAGCCCGTTCGCTCGGGCGCAAGTACGTGCGCATATCGCTCGGCGGCATGCATGACGAAGCGGAAATCCGCGGCCACCGCAAGACCTACGTGGGCGCGCTGCCCGGCCGTATCCTCAACGGAATAGCCAGGGCGGGCACTTCCAATCCGGTGATTGTGCTTGACGAGATAGACAAGCTGGGCTCCGACTTCAAGGGCGATCCTTCATCGGCCCTGCTGGAAGCTCTGGACCCCGAGCAGAACTCCACCTTCCATGACAATTATCTTGACCTCGACTATGATCTGAGCAACGTCATGTTCATTACGACCGCCAACAGCCTGTCGCCTGTACAGCCCGCATTGCTCGACCGTATGGAACTTATTAACGTCTCCGGCTATCTTGCTGAAGAGAAGGCCGAGATTGCCAAGGCATTCCTGCTGCCCAAGCAGCTGAAAGAGCACGGACTCGATGCCAAGACGCTGAAAATCAGCGCTGCCGGCATCAAGGCCATCATAGACCAGTACACCCACGAGAGCGGCGTCCGCGGCCTTGAAAAGCAGATTGCCAAGATTGCCCGCGTGACGGCGAAGAAGATTGCCCTGGAGCAGGAGTATCCTTCCGTCATCAAGCCCGAGCATCTGAAGGAATATCTGGGACTCCCGACCAATTTCCACGACCAGCAGAAGGGCAATGAAGCCCCCGGTGTCGTGACGGGACTTGCCTGGACGCAAATGGGCGGAGAAATTCTATTCGTGGAGAGTTCGGTCAGCGGCGGCAAGGGCGTCATGACTATGACCGGAAACCTGGGCGATGTGATGAAGGAATCGGCTACAATAGCCTACCAGTACATCAAGGCCCATCCCGAGATGGCTAAGATGGATTCAAAGACCTTCTCGGAAAAGGATATCCATGTGCATGTCCCCGAGGGAGCAACGCCTAAAGACGGCCCGTCGGCCGGTATCACAATGGTAAGTTCCATGGTATCCGCCCTGCGCGGGGAACCTGTAAAGAAAGGAATTGCCATGACAGGCGAGATGACGCTGCGCGGACGTGTGCTGCCCGTCGGCGGTATCAAGGAGAAGATTCTTGCTGCAAAGCGTGCCGGCGTGCACACTATCGTCATATCCGAAGAAAACCGCAAGGACGTAGAAGACATCAAGGAAATCTACGTCAAGGGATTGACCTTCCAGTACGTCAAGACAATAGCCGACGTTATCGACTATATCTTCTAGAACAGAGTCGGATGGTTTTCTTCCAGGCCGCGGAGCACGCGCTCCATGACCGCCTGGCGGATAAGAGCCGAGCGTGAGCTTACTTTGAAACGGCGACAATACTCGTTGATTGCTTCGAGTTCCTTGTCGTTGAACAGGACTGCTTTCCTGTGGACACGGAGCATCGCTTCCCGCTGCTTGTCGAAGTAGGCCGGGTCAACTCCTTGAATCTTATTGCTTTTGCGTTTGCCCATAGTAATCGCAAATATAATGAATTATTTCTTCAAGTGATTCAAGTTCAAGGCGCCTGCCCAAAATTTCTCCGTCAGTATCAGTAAAATACAGCCTCGGAGTGGAGATGACTCCGTATAGTTTCAGGTAGTCGCTTTCGATTTCCGGGTCCCAGGCGTGTATCATCTTCACGTATTTGCCGGGCACTTTGAAACTGCGCCGGAAACTGCGCCACGCCTTCTTGTCATGCCCGCAGTAGACAGCGTAGAACTTGGTGGGGAAGGTGATTTTCTTCAGGACGGACGGCATAAGCTGTGACTCCAGCTTGCACTTCGCACAACTCGTGTCGTAAAAGAACAGGATGGAATAGCTGCCGTCCTGGGGTATCGTTACCTTGCACCCGCAGGGCGTCTTGAGCGTTACCTGCGGCGCCTTCATCCCGAGCAGGGTGGACCGGTTGAAGCTAGTGAAAAGTTCTGCGTCGAAGCGGTCGAATTCGCTCCTCATCGCAATGGTGCCTGGCTTGAACCAGTTGTCGTAGATATGGATGGCCACGGCCTCGTCGCCCATTAGGGGAGAGTCCTTATACCGGTCGTACAGCCACAATGCTATATGCTGGGTGGTCAGGGAGTCGCTTACGGAACTGATGAGGAAGTCACATTCGGCTTTCTTTACTTCCACACTTTCCCTCTCCAGCGCTGCAGTGTAACGCATCAGCATCGTGTCAAGCTTGGCCAGGACAGTGCTGTCAGGCGCAGATTTGATTTCCGCCCCTTTGAGAGGCAGGCAGCAAAGGACCAGGGAAAAAAGAATAACGGCTGTTCTGCGCATAATTATTATTTATTCTACGGGAGGCAGTTTGACCCCCTCCGGGACAAACATCGAAGTGTCGCCGTGGTGGCGGAGTATGTCGCGCACTGCGCTGGAGGAGATGTGGGCGAATTCCTGGGCGGTCGGGATTATGATGGTTTCAATCTCGGGCGCCAGGCGGCGGTTGGCATCCGCTATCGCGCGTTCATTTTCGAAATCGAGCATGTTTCGGACGCCCCTGACGATGTGGCGTATGCCAAGGTTCCTGCATACATCTATGGTAAGTCCGTCATATTCAATGACTTGAACATTGTTCAGCCCTGCAGTCGCCTGGCGTATGATGCTTTTTTTCTGCTCGTTGCTGTAGAATCCGGACTTGTCCTGGTTGACGCCGATGGCCACGATGACGTTGTCGAACATTGTGAGCGCACGCCTCAGGATATTGAGATGTCCTGCAGTAAAAGGGTCGAAAGACCCGGGGAATAGTGCGGTTTTGTGCATAACACACAAAAATACATAATTTTTGGCTATATTTGAGGAAATGATTCAAGTTAAGATTGAAAACAGCTGGCGGGAGGCTCTCGCCGATGAGTTCGACAAGCCGTATTTTTCCCAGCTTGTGCAGCAGCTTCACGCTGAGAAAGCGGCCGGATGTCGTATTTATCCCCCCGGGGGTATGATCTTCAGGGCCTTTGATCTGTGCCCGCTGCCGAATGTCAAGGTCGTGATTCTGGGACAGGATCCTTACCACGGCTACGGCCAGGCCATGGGGCTTTCTTTCTCAGTCCCCGACGGAGTCCAGGCGCCTCCCTCGCTCAAAAACATCTTCAAGGAGATTGAGGATGATCTTGGTGTCAAAATGTCAGGGCGTCCTAATCTCGAACCCTGGGCGCGTCAGGGAGTGCTCCTGCTGAATGCGGTGCTCACCGTGAGGGCGGGGGAGCCTACCTCACACGCCGGATTGGGCTGGCAGACTTTCACTGATGCGGTAATCAGCTGCATCTCGGAGCGGTGTGAGGGCGTGGTGTTCATGCTCTGGGGCAGTTATGCGCGTTCCAAGGCGCCCCTCATCGACAGCACACGGCACTTTATCCTCCAGGCCGCACATCCTTCGCCCCTGGCGCGCGGCGCATTCTTCGGCTGCCGCCATTTCTCTCAGGCGAACGCCATCCTGAGAGCCGAAGGCAAAGAGCCCATTGACTGGCAGTTATAGGAATATTATTTGCAGGACAATATTGACCGAAGAAACAGTTTGGTATGTATATTTGGATAATTCTGATAGCGGTAATGCTGGGTTCGTTCATAATCCAGCGGGTACTGCAGCGCAAATTCGACAAATACTCCGATGTCCCTGCCCCGGGTGGCCTGAGCGGTGCCGATGTGGCGAGGCTTATGCTTGAGCGTAACGGCATTTACGGGGTCGAAGTGGTGTCGATAGATGGAAAACTCACCGACCATTACAACCCCAAGGACTCTACCATCAATTTGAGCCGCGATGTTTATTCCGGCCGCAGCGTGGCCGCATGTGCCGTTGCCGCACACGAAACCGGGCACGCAATCCAGCATGCCAAGGGATACGGCCCGTTGAAGATGCGTACCGCCCTTGTTCCCATGGTGACTTTTGCAAACAACACAGTACAGTGGGTGCTCCTTGCGGGAGTGCTGCTGGTGAACATAACGCCTGCGCTGCTCTGGCTGGGAATAGCCCTGTTTGCGCTGACAACCTTCTTCAGCCTTGTAACCCTTCCCGTTGAAATAGATGCGAGTTCCCGCGCCGTGGCGTGGCTGAGCTCGGAAGGAGTACTTGACGCCCATACCAAGCCGATGGCGGTAGATGCGCTAAAATGGGCCGCCTATACTTATGTGATAGCCGCCGTAGGTTCCCTGGCCACGCTGATTTATTACATTTCTATTGCCAGCGGCAGGAGATAAGCAACTCTAATTTCGTTTATCATAGTAATTATTAATCGTTTAGCCTTATGAAGAAAACTGTTTTTGCTTTAATTTGCGTGGCTTGCGTCACGCTGTGCGCCTGCGGAAACCAGGGCGGAAAGAAAGCCGCCAAGGGAGATGAGGGCAAGGTGGATCTCGAGAAGGTCGCCGACAAAATGATGAAAGAAGCCTTCGAGGGTGAGAAATACTCTAAGGAGGCTGCCGAGTATTATTTCCTTAAGAACGAGGGTATCAAACTCTCCGACCTCGCTCCTGACTACAAACTCAACGAGACCAGTAAATACACCTATTACGGCGACGAGCGCGATGCCCTTGCCAATTTCAAGATCCAGGATGGCGACACCTATACCAAGGAGCAGCACATCGAGAATGTGCGCCGCATATATGCCGTCACCAAGAAGGTGGCCGACAACGGCATAAATGTGTACGGCTTCGAGGATAAGAGCGATAAAGAAGAGGCTATGGCCGAGAAGGACCTGGAAAAAATGATCCAGGATAATATGGGCACGAAGATCCTGGGCATCGAAATATATGTTGGTAGTTATGGCTGGTCGTTCCTGAAAGACGGCGTTCTCCACCGCTGCGAAATCAGCCTGCTTGAGAAGGACGATACAAAGCTTGGCTATAGTGTGAAGATGTACAAGGGGCTCCAGAAGAGCTTCGACGAGACTCTGAGCGACGCCGAGAAGATGCTTGAGGACCCTGAGGTCCAGAAGCAGGTGGAGAAAGCGCTCAAGGACGCTTCCAAATAGTTCCGCCGGTTTTACAATTCGATAGAGCGGAAACGCTGTTGTATGGCTTCGATGCTTGACATCAAGTCATTGAAAGCAGGCGATTCCCCGTAAATAAACTGCTCCTGCATGGATTTGTAATCAGATTCCCATAGCGGGAGCAGTTCTTTTGGCGGAATTATATTCAAAGATGCCGGAGCATGGCTGCCGTAGTCTATGCCGCGGATGGTGTTGAAGACGCTGCGGTGCCCGACTATGGTTTTGTAAAGATCTGTGTCCGAGACAGCCTTGTCGGTATATCCGGCCTTGTCCAGGCGGTACAGGTCGTACAGGTGACGTGACATCCTTTTATACCGCGGATGGTCTTTCAGCAGGTTCTCGTGCAGCAGAAAGACCTTCTCCATAAATGTGCGTACCGGCGTTACGGTCGGGACAATAGTCTCCGGAAAATCGATTACCGGTGACAATTCCGCGGCAAAGGGTACTATGCGCCTGGGCTCGCGCGGTTCCCGCAAGTTGCGGCAACTGAATTCAATCTTGACGACTTCTTTGATGTAAGGATCTGC
Source organism: Bacteroidales bacterium (assembly GCA_017561765.1). Classification (GTDB taxonomy): domain Bacteria; phylum Bacteroidota; class Bacteroidia; order Bacteroidales; family UBA932; genus Cryptobacteroides. Next base: position 398 of record JAFZBM010000074.1, on the reverse strand, counting down.
CGGTAGCAGGCTGTAATAGGGGACCAGCAGGACCGTCGGGTCTGCATCGGAGTCGTTCCTGGTTTTGTAATCGACTGCGAACTTGTCGCCGCCATAAACGTAAATCAAGCCTGCAATTTCGTCCCTTACGGTCTCATGAATGTACTTTCTGGACAGTTTCCTTATCCTGTCGCGGGCCGACCGGGTATCTCCGCTGAGGCCGAAGAAGGATTTGTCTATGGAAATGTCGATATCTTCGGAAAATCGTTCGGTAATTCCCCAAGCCTTGCTCAGGGACGTACCTCCTTTGAAGGTAAGCGCATCGGCGCACTCAAGGGAAAAAACGGCCCTTATTACATGGCTGACCCACCAATCCTTTTCGGCCGCTTTAGGACTTACGTTCTTTTTTTCTTTGATCT
>JAFZBM010000073.1 GCA_017561765.1 Bacteroidales bacterium | reverse complement strand
TTTTGCCGTCGTTGCTGTCTTGGTATAGATAACATCGTCGTTCTCAGCATTGTACAATGTGATAATCGGCTGGAAGCAAGCGGCATAGTAACGTACGGGAACATAGAATTCGGCGGTTCCGCCGCTGACGTTCCTTATGTACGTGAGGGTTTTGTCAACACCGTCCGCCCAGGCCTGGTCGAGATAAGTGCCGCCTTGGTTCCTTAACTTCACATCACCGGACAACCTGTAAGTGGTCTGGTTCTCCACTAAGAATTTAACCTTTGATATGGAGTTGTCGATATCCTTGAAGGTGAACTTGTATGCTGCGCCAAGATGCTTGAAAGCGAATGCATTGCTGTCGTCACCCTGTGCATACATGGGAATATTGGCGGAGAAAGATGATGCGGTGTAATCCGTAACGGCGGGAATGTTAAATGTCAACGGGAACTTGGCGCCATCCGTTTCGGCAAACCTGACTTTATGGTCGCCGGCAGGATAAAGAGCCCATTTTGTGCCGTCGGTAGAGGCTCCGATTTCATAGCCGTTGTCAATTGCCCCGCTGAAGGTCGCGGTAGCGCCGGCCCCGGTAGTGTTGGTGAGGGTGAAGAACTTGTCTGTACTTCCATTATGGAAAAGCACCGAGATTTTATCCCCGGCAGACCATGAAAACTTGCCGGAGGAGGAGTAGTCGGACTTGGTATCGGCGTCCGGGGAAGTGGCTTGGAGGGTGAAGACATAAGTGCCTTCTGCGGGAGCGGGTTCTTCAACTACCATCTTGGTCTCGCAGGCTGCCACGGCCGCTGCGGCCATGAGCAGGAAAGGAATGTAAAATCTTTTCATAGCAATTAGTCTTTAAGAGCCGAAGAATGAATCAAAATCACTTTCAGTGTCGAAACTGACATCGTCTCCCGAGCTGCTGAAGGAGGCGGATTGAGCCAGCACGTACTCCGGAATCAACTCCATTACGTGCATGAGTGGATAAATGTACTTTTTTTTCATATTTATATGGATTAAGAATTAAAATACATTGTTGAAATCGTCATCACTTATGATTAACGGGTCGCCGAAGTCCTGCCCGGAGCCGTTTACGCCGGACTGCGACAGCAATTCCGCGAGCAGAACCGCTGTAGTGACTGAGTCGGGGGCCTGGTAACGAATTCTCATAAGTTGAATTTATATATGGTGTTATAGCCCGTGGCATCGTCCCACATACCATCGTTGGCAAAGCGTATGGCGAAACGCGGGTCGGACGCTATAGTGCCGCTTGCGTCAGGGAGGTACAAATGCAGTTTGACCTCACCGGAAATGCCGGCGGGCAGTTGTATTGTCTTGTTGATGGTAATTTCTCCGTCGTCCGGGCCCCAGAAGCGGGGATCGGATCCCAGCTCCCATTGTGCCAGCACGGATCCGGAGGTCCGGGTAAGCACCAGATATGCGGGGCGCGGGTTCATGGGTGCTGCGCAGCCTTCGTTGCGAAGGTGCAGGGTGATACTCATGTTCTCCCCGGCCCGTGCCGCTCCGAAAGATGCGTCTTTCATAACAAGGCGGTAGCCGAGCATCTTGTCGATAAGGTCGAAGCAGCCTTCTTCCTTCCACCGGTTCAGCACTTCCTGCTTGTAACCGTCGTGCAGGTAGGTCCAGTGGTATGTGGAAAGCTCGGAAAGCGTGCCGGGATTGCTTCCGTACGCTTCGCAGTGGCATTGGTCGCTTAGGGCGCAAGTCTCGCCGCCCATGATGGTATAGCGGGTGTCGGAAGCCCAGAAACTGCGCTCCGAGTCGTTGTTGAAAGTTCCCTGGTCTGATCCGCTTGCCACGAAGCAGTCGTTATGGGCGCCGACCCTTGCGGCATTGCTGCCGTTATGGGCGGTCGACCTGCTTAGCGGCGCGCTGCCCACCAGTTTCATCTTGAATTTGGGCGTACGCACCTGGACCTGGCGGTCTGCAGGCATTGCATCCAGCAGCGCCTCCAGCACTCTCTTGCGGGGGGCATAGTCGCTGGTGGACGACGGGCTCATGATGAAGTTGTCGGTATAGTACCATTCTCCCCAGGAGCCTATGAAGCCCGCCTGCAGCACGAAAATCACGTCCGAGTATGTCGTGAACAACGGCTTGAGTTGTTGGATATGCCTCATTACCCAGGTTTCGGTGGCATCCCACGGATGGTCTTTATCGGCGTGTCCGTTCTTGTAGGCGAAGCGGAGAATGCATTTTGCCCCTCCGCTGCGGAGATTCTGCAGACTCTTCTCGATGAGAGAGAGGTAAGCGGATGATATGTCGGACTCCATAAAGTCCGTAAGATAATATTCCAGCAATATCAGCGAGCGGCCCTCGGCTCGTACTGATGCTATTTTGCTGGCCTTGAGCGGAGTATCGGAAGCGCTATGGTACTCAACCGCCTTGTAGAAGCCCCTTTCCGGGTTCAGGATTATTTCATCGCTTCCTGTATAGGTAAGCGTAGTGGCTTCCGACGGCGGAGCATCGGAAAGATTGATTTCCGGCAGCACCACTATCCGGCCGAGCGATGCGGTTGCAGAGGAGGGGAGACCTTGCTTTGCCGTTCTGTTGTATAATACGTTACCGGTGGCTGCATCGGTAAGGGTGATAACCGGTATGAACCCTGCGCCGTCCCAGCCGGGAATAGGCACGTAAAACACTGCCTTCCCGTCGCTGACGTTTTCAGTGAAAGAAATAGTGCGGTCGGGGCTCCCTTCCTTGGCGTATTTGGCGTACCAGCTCAGCAGGAAGCCGCCGTTTACGCAGGGGAAGAGCCCGGAGAGGGCGTGCGTGTTAGTGGCGGTTACCGTAAAGTTGACTTTGGAAACAGCAAGACCCGTGAAGGTGAACTTGACCACGGAGCACATGGGCTTGAACACGAAGCTGCCGCCTTCGCCGAGGGCCGCCATTGGAATGTTGGCGGAGAATCCGCTTGTCGTAAAATCTACATCGGGTCTCTGGCGAAATGAAATGACGCCACCCTCATACGTGTGTTCGTCGGCGGGGTAGAGGGCCCATTGATTGCCGTCGGAGGCGCCGAGGACATAGCCGTTGGGCACGCTTCCCTTGAAAACGCTGGTGGGGCCGGTGCTTTGGGCTGTCAGTGTGAAGAATTTGTCGCTGCTGCCGTTGTTGAAGATTACCGAAATCTTGTCGCCGGCCGTCCAGGAAAAGATTTTGTCGCCCTCATAGCTGGTACGGGTTGCCGGTTCGCAGTCAGCAGTAGCCTCAAGCGTAAATTCGTAGTAATCAGGCCGCATACTGCATCCAACCGCCGTCAGGACGGCAGCGGACAATAGCAATATGAGGCGCTTGAGTGTCATTTTATGAAGGAACTTATGAGTCTGCTGAGTTCGATATTTTCGAGCGTTCCGCCGAAAGCGTCGGAACCGGGGCCCCAGACATAGTAGGGAACCATGATACCGTTATGTCCTTCATTGCCGAATTCCACGCCTATGCGTCCTTCCTCTATATTCCCGTCCTGAAGGGTGAGGGCGCCTGTGGCATGGTCGGCGGTAACAATCACAAGAGTATGCCCGTCCTTCTCCGCCCATTTCAGGACGTCGCCTATGGTTCGGTCGAAATCGAGAGTCTCCTCCATGGCGAGGTCTATGCGGTTGGCGTGCAGCCAGTCGTCGATGCAGGATCCCTCTATCATTGCTACGAAGCCCTTCTCGCCGCCGGCTTCGGACAGAAGGTCAAGGCAGCGCGCAGTCATGACGCGGAACAGGTCGCCCCGCTCGGCGGCAACAGGAAGATTGTCGTCGGACATGAGCCCAAGAACCGGAAGGGGA
>JAFZBM010000072.1 GCA_017561765.1 Bacteroidales bacterium | reverse complement strand
CGGGGTCCGGAAAAGGTGCGCCGCGGCTTGGTGCCTCCGAAGGCCTTGTCCGGCTCGGAAAGAAGCGGGTCGTCGAACACCCTCTCCCGCACCACCAGCCCCCGGGCAAAATAGCCGTCGATCTTCTCCCACGCACCGTTGTACTTTATGGTTCCCTTGGCGTCGGGCCGTCCCCACACATCGTCGTTGAAATCCCCTACGGCCAGCACGCACGCATGCCCCGCCGTCTGCAGCGAATCAATTATCCCCCACATCCTCCGCATCGCTATGTTCCTTCGCCGCTCCGAGTCAGCGCCAACCTTTGAAGGATGGTGGTTGACAAGTATGTCGAGCCCCTCGAATTCCGCCAGCAGAATATCCCTGGTCCGCATCAGTTCCGGTGGAGACAAAGTACTGTCCCATAAATGTTCAGCTTCCGATCGAAGAAGCCTGAGCGAGCCCCTTCGGAACAGCAGCGCACAGTCGATGCCGCGCCGGTCTGGGGACTCATAGTGAACTATTCCGTAATCGAGTTTGCGGAGGGGCGTGCTTTGCAGCAGCCGGTCCAGCACGAAGCGGTCGCCGATTTCCAGCAGCGCCACGGCGTCGGGAAGGCGTCCGAAGCGCTCGCCTATCAACAGCAGGGTCTTGGCCACGGCATTACACTTGTTGTAGAAACGGCTGCGGGTATGGCGCCCGGTGGTGTCGGAGCGGTAATCAAGGAAATTTTCCACGTTCCAACTGACCAGAAGCAAGCTGTCGGAAGGGGAGTGAGAGGCGACGGACGCCAGAAGCAAAAAAGACAGAAGCGTTTTCATAGTTTGACCAATTTTGTTCCGCAAAATAAAACAATCCTTTGACAAATCAAACTAAGTTTTGTTATCTTTGTGAGATATGAGAAGATTTTCGTACTTCATCGCAGTTGTGCTGAGCCTTGGTCTGGCGGCCTGCGGCGGACGACATGCATCCAATCCCGGCAATGCTGAGGAAGATTTGGTCGCCCCCGCCGAATCGGCCTTTTTCGCCAAGCCTGCGGGCGAGGCTCCGGAGCCGGCGGAAGCGCCTTCAGCCGTGTTCCCGACCATCTCTATTCCAAGTATCTACGGCAACAGTCCCGAACTGGAACAAGAGTATTTGCTGGACCATTACTGGGATGCTTTTCTCAGCGCAGACGGCATCACGACCCCCAAGTCCATACTCGGCGTGAGCGACGATTCCGTCGAGCAGGCCCTGGCCAATTATATACAGATTCTTTCAAACGTAAAGGCCCTTTCCACACCTGACGACCTTGCTCCGCTCCATCATGCCCAGAGGAGCGTAAAAAATTTGTTCAAAAAGCTGGAAGCGCGCCAGAAGCAGGACACCACCGCCCATACCTATCTGCGCCTGACGGAAATGGTGTCCCACTATCTCTACGACCCCAACTCCCCCCTGCGCGACGAAGATCTCTATCTGCCTTTCGTGGAGGCCATGGCCGGCAGCCCCTTCACCCGTGAAGACATGCGCACCGCATATCGCCACGAGCTGAAGATGTGCCGCACCAACCCCTTCGGGCAGAAAGTTCCTGATATAAAATTCAAGGACGTTAAAGGGCACCAGAGCTCGCTCTATTCGGTTCATGCCGACTACATCATGCTGTTCTTCAGCAATCCCGGATGCGAATCCTGCAAGGGCATAATTAAAGATGTCATGTCTCGCGGATACATGGAGTCGTTCATTGCCGACAAGAAACTTGCGGTGGTCAACATCTACATAGACGAGGAGGTCGCCAAGTGGCGCGACTACTCGCCCAACTACCCGTCGAGCTGGATCAACGGGTACGACTATACCTTCTCCCTGCGCGACAGCGGCGCCTACGATATCAGGGCCATACCGTCGCTTTACCTTCTGGACTCTTCCAAGCGGGTGCTGATGAAAGACGCCCCTACCGAAAAAGTTCTGGCATTCCTCGACAAATTATGAAACAATATCTCGACCTTCTGCGTCACATACGCGAGCACGGAGTGATCAAGACCGACAGGACGGGAGTCGGCACGCAAAGCGTTTTCGGCTACCAGATGCGCTTCGACCTCTCCGAAGGATTTCCCCTGCTCACCACCAAGAAAGTGCACCTGCGCTCCATAATCCACGAACTTCTGTGGTTCATCGCGGGCGACACCAACATCAAGTACCTGCATGACAACAAAGTCTCCATCTGGGATGAGTGGGCCGATGAAAACGGCGACCTGGGCCCGGTGTACGGACATCAGTGGCGCAGCTGGGAGGCTCCCGGCGGACGCAGCATAGACCAGCTGTCGCAGGTTATCGACCTGATCAAGAATCATCCCGACTCGCGCCGCATGCTGGTATGCGCCTGGAATCCGGCAGATATTGACAAGATGGCCCTTCCGCCCTGTCACTGCCTGTTCCAGTTCTACGTGGCCGACGGACGCCTGAGCTGCCAGCTTTATCAGCGCAGCGCCGACACTTTCCTCGGCGTGCCGTTCAATATCGCCTCCTACGCCCTTCTGACGATGATGCTCGCGCAGGTGTGCGGTCTTCAGCCGGGCGAGTTCATCCACACCACGGGCGATACTCACATCTATCTGAACCACTTCGACCAGGTGGCCGAGCAGCTCTCCCGCGAGCCCCGTCCCCTGCCTGTGATGAAACTCAACCCCGAAGTGAAGAGCCTGTTCGACTTCCGCTATGAGGATTTCACCCTGGAAGGCTACGACCCCTGGCCCGCCATCAAAGCGCCCGTGGCCGTATGAAATATACCATAAAACACCCTGCAGTCATGCTTAAGTGCCTTATAGTAGCAATTGCCGACGACAACGGAATAGGTGTGAAGGGAGATCTCCCCTGGCATATCTCCGAAGACCTCAAGTATTTCAAGGAAGTAACTTCCGGATATCCCGTTATAATGGGCCGTACCACCTATTTCTCGCTGCCATTCCGCCCGCTCAAGGGGAGGAAGAACATAGTGCTGAACCTCGGCGGCGAGCCCATCCCCGAGGTGACCTGCGTCTATTCTTTCGACGAGGCGTTCAGCGAGGCGGCCGCGGCGGGGAAGGACAAGTGCTTCGTGATGGGCGGCGCGTCGGTGTATCGTGCTGCCCTGCCCATGATGGACCGCCTGTATATCACCCACGTGCATACTGTCGTTCCGGGCGCCGATGTGTTTTTCCCACAGATTGATCCCGCAGTCTGGCGCCGTGTCAGCACTTCCGAGATGCACACCGACCCTGAAACGGGCTATACCTTCGAATTCTCCATCTACGAACGCCGTTAGCAGATGACAGCACCTTCCAAGCGGGAGCAATTCGGCAGTTCCCTCACATTCATTCTGGCCATGGCCGGGTCTGCAATCGGACTCGGCAATATATGGCGTTTCCCTTATATGGTGGGGGAGCATGGAGGAGGCGCTTTCATCGTGGCCTATATCGTTTGCAGCCTTTTCATTGCGCTGCCCTGCTTCCTATGCGAGTCGCTGGTCGGGCGCCGCGCACGCAGCGGTGCTTACGGCGCTTTTTGCAAGCTGGCTCCGGGAAGTAAATGGAAGTGGGTGGGAATAATGTGCGTCGTGGCCTGTTTCATCATCATTTCGTACTATTGTGTAGTGGGTGGCTGGTCGCTGGATTTCATGCTTCGTTCGCTGTCCGGAGGACTCGCACTCGGGCGCCCCGAAGAGGCCGTAGGGGTGTTTTCGGTAATGGCCGCTTCTCCGTTTGAGTCCGTAGCGGTGTTCGTCGCATTCTTTGTCGCTACGGCAATTATAGTGCAGGGAGGCATAAAGAAAGGGATAGAGAAGTTTACCAAGATTACCATGCCCATCCTCTTCGTGCTTATGCTGGTGCTGGTGGCTTATTCCGTCTCCCTGCCCGGAGCCTCGGCGGGAATCCGTTATATAGTGCATCCCGATTTCTCCAAGCTGGATGCTACCGGATGGGCATGCGCCCTTGGCCAGGCCTTCTATTCCATGTCGCTTGGAGTGGGAACCGTTCTGATTTATTCTTCGTTCATGAAGAAAGGCGACAGCATAGTAAAGTCGGGATTCTGGACATCGGTGTCCGACACCTTCTTTGCCTTGATAGCCGCTTTTGCAATCATGCCTGCGGTATTCGCCTCGGGGCTGGAACCGGGGGCGGGACCGGCGCTGGTGTACGAAACCCTGCCGTATATATTTGCCAGCATGGGAGTTGAGGCCCCGGTGTTGAGCGCGGTCGCTACCTTCGTATTCTTCCTTTCCATACTGATGGCGGCGCTCACGTCATCGATATCCTTGTTCGATGTGTGCGTCGAGCATGCCGTGGAGCAGTTCCACTGCAAACGCTGGAAGGCGGTGCTGCTGTTTTTGATTCCGGGCCTGCTGCTAGGGTCGGTATGCGCCCTGTCGTTCGGCTGCCTTGGAGGCATTAAACTGTTCGGCCTCAAGATTTTCGACCTTTGCGATTATGTATGCTCGAATATCCTTATGACGCTCGGCGCGCTGGCGTTCACGATTTTCGTGGGCTGGCGCATGAGCAAGGTCGACGTGCGGGAAGAATTCACCAACAACGGCACCCTGAGTTTCAGCGGAAAGATATTCAATGTCTTCTATTTCCTCGTGAGGTGGATAATTCCGCCCGTAATCTTGCTGATCTTCATCACCAGCCTGCTGTAGCTCTCAAACGTACATTGGAATGAAGGCCTGCGGATAATACTCGACTACGGGGACGGGCTCTTCAAAAACTACTGTGAGGATGTCAAACTGAACCTCGAGGTCGGCGGGGAGGCAGGCCCTGTCCCGAGCGTTCAGGAAGGCGTTGGCGGCGCGCACGAGCCGCTCGCGCTTTGTCCTGTCCACCTTGGTTTCGGGGGCTACGCCCGAGCCTCCACGGCGCGTCTTCACTTCCACGAAATGCAGTATTCGCCCCTGCAGGGTGATTATATCCAGCTCCAGGTGTCCTGCCCGCCAGTTCCGGCGCAGTATCCTGTGCCCGAGCCCTGTCAGATAGGAGCACGCTTCCGCCTCTCCCCGGACTCCCACCAGTTGTTTTTCCGTTTTCATAGAGCACTAAACATATACAGATAATACGCATCCGGCAATATTCTAAGGCTGTTTTTGCTGATTTTTAAATAAAATTTGCGGATTCTTTCGGAAATGCTGGTACATTCCGATTCTTGGAAATAATTACTATCTTTGAAAGTTAATGCTAAACCTTGTTTTATGACAAAAAATTCTTCAAAGCTCCTGCATACCGAAGACTGGCTGGCAGTATGGATAGGATTCATTATCATTGCGGCAGGACTTGTAGCGGTGCTTACCGGATGGTTTGATTTTTCTGCCCTCAAGTTCAAAACCTGGACCTGGGGCGAGACCGTCACCGGGGCCGCCGCAGCCAAGGTTGTGCCTCTGGGACAGCAGCTTGCTTCCGGAGCCTTCTGGCTCAAAGGTCTGCTCACGCTGTGCGTGCTGGGAGTGATGTTCGCGGTGGGTGCGAAGCTCACGGGCGAGAAATTCAGCAAGTTCATCCCGGCGTTCATCGGTGTGTTCCTGCTGTCGGTGGTGGTGAGGCTCATCAGCGCCGAATTCACCCTGAACCGCTATCTTGAATGGGCTTTCTGGGCGTTGATAGTGGGCATGCTGATTTCCAATACCATAGGCACGCCGAAATGGCTCAAGCCCGCCGTCCGCACAGAATTCTACATAAAGACGGGGCTTGTGATAATGGGTTTCTCCGTGCTGTTCTCCAACATCGCCAAGTTCGGCCTCTACGGTCTCGGGATTGCGTGGGTTGTAACGCCCGTGGTGATTCTGTTTATGTGGTGGTTCGGTACGCGCGTGCTCAAGATGGACAACAAGCCGCTGATTATTACAATGGCGTCGGCAACGAGCGTCTGCGGTACTTCGGCTGCCATCGCTTCGGGCGCTGCATCTGGCTGCAAGAAGGATGACCTTACGATGACCATTTCCATCTCCATTATATTCACCGTCCTGATGATGGTACTCGAGCCCGTGATAATCAAGGCCTGCGGCATGACTCCAATTATGGGCGGCGCGCTCATAGGCGGCACGGTCGACAGTACTGGCGCCGTTGCCGTGGCAGGATCGGTGCTGGGCGGAGAGGCGGAAAAGGCCGCAGTGCTGGTCAAGATGATACAGAACATCCTCATCGGCTTTATCGCCTTCTTCGTGGCGCTGTTCTTCGCGACCCGCGTGGACAAGAAGAACGGCCAGAAAGTGGGTGCAGGCGAGATCTGGACCCGCTTCCCCAAGTTCATCATAGGTTTCTTCGTGGCATCGCTGATAGCTTCATTCGTGGTGCTTCCACTGGCCGGCGCCGATCAGGTTAAAGCGGTCAACGGTGTGCTCGACCAGTACAAGAACTGGTGTTTCGTGCTGGCCTTCGTGAGCATCGGCCTGGACACCAACTTCCGCGATATAGCCCGCCAGATGAAGGGCGGCAAGCCTCTGTGGCTCTATATTGTCGGGCAGGTATTCAACATTGTCCTGACCTTCGCGATGGTCTGGTTCCTGCTCTCCGGAGCCGTGTTCCCCATACCGACGCTCGACTAAGATGAAAGGGTTGGTTACAGCGGAGGACGCACGTCGGCGGCTGTCGGTGGGCAGCGTAGCGGCGGTGCTGGTCGGCGCACTTGTGCTGGCGGCGGCGGTGTACATAATGATCCACGGCCTGGGCTTGAATCCCGACCTGGACTTCGGCGCCGGCGCGTACTACTACGCCGACATCCCCGATTACCAGAAAACCCTGAACTGGGACACTTTCACCGCCCGCCTTCCTTTCTGGGTTTACCTGCTGCTGTTCCTGGCCTGGGGTGCCCTTATGTGGCGCCTGTGGAAACGGATCGACAGATAAAATCGTATAATACCACCAAACGACACTCCAATGAGCTGGCTGCCCGGCGGTGATCTGCTGACGGCAGACCGTCTGCGCCCACGCAGCAGTGAGTGGGAGGGGCCTGCTTTCACCCACACCGGTGGTTTTGCCAATTTCGCCAAAAAACGCTATCTTTGAAAACTATGGCAAAAACCCTGGAAGATACCCCGCTGCTCAAGCAGTATTTCTCCATCAAGGCACAGCATCCTGAGGCCTTGCTGCTGTACCGCGTGGGTGACTTCTACGAGTGTTACTCGGACGATGCCGTAACCTTGAGCAAGGTTCTGGGAATCGTGCTTACGCGCCGCTCCAACGGCGATAAGGGCGACACCCCCATGGCCGGATTCCCCCACCACGCCATCGATACATATCTTCCGAAACTTGTCCGCGCCGGCTACAAAGTCGCCATTTGCGACCAGCTCGAGGACCCCAAACTTGCCCAGTCGAAACTGGTCAAGCGCGGTGTGACGGAAATCCTGACTCCCGGCGTGGCTTTCGGGGAAACCATGCTCGAGGGCAAGGAGCACAACTGGCTCGCCGGCCTGTCATTCGATGGCATGCAGTGCGGAGCCGCCTTCCTCGACGCCTCCACCGGTACGTTCAAGGTGGCCCAGGGAGGGATAGAATATATTTCCACCCTCCTCTACAGCTTCCGCCCCAAGGAACTCGTTGTCCAGAGGGACATCTTCCGCCAGGTCCGGGAAAAATACCCCGACTTCTACATAACCGCCCTCGACGAATGGGCTTTCGTGCAGGACGCCGCCACCGAGAAACTCTGCCGCCAGATGGGCACCCAGAGCCTCAAGGGCTTCGCCATCGACCGTTATCCCCTCGCCGTCCAGGCCGCCGGGGCCCTGGTTTTCTATCTTGAGCAGACACATCACACCGGCCTCAAGAACATCTGCAGCATAGGCCGCATCGACGAAGGCAGCTTCGTCTGGATGGACCGCTTCACCTTCCGCAACCTGGAAATCTTCCAGAGCAACGCAGGTACCGAGGGCACGAGCCTGGTGGACGTCCTTGACCGCTGCGCATCCCCCATGGGAAGCCGCCTGCTGCGCGAATGGCTGTCGCTGCCCATCATGGACATTCCCACCCTCGAGGGCCGCTACGACATCGTTCAGTTCTTCTATGACAACGAAGAGGCCCTGCAGGAGATTCAGGAGCGCATTTCCGACATAGGCGACCTCGACCGCATCACCGCCCGCGCCGCCACCGGCAAGATAAACCCCCGCGAAGTGATGCAGCTGGCGCGCTCGCTGCGGCAGATGACTCCCGTGCGTACGCTCTGCGACGGCACCGGCATCGCCGCGATGGACAAGCTTCTCAAGGGCCTCAAGGACACCGATCCCCTGCTGCAGCGCATCGAAGGGACCATGACCGAAAATCCCGCCGTACAGCTGGGCAAGGGCGACGTCATCGCCACCGGCGTGAGCAAGGAGCTGGACGAGCTGCGCGCCATATCCCGTGGCGGACGCGAATACCTGCAGCAGATGCAGCAGCGCGAGATTGAACGTACGGGCATAAGCTCCCTCAAGATAGGCTACAACAACGTTTTCGGCTACTACATCGAGGTGCGCAACACCTTCCGCGACCAGGTGCCTCCGGAGTGGGTGCGCAAGCAGACGCTGGTGTCGGCGGAACGCTACATAACCGAGGAGCTGAAGGAGTACGAGAACCGTATCCTCACGGCCGAAGACTCCATCTATAATCTTGAGTCCCAGCTGTATGTAGCGCTAGTTGAGGATATACGCAAACGCATCAGGGACATACAGTCCAACTGCCGCGTCATCTCCACCCTCGACGTGCTCCAGGGCTTTGCGCGCCAGGCCATCGACAGGAACTACTGCCGTCCGGTAATGGACAAGTCGCTGTCGTTCGACATCAAGGCAGGTCGTCATCCGGTGATCGAAACCATGATGGGTCCGGGCGGGGAATATGTCCCCAACGACATTTCTATGGACAGCCGCAAGGAGCAGATAATGGTGCTCACGGGTCCCAATATGGCCGGCAAATCCGCCCTCCTGCGCCAGACGGCCCTAATCGTGCTCATGGCGCAGACAGGTTCCTGGGTGCCGGCGTCGCAGGCCCGCATAGGCGTATTCGACAAGATTTTCACGCGAGTCGGTGCCACCGACAACATCTCCCGGGGCGAGTCCACCTTCATGGTGGAAATGCTCGAAACGGCGATGATTATGCACAATCTCTCCGAACGCTCGCTGGTGCTGATGGATGAAATAGGCCGCGGCACGTCCACCTACGACGGCATGTCCATCGCCCGCGCCCTCATCGAGTATGTGCACCAGAAGGGGCATGGCGCCAAGACTCTCTTCGCCACTCACTACCACGAGCTGAACGACCTCGAAAACCGCTTCCCGCGCGTGCACAACTGGCATATTTCCGTCAAGGAAGAGGGGCACGACGTGATATTCCTGCGCAAGCTCGAGAGGGGAGGCGTGGCCCACAGCTTCGGAATCCACGTGGCCCGCATGGCGGGAATGCCCCGCGAAGTCATAGAATCGGCGGAAAAGACGCTGCGCGAGCTGGAGCGCCGCGAGAAGAACGCCGACGCCATCTCCAAGGTCACGGCCGACGACGGCAGCGTGCAGCTGTCCTTCTTCCAGCTCGACGACCCGACCCTCGGCTCCGTCAAGGAGCAGCTTGAGGCCGCCGATCTCAACAACATGACACCCCTGCAGGCCTTCGACCTTCTGCGCAAGCTCAAGGCCGAGGTAGGGGCCGATAAAGACTGATATGAAAAGATTCTTTATTATAGTCCTGGCGCTTTGTGCCGCAGCCGCGGCGTCCGCCCAGACCTGGAAGCATGTTCCGGAGCTGGAGGCCGCCCTGCGGGAGGACATAGCCCGTGCGGGCAACAACAACTACACCTATCACCACGGCGACCTGCGCGACACTCCGCCGCCGGCGGGCTACAAACCCTTCTATATCAGCCATTACGCCCGTCACGGCAGCCGCCACTCCTGGGGAGACAAATACTATGTCCTCATACTCGACGTGCTGCACAAGGCCGACAGCCTGGGAATCCTAAGCCCCGGCGGGCGCGATGCGATGCAGCAGACCGCAGAGGTTCTCGAAGCCTGGAACGGCATGGACGGACGTCTTTCGCAGCGTGGCGTGAGGGAGCACCGGGACATGGGTCACCGCATGGTAAAACGCTTCCCTGCGGTATTCAAGGGAACGCCCTGCATCAGGGCCATAGCCAGCACGGTGCAGCGCAGCATCATCAGCATGAACGCCTTCACCAATGCCGTATCCGCCGACCGTCCCAGGACGCAATGGTATCTCGATACGGGCGAGAGGTTCATGGACTACATCTCCGACACCGGCCACAGGCTCCCCATCTGCAAGGAACTTGCAAAACCCCTGTATGAGCATCTGTGGGACGCTCCCTGCGACAGCACCTACATACTCCGTCAGTTCTTTACCGACCCCGATGCCGCCCGCGCCCTGATTCCCAGTCTTGATGTATTCAACCATGCTCTCTACCGCACCGCTACGATCAGCGGCTGCTGGGACATCGAGGAACGCATACTCCCTCAGATGCAGTTCGAATATCTATACCGCTTCTGTGTAGCCGAGGGGAACGACCAGTTCGCCCGCTACGGCAGCTGCGCCGAGGTGGGTTTCGAGCGCTTTGACAGCGCACATTTGCTGCTGGACGATATAGTGGCCAAGGCCGACGAGGCCATTGCAGGAGGGGAGTACCGCGCCGACCTGCGCTTCGGTCACGACTATCCCCTGCTGATGCTCTGCGCATGCCTGGGTGTCGAAGGCCCCGGGAGCCGCATCCCGTTCGATGAAGTCGAAACCCGCTGGTGGTGCTGGCGCGAACTCAGCATGGGTTCCAACCTGCAGATGATATTCTACCGCAACCGCGCCGGCCGCGTGCTGGTCAAGTTCCTCTATCAGGAGCAGGAGCGGGCGCTGCGCAATCTGGAAAGCGTGAGCGGCCCCTATTACGACTGGGAGACCGTCAAGGCGAACATTCAGGGCTACAGGCGATGAAGAAGGTCCTGATAATCAGCTACTATTGGCCTCCGACCGGAGGCAGCGGGGTGCAGCGCTGGGTCAAGTTCGCCAAGTACCTCCGCCGCTTCGGATGGGAGCCAGTGGTCTATACCCCGGAGAATCCTGAGCAGCTGGCTATAGACGAGAGCCTGCTTTCGGAGGTCCCTGAGGACATCACTGTGCTCAAGAGACACATAAGCGAGCCTTATGCCATCTACCACAAATTCTTCGGCGCCGGCGACAAGGGAGCCGGAGTGAACCCGCTGAACCAGCAGAAAAAGACGCTCAAGCAGAGGTTGGTGGTGATGTTGAGGGGCAATCTCTTCGTGCCCGACCCTCGGGCGGGATGGGTTGGCCCGAGCGTGCGCTTCCTGCGCAAGTATTTGAAGGAGAATCCGGTAGATACGGTGGTTACCACCGGTCCGCCGCATTCGATGCATCTTATAGGCCGGAGGCTCAAACGTCGCACGGGAGTGCGCTGGATTGCCGATTTCCGGGATCCCTGGACGGAGATGCACTACTTCAAGCACATGGGACTGTTCCCCTGGACTGCGGCCATCCACCGCAGGATGGAGCAGAAGGTGCTCGACCAAGCCGATGCCGTGATTGCGGTGTCCGCGCCCGTGCGTGACGATTTCCAGGCGCGCACGTCCACGCCGGTGCACCTGATTACCAACGGTTTCGATACCGAGGACTTCGCGGAATTCCCCCAGCCGCTGCCGCGCAACGAGTTCAGCCTGGTGCATACGGGGCTGTTTGCTTCCGACGGCAATCCCCTGCGCCTGTGGGATGTGCTGTCGCGCAAATGCTCCGAAGACCGCGCATTCAAAGACCAGCTGAAGATACGTCTGGCGGGGAAAACGGATACCGAGATTATCGAGGCCCTCAAAGCCCGCGGCCTTGAAGGGAACGTGGAGAACCTGGGCTATCTGCCTCATATCAAGACAACTGAACTTCAGCAGTCGGCCTCGGTGCTGCTGCTCCCGCTGCGCGACGAGCCTGAATATGCAAAGGCGCTGCCGGGCAAGATATTCGAGTATATGGCGGCCCGCCGTCCGGTGCTCGGAATAGGTCAGGAAGGAGGCGCGGCGGCGCAGATGCTTGCGTCCACCGGATCCGGAGTAATGTACGGATGGGACAGGGTGGAGCCCTTGAGAAATTATATCGACGTTGCCTGGGAACGGCATCTCGCCGGTGAAGACGGACCCCTTGAGGGTGATGTGTCGGAGTATTCCCGCCTCGCTTTAACCGAAAAACTAGCCTCCGTATTATGAGTTCCGTTTCAGCCGTCATGCCTTTCCGCTGTTCCCGCTGCGGTGCTTCCTACGAAGCCACGGCGTACAAGATGATAGACGCCCGTACCGAACCGTCCCTGAAAGAAAAGGTCAAGGACGGCAGCATTTTCATTCGGGAATGCCCTTCCTGCGGCTGCAGGGAGCTGATCGGCGGTCCTGTCATCTACCGCGACTCCCGTCTTCTGGTGTGTTTGTCCGACCGCCGGCTTGCCGTCGAGGGCCTGGATGAAATGCAGGGGCGGCTGGTGCCGGATGTGGGTTCGCTGATAGAGAAAGTCAAGATTTTTGATGCGGGGCTTGACGATGTGCCCCTTGAATTCTGCAAGTTCGTAACCCGGCAGGAACTCGGCAAGGCGGTGGAACTCAAGTTCCTGCGCCTTGAGGGTGCGGATAATGACATTATTTTCACTTACCCTGACGCCGGAGCGATGCAGCTGCTGTCGGTAGGCTTCAACGTCTATGAGGACTGCTGCGGCATCGTGCGCCGCAATCCCGGCATAAGCGCCGGTCTCCAGGGGCTTGTGAAAGTGGACCGTGAGTGGGTGGAACAGTTTTTAGCTTAGCGTGTTATGAAGAATCTGTTGATATGTTTGGGCCTGGTGCTGGGATTTCTGGTGCTGTCTTATGCGTTCGTGCCGGAGGTCCTGGGGGGCAAGGTGGTAAACCAGAGCGACATTTCCGGCTGGCAGGGGATGGCTCACGAAAAGCAGATGTGGGACAAGGCGCACCCCGGTGAGCCGGCGGCGTGGACCGGTTCCATGTTCAGCGGCATGCCCACGGCGTCGATCCAGAGTTCCACCAAGGGGGACTGGACGCAGAAGATATATGATTTCCTGCTTCTGGGAAAGCGCCCCGCCACCTATTTCTTCATCTCGCTGCTGGGAGCGTTCCTGTTGTTCCTGGCCTTCGGGGTGCATCCGCTGGTGGCGGCATTCGGCGCCGTCGCCGTCACGTTCTGCTCCTACAACATTCAAATCATCCAGGTAGGACATAATACCAAGATGCAGGCCCTGGCCTTCCTGCCCTGGGTCCT
>JAFZBM010000071.1 GCA_017561765.1 Bacteroidales bacterium | reverse complement strand
CCGTGACCGTCGCGACCGTCGCGATGACCGCGAGCGCCGCTAATCCAGCGATCTAGCTAATGAAAGGCACTCTCCCGAAACTCGGGAGAGTGTTTTTTTTATTGCCCGTCTGTCATTGAATAGGGCTTGTCCGCGGGCTTGAGGCCACGTTTCTTGTTAGGCTTCGAAGCCATGACGAACTCCAGCGTTCCACCGGCGAGGATGTCGGAGTGGGTGAGATAGAGCTTTGTGTAAGGTTTGCCATTGAGCCGGACTTCCTTGACGTAGCGGTTGCGGTCGCTGACGAGGGGGGCCTTGACTTCGAAGGTCCGGCCGTTCGGGAGGGTGAGCTTCAGATACGGGAGGTAGGGGGCGCCGATGACGTATTCGTCGGTGCCAGGGCAGACGGGGTAGAAGCCCAGGGCGGTGAAGATGTACCAGGCGCTCATCTGGCCGCAGTCGTCATTGCCGCCGAGGCCGCGGATGTCGTTCCGGTACTTGCTGTCCATGACTTCCCGGAGCCAGTACTGCGTTTTCCAGGGCTCGGAGGTCCAGGCGTAGAGGTAGGGGATGTGGTGCGAGGGCTCGTTGCCATGGACATAGCCGCCGATAAGGCAGTCCGCGGTAATGTCTTCGTTGTCAGCGTAGTAGATTTCCGGGAGGTCTTCCCCGAAGAGGACGTCCAGTTTGCGGATGAACGCCTTGTCGCCGCCCATCAGGTCGATGTCGCCGTACACGTCCTGCGGGACGTGGAAGGAGAAATTCCAGGAGTTGCCCTCGATGAAACCCTCGTCATAAGTCATGCGGACGTCGAAGTCGGGTTTCCATCGACCGTCGCTGTACTTGGGTCGGGCGAAGCCGAGGGAGGGGTCGAAAATGTGTCGATAGTTGAGTGCGCGAGGGCGGTACCGGGCCGCGATGTCCTCCCGTCCGGCACGCACGGCGGCGCGCCAGATGGTCCAGTCGTCGTAGCTGTATTCCAGCGTGTTGCTGGCGGCGGTCCCGGAAGCTTCCATCGGCACATAGCCCAGGTCGATGTAGTCTCCCAGGCCGGCGTAATAGCGGACGTTGGAGGTCTTGACCATGGCTTCTAGGGCTTCATCGACAGGAATGTCCAGACCCTTGGCGAGGGCGTCAGACAGGACTGAAACGGCGTGGTAGCCGCTCATGCACCAGTTTTCGTTGCCCATGTGGCTCCAGATCGGCAGCATCCCGTGGGCGCTCTGCTGTTGGTGACGGATCATCGACACGGCCATATCCCGGGCCTGTTGGGGCTTCATGAGCGCGAGCAGCGGGTGCTCGGCGCGGTAGGTGTCCCACAGCGAGAAGACGGTGTAGTTGGTGAAGCCGTCGGCCTGGTGGATTTCCCGGTCGAGGCCCCTATATTGGCCGTCCACGTCCATATACACCGACGGATTGATCATCGTGTGGTAGTAGGACGTATAGAACATCGCTTTCTGGTCCTCGGAACCATCGACCTGAATGCTCTCGAGCTCGCGGTTCCAGGCCTCGGCCGCCTCGGCGCGGAGGGCGTCGAAATCCTTCCCCTCCGTCTCCGCCCGCAGGTTCTTCCGGGCCCCCTCCATGCTCACGGCCGACAGCGCAACCTTCATCTCCAGCACGGGGCTGGCGGCCGTATCGAACTTGAACCAGGCGACCAGTTTCCGCCCGGCCATCTCCGGGAAGTTGTGCTCCAGGTCAAACCGGCGCCAAAAACCGGTATACAAGGGTTTTTCAAGGTCTTTGTACCCATATTCCGTAATCGGCTGCGAAAGCTCGACCGCGAAATAGGTATAGTTCGTCCGTGCCCATCCGTTCGTGATCCGGTACCCCACCAGATGGCGGTCGTCCACCACCCGCATCTCGGCCCAAAGCGTCTTCCCGTCGTAGTTATAGATTCCATGTTGCAGGTCGATGACTACGTGCCCATCGGCCCCCTCCGGGAAGGTGTAGCGGTGTATGCCCACGCGCGGAGTGGCGGTCATCTCCGCACGGATGCCGTAGTCTGCGAGCGTGACTGCGTAATAGCCAGGCTTGGCCACTTCGCCGTCGTGGGTGAAGCGGGAACGATAGCCGTTCTCCGGCTTGTCAGCCGTGCCGGGGTTAAGCTGGATTTCTCCGGTTCCCGGCATCACCAGGATATCCCCCAAGTCCGAATGCCCCGTCCCGCTGAAATGCGTATGGCTGAACCCCACAATCGTCGGATCTCCATACCGATACCCCGCACAATACTCATACACCTGCTCCTGATACCTCCCGCCCACATTATGTGGAATCGTATCCGTATCCGGACTCAACTGAACGATGCCGAAAGGAGCGCAAGCCCCGGGAAAAGTATGGCCCATACCGTCGGTGCCGATGAGAGGATTCACATAATCGGCCGGCCGCTGTGCCTGAGCGGAGATAGCGGCGCAAGATAAAAATAGGGCAAAAATAGTGGTGAGGATTCTGTTCATACTAACACAAAGATACGCAAATCTTGACTATCTTTGTGTAGAAGATACCACTATATTGACGATGAATCTGAAACTTTTTCCTATCGTTTTATTGTTAGTAACGTCTTGTGTCTCCCACAGGACGAAGGAGGCATTGGATCGGGCGGAGTCTCTGGTCACCGAGGCTCCCGATAGCGCGTTGGTGATTCTCAAGGCCATCGATCGCGATAATCTGACCACTCGTTCTCTTCAGGCACGCCATGCCCTTTTATTGACTTGGGCACAAGATAGATGTCGCATCACGGTTATGGAGGATTCCACAATTCGTGTTGCATACGACTATTATCGTAAACACGGGCCCTCAATAAACCACCTCAAGTCCACCTTTTATTATGGGGGTATACAACAGAATATCGGTAATGATATCATGGCCGTGATTGCTTTTCGCGAGGCGGAACCCCTTGCGGAAGAATTGGGCGATTATCGAATGCAGAGTCTTTGTGACCAGCATCTGTGTGCGATTTATTCCCGGAATTATGACCGATTGTCGGCCACGACTTATGCGGAGAAATCATTGGAGGCGGCAAAACAGTCGGGCGACTCTTTAATGGCTGATTATTGTCGACTTGATATTGCGGCTCAATATCTTGCGCAAAATCAATATGATGCGGCGAAAGAACTGTTGAGCCAATTAATGGCGGATTCTGAACGGCATGGGGCTCTGTATTCATATGCCGCTCGCTTGTTGGCCAAACAGTATCTGTTCAGAGAGGAACCGGCGTATGATAAAGCGGACAGTCTTTATTCCGCATTTATTGAGAAGGGTATAATTCCCCTTTCAAGTGAGGATTATGGTTATCTTGGATTAATTGCAGAGCAAAAGGGTGAGAGGGGAATGGCGGATCAGTTCAGTTTATCATCCGAGCGAATGATGACGTCTCAAGTGGATAGTCACGTTTTTTATCTGACACAGACCAGCCTTTTCAAACAAAGGGAAGATTATAAAAGAGCCTTGTCGTCTTACGAGAAGGCGATGTCAATTGAATACAAATTTGTCAACACACAATTGGAACAATCCATTGCTCATGCGATGGAGGGTTATTACCATAACCAATCGGAACAGGAGAAAGAAAAAGGACGATCTCGCCTGTTCATTGCTCTGCTGATAGGAACCCTGCTTGTCGGAATAGTTGCTTGGTTGACCGGGCGTTTGCATCAAGCGAAACGCGAAATTCTGGAGAGAATGGCACAAATCCATGATTTCAGCAGTGATTTGGAAAACCTGCAATCCGAGAATAAGGCTTCCCGCTCTCTTTTAGACCATTATGTCAAGGATAAGATTCGGTCGCTTAATTCTTTGGCGGACGCATACTTCTCCTGGGACAGTGATTATGTGCGGCAGAAAGAAAGGCGGGTGGGGGATTATTCAAAAGAGGAACTGGTGGAGTCATTTCAAAAGCAACTGGAATTATTCCGAAAGAATCCGGAATTTTATACTGCTTTGGAAAACGTATTGAATGTCTCCTATGACAATGTCATGGTACGTGCCCGGGAAGAACTGAAACGGGAGAAGAAGGTCGATTATGATTTGGTCACTCTCTTTTTTGCCGGTTTTCCCGCGAAGAGCGTTTGTTTCTTGAAAAACATGACCGAGGCATCCGTGCGCATGCGGAAATCCCGTCTCAAGCTGTTTTTTGCTGCGCTGCCGGACCATCGGGGGGATGAGTTTGTAAAGATTCTCGAGAGAAAGGACTAAAGTTATCCATTGTTAGGTTCCTGAAAACACAAGTTGTTATTAGTCAATAACTTGTGATTAAAAATGTTATGATCGGTTATCACCGGATTATGTAGATTTATCGTTACTTTGCAAAAAAACAAAAGCTATGCGAAAAGTACTATTATCATTTTTGATTGGATGCATGGGATTCTTCTCTGCTGATGCGTTTACTGTTAATTGTCCAGATGGAGGAAATACTAATACAGAGAATGGCGATATCGAAGATATGGATGTTGGTCGCCCCCGCTATACCCCCCGTCGCGGTTTGAATTATTTTGGTTTAGAGTTCGATCCTACCCACCATACCATGTATATCTATACGCCCTACACAATGGGTAAATTCTTTGCCATTCTCGAGAATGGCATTACGGGTGAGACTTATCAGATCTCTTTCAGTGCCGCGAAGGAATATCTCTCCTTCCCCTTCAGAGGACTGGATGGAGAGTGGGTGTTGAGTTTGTATGGTTCTGTTCCCGACCACGTGGGCTTTCTTTGTGACTGGGCGTTTGATGTAGTCGGCGGAGAGTTGTGCTTCTGGTAAAAGGAACCAGCAAGCAATTATCGCGGCGGTCGCTCGCCATAATTTGAAAACAGGCTGAAGAGAAAAGATAACTCTTCAGCCTGTTTTTTTGTGCCACCAGCCCATCGAGGAGACGACTTCGTGGGGTTTCTCGAGAGGGGGGAGACAACTGTTATTCCCTGTTATGATTTAAAACGGATAGTTTGCACTAAATCAATAAGTTACTTTTAAAAGTGTTATGTGTAGTTATCAACAATTCGTTTCTTTTCCTCGTTACTTTGCAAAAAACAAAACGATATGCAAAAAGAACAATTATCATTTCTAATCGGGTGCAGGGGAATCATCCCCGGTTATGCGCCAACTACGTCCGTGATAGCCAGGGAATTGGATATTAAGTATGGAAAAATCAATCGTATTAATCCCTGATGCTATGGAGTTTTTGAGTAAACATTCGGAGGCCATCATCCATCTCGCTGCATGCATTTTATTGTCCTCCTGCATCGTAGACAATGAAACAGTAAAAGGGATTGGCTTTGTTTCTTCGGCTTTGTTGGCCGTTCCGAGCGCCGTAGCAAAAATCTATGATCTCATCAAGAACAAAAAGACAATATTGTTTTTCGAATCGCGCCGATATTGGGCCGGCCTTATTCTGATAACAGCGGCTTTGCTATATAATGATGGTTATATAATTGCGTTGGCACTTCTGATGCTTGGCGTTTCTGATTTCCTCTTAGCCGTGTTTTCGAAAGAAATCTGATAGTGACAAGTCCTTCTATCAGGAGAAGGGTCGGGAGTTATTCCCTGTTATGTTTTCCTTGATGTAATTCGTTATAAATCAATATGCTGCATTTAAAAGTGTTATGCAAAGTTATCAACAATCCGTCTCAAATAACCGTTACTTTGCAAAAAACAAAACGCTATGCGAAAAGGACTGTAATCATACTAATTCCCTAATAACGATTAATAAGTTTCACGAAAACTATATTCAGTAAAATATAGCATTATCATTAACTATTCTAATTAATTATCTAATGAAAACCAAACACCTTTTATGCCTTGTGCTGCTGTCAGCCGTCGCATCCTGTAACGACAAATTGATTGTCGAAAACGAAATTGACAACGAAAATGAAGAATTCCAGTCTCCTATTACGCGTGCCGCAGGAGATGCCCAGTTTGATGTCTTGGGATATGGGTACGATATCACGGGGGACTATCTGAATCCGATGTCTGTAAGAAACCCGGTTCTGGATGTTGAGAGATATTATCAAGAACTTCCCAAGCGATTGATAACGGGGACTCCTATTCATGGAAGTGATAAAATGTACTTTGGAGCAACTGCCGAAGATTACGTTGAAGAAATTACTAAGGATTATAAGGAAAGTGCCTCCGCTTCCGTTGGGAATAATGTTTTTTCAGGCAGTATTAGCGGCAACCAGTTTTTGAATTCCAGAGACTCGTATTCGTCGAAATACTCCTTCGCAAGTCTGGATGCGATTCGTACGCTTAAGTATCTGCGGATAAATGATGAGGTCGAAAGCATCTCTAACTATCTCACCCCCGAGTTTTTGGAGGATGTCGATCGATTAACCCCGGCTCGTTTAGTGGAAAGATATGGAACGCACGTTCTGACCGATGTTTCAATTGGAGGTCGATATAGATTATTGTTTAGGAGTGTGATTGAAAAAACCACGAATAAAACCGAAAAAAAGGAGATCCTCAAGGCCGGTTTTGGTGCGACCATTAAGAAAGTCGGCATAAAAGGAGAATACGAACAAAGTATTGACATTCAAACAGAGAAGGCCAAAGAGAATCAGCACAAGGAACTTTTCGTCATGTTTTATGGAGGAGCAGGGACTTGCATGCAATATGACTTGGAAAAAGGGATGCCGACCACAATTGACATTAAAGGGTGGGAAAGCAATGTGAGTTTGTACAACTCTAACCTTACTGACATCAATTGGAAAGAAACCTATCCTTTGTATTATTTCATTAAGGATCCTCAGAAAAGGCAGCAAGTCAAAAATGCTATTGAAAACTATGTTTACGCTCATAAACTAAATATGATCAAAGTAGAGCCGTTCTACCGCTATTATTCGGCGAAATATGTTAACCATAGTTATTTCAGAGAATGGAAAGGCGAGCATTTTAACACGGATGATTTCCAGGGGACGGCTTGTTATCTTCCGGCAGCAACGGAACCCGATGCAGTGCCTTTGTACAGGTACTATAGCTCAAAATACGTTAACCATAGTTATGTGGTCGGTTCGAAACCAAAGGATTATACGACTGATGTTTATCAAGGCGTTGCCGGCTACATTTTTAAAACCCAAAAGCCGGGGACCGTCCCGCTATATGAGTACTATAGCTCAAAATACGTAAACCATAGCTATTTTACCGAGTGGAAAGGAAACTCCTTTAATACTGATAAATTTCAGAAAATCGTCGGATACGTCTATCCTGCCGATTAATAATCTGGAGCAATCCCTTAAAAGAAAGACCCGCCAGGGTTGACATGACCCCCGAAAGAAAGCCAAACATCTTTCGGGGTTTGTTATGTCAGAACAAGAGCAAGAAACACACATTGAGGATTCGATCCATCTTGTCTTTATCCCGGGCCATTTTTGAGGACGAGGAAAAATAAATGACTATCTTTGTATGTTATCTACAACTGTAATGACGATGAAACGAGTGTTTTTATGCCTGGTGGCACTGGTTGTCGCCGCTTCGCTGCAGGCGCAGGTTAGGCCGCAGAACAACCATACGGTGTCCACGACGCTGGGGGCCGGACTGGAGTACGGGTTCGAGTGGGCGTTCGCCGGGCAGGCGAGCGTGGTGGCCCGGGCCGGTATGGTGTCCAAGGATTTCATTCTCCGGAGCGGCCTGGACAATTTCCAGTGGTCTGCGAGGATGTCTCCGGGCGTCACCTTGGAGCCCCGGTATTATCTCCTGATGAACTGGCGGGACCGGAATGGGAAATACACTTCCGGCAATTCGGCCGAGTTCATCGGTGTGCCGACCACATTGACCTTTGCCAAGGAAGGCATCGGCGAACTGGCCGTTTCGCCCGTGGTGGGCGTCCGCAGGGCTTTCGCACGGCATTGGTTCCATGAGTTCACGGCCGGGGCGGACTTGCTTTGCATGCCCGAGTTCTTCGCGACGCCGCACGTGGGCTATCGTATCGGTTATTTATTCTAAGACAAGCGCATATGAAAACGAACTTGATGTATCTGGCCGCCGCGCTGCTGCTTGCGGCCTGCGCGCCGAAGGTCGGCAATACCACGAAAGTCGTGGGCCAGTTCAGTGACGACGCTCCCAAGGTCGTGGAGGTCACCATGGGCCTGATGTCAGATAGGGATATCATGGACACCACCTTTCTCGTCCATAACGGCCGTTTCGAGTTTGAGCTCCCGAAAGACCTGACGGCTCCCGCCGTCTTCCGGACGGGCTACTCCGAGTTGACCTTCCTGTCCGACGGTTCCACCATTACCGTCGATCCGGAAGCGGGCACCGCCGTTTCTAACAACAAGAAGGGCCCGCAGGCGCGCTTTGTCGCCTATAATGAGTGGATGGACCAGTTCACATCCGACTACCGCGCCAAGATGGCGGAGTTCGCCGAGGACGAGGATGCCGCCGAGGCCTATTACGAGGAGACCATGGCCACCTTCAACAAATACCAGAAGGAAGCCGCCAAGGCCAATGCCGACAACATCGTCGGCCTGTATGCCATCACGCAGCTCCAGATGATGCCGGACAATTACGACGAGATCGTCGCGTTGCTGGATGGCCTCTCCGACGAGATCAAGGCCATCCCCGTGGTAGGAATGATGCGCGAAGAGTTCGTGAACAAGGCTGAAGCCACGTCCCGGACCGGCGAAGGTTCTCCCTTCGTGGACTTTGTCGTCATCCAGGACCCGGAGAACCCTGAGACCTCCGCGGTCAAGCTTTCCGATTACATCGGCAAGGGCAAGTATGTCCTGGTCGATTTCTGGGCGTCTTGGTGCGGCCCCTGCCTCGAGGAGATGCCCAATCTCGTGAATGTGTACAACACCTACCATGGGGACAACTTCGACATGCTCAGCGTCGCTGTCATGGATGAGCCCGAGGATTCCGCCGAGGCGGCCAAGGAATATGGCATCGTCTGGAACCAGATTGTCAATGCGCAGGAAATCCCGGCGAAGGCATACGGCATCGATGCCATCCCGCACATCATCCTCTTCGGTCCTGACGGGACGATCCTCAAGCGGGATCTCCGCGGGGATAAGGTTGAGGAGGCGGTGAAGGAGGCTTTAGGTTTGTGACAGTCAAGGAGAAAATAGCGCTATTTCCCCATTCCCCCGGCGTTTACAGGTATTATGACGCTGAGGGGAATGTGATTTATGTGGGGAAGGCGAAGGACCTGCACAAGCGGGTGGCGCAGTATTTCGTGCCGCCCGAGCGGCTCACGACGAAGACGCGCATCCTGGTGTCGAAGATTGCCGATGCGCAGTATTCCGTTGTGGACACCGAGGCCGACGCCCTGCTGCTGGAGAACAACCTCATCAAGCAGTACAAGCCGCGCTACAACATTCTCCTGAAGGATTCCAAAACCTATCCCTGGATCTGCGTGACGGGGGACGAGTTCCCGCGGGTGTTCATCACCCGGCGCATCGACAAGTCCCATGGGAACCGGTATTTCGGCCCCTACAGCAGCGTCATGCACGCGCGGAACCTCGTGG
>JAFZBM010000070.1 GCA_017561765.1 Bacteroidales bacterium | reverse complement strand
GGCAACGGAGGCTTCAGCGCGGCTGTAGCCAGCCTCTCGCAGATACAGTCCGAGGCTGCTCCCAATCTCAACGGCGCTTTTGTGTCGTTCCTGGGACCGCAGCCCATATATCTGCTGGGCGTCGTTCTGCTGACCTCCCTCGGTACTTGGGGACTTCCCCAGATGGTGGGCAAGTTCTACGCTATCCGCAATGAAGCCGCCATCCGCAAGGGTACCTTCATCTCTACCTTTTTCGCCATCATTGTGGCGGGAGGCTGCTATTTCCTCGGTGGATTCGGCCGGCTGTACGGCCAGAGCATTGAGTATGCTGCGAACGGTACGCCTATATACGACAGTATAGTCCCGTCCATGCTGGCGTCGCTTCCGGACCTGATGATCGGTGTAGTGATCATCCTGGTGCTCTCGGCATCCATGTCGACCCTTTCCTCGCTGGTCCTGACCTCCGGATCCACCTTGACACTGGATATAATTGACCCGGCTGTGGCGAAGATGCGCTCTAACTCTCGGCGTCTCGGCGAGCGCAACAAGCTTCTCTTCATCCGCCTGCTGGTGCTCTTCTTCATCATCGTATCTTCGATCATCGCCATTGTCCAGGCCAAGAGTTCTGTGACATTCATCGCCCAGCTCATGGGTATTTCGTGGGGAGCTCTTGCTGGAGCCTTCCTGGCCCCGTTCCTTTACGGCCTGTACTGGAAACGCACTACATCCGCATCTGTCTGGGCTTCATTCATCGCAGGCGTGGCCGTCATGTGCGGCTGTATGTACTGCACGTTCACGGGCAAGACTTTCATCAGCCCTTATTTCACCTCGCCGATCAACGCCGGTGTGCTGGCAATGCTGCTGGGCCTTGTCATAGTGCCGGTGGTGAGCCTCTTCTCGAAGGTGGGACGGAAAGAGGAAGTGGAAAGGATGTTCAGCTGCTACGACAGTACCGTGACCGTCCGCGCTTCGACATCACTGGTCGAGGACCAGGAATCCTAGAATACGAAGTTGTAACCGACTCCGATGACATGGCAGGCTCCTACAAGGCCTGCCTTGTCGTATAGGTGGTACATGTAGAAGAAATCCAGAGAATGGCCTCCGCCGAGGCTGATCTCAGTTCCTGCATAATGCAGCGAGCGCACCCATCCTTTGCCGTCCAGGCTGCTGAAGTACTCGTACATCAGGTAAGGGGTGAAGATGCTGTCAGCGGCCTTGTATTGCCCGCGGAGCCTGGTCCTGAGGGTATTGCTGATGGATCCGGACTCAGGGTTGTAGGCCAGTTCGTACTTTTCCCTGAGGGCGACTGCCAGGCCTTCGCGCTTGATGGTCTCGGTAAAACTCAGCACGCCCTTGTGCTGTATCATGTTTCCTGCGGAAGGGATGCTCCAGTACTCATAGCTCAGGTCTCCCTTGAGCCAGCTGTTGAAGTTGTATCCGCCGCCGGCCATCGCGAACCAGCATTCCGTGCCCTGGATGTTGTCATAGGAGCGATGCTCCAAGCGCGCCATCGCATATGGCGCCCCATAGGATTTCACAAGTTGGATGCTGCTCCATGTTCCGAGGTCGGACACGGACTGGGCATTGGCCTTTACGGAGAGGACCGCAATGGCGGACAGGATGAGGAATGATACCTTTTTCATACACTACTATTGTTAAGTTCTCGTTGATTAGGTTTACGCTGCCTTGCGGCCGGCGTGGGCGTAAAGTTAGCAATTATTCTGCGAAGAAGGTCTGTAAATTGATTATATTTGTATCACAACAATAGCCACTATGGTAAAGCACATTATTCTCTGGACACTGAATCCGGAACTGTCGGATGAAGAAAAAAAGGTTGTGAAAGCAGGAATCAAGGAAGGCCTGGAGGGCCTGGTCGGCAAGGTGCCGGGACTCGTCGATGTCAAGGTGTATATTGACGGGCGCCTGGCTTCGTCGAACGCCGACGTGATGCTGGACAGTACACTCACGGATGAAGAGGCGTTGAAAGGATATGCCAAGCATCCTGCACACGTGGCTGTGGCCAATGGAAAGGTCAGGCCGTATACGGTGCAGCGTTCCTGCCTGGATTTCGAGATATAGTCCTTAAACTCCTTTCTCAGACTGTCGGGCAAAGATATTCGCCAGTATGGTGCCGCTGATGCTGTGCCATGCGCAGGATATGGCGCATGGAACCACGGCCATGGGGTTGGTGGCCACGAAAAACGTCATTGCCAGATTGGTGCCGAGGCCGGCGTTCTGCATGCCCACCTCTATCGACAGCGTGCGTTTCTTGGCGGTGCTGAAATGGAAAAGCCTGCCCACCGAGTATCCTAAGACATATCCTATCGTATTGTGACAGAACACCATGCAGAAGGTGAGCAGGAACAGCACGATGCCGTTCTCCACCAGCGGGTCATGTACGGTGGTGATGACGCCTCCTACTATACAGGCTAGACAGATGACCGATACGCCCGGCATGCATCCCTGAACCTTCCGGAATATCTCCTTTTGCCCGAGCCATACGTTCAGGAAGAAACCTATGGCTATGGGGATAATGGTCACTATAAGTATCTGGCGGAACATGCCCCAGGCATCGACATCGACCCTTTCACCGGCAAGCATGAGCACAAGCAGCGGCGTGAGGACAGGGGCGAGCAGCGTTGAAGCGCAGGTCATCCCCACGGAGTATGCTACATCCGCCTTACAGAGGAATGACATGATATTGCTTGACACGCCGCCGGGGCAGCAGCCCACGAGTATGATGCCTATGGCCATCGCGGTGCTGTATGGGGCGAAAGCCGGTATCTGACTGAACAGCCATGACAGTGAGAAAGCCACGAAAGGCATGATCGTGAACTGGGCTACCGCACCTATGAGTATGTCGAACGGGCGCTGGGCCAGGAGCTTGAAATCCCTGGGAGTTAGGGTAAGCCCCATGGTGAGCATGATGATTCCCAGGATGATGGTCTGCGTGTTGCCCTTGACCCATGCGAAGAGCTGGGGGAAGAAAAACGTGACCAGTGCGGTAAGAATAATGAAAAGGCTTGCCTTGCCGCTTAATATGTCGCTTAGTTTCTTGAGCATGCGTTTTAAAACTGTTCCGGTTTGCAAAAATAACAATTTGCGTGAGACTGTTGAAACCGTCTCGTTTGCAAAACGGTTTTTGTTGAGGATAGTAAAGGGAATTGAGTATATTTGTGCCCGATAAAACTGAAATCGATGAATACGATTTGGATTGTCCTGCCTATTTTGACGCTTCTCATGTTTGACCTCGGGCTTGCCTTGAGGTTCGAAGACTTCGGCAAGGTTTTCCGGAATCCATGGCCGATAGTGGTGGCGCTTTTCGGTCAGTTGGTCCTGCTTCCTGCGATAGCATTGGGGCTGGCATACCTGTTCCACCTTCCGCCGGTCTTTTTTATAGGCCTTGTGCTGATAGCGTGCTGCCCGGGAGGCAGTTCATCCAATGTGTTCTCCAAGTTGGCAAAAGGGGACGTGGCTCTTTCAGTCACGCTCACTGCCTTGAGCAGCGTCATTACGCTTTTTACGATTCCGTTCATAATGAGCTGGGCTACGCAGCTCGTAGGGGAGAGTGTCGGCATTTCCCTGCCTGTGGGAAATCTTATCAAGCAGAATCTGGTGCTGATGCTGCTTCCGGTGCTGCTGGGGATAGGCCTGCATTATGCATGGCCGCGCGCGGCTGAGAAAACCGACAAGGTGCTCTCGCGCCTCGCCTTTCCGCTGCTGCTGGTCCTGATCACGGTTTTCTACATACAGCATCACAGGACGATCCTTGAGAATATCGGCGTCCTGGGGATCTGCGTGACAGCCCTTATCCTGCTGGCGATAGGATGTTCATCCCTGATGTCCCGCCTTGTTAAGAACGACTATCGGCAGCGCAGGACGGTACTTATTGAAGTAGGTATGCAGAACGCAGCGCAAGCCATAGCCATCGCTTCAAGCCCTCTGATCTTTGCCAACGAGGAGATGGCCATCCCCGCCATTCTTTACTCCCTGATGATGAATATCGTGCTCCTGACATATGTCGTAGTAGTTCGAAAGCGCAATTGATTGATATGGAAACAGATAGAATAATACTGCGTCCCTGGTGCGAAAGCGATGCCGAGGTCTTGTTCAAATACGCCAGCGATCCCGAGGTGGGACCACGCGCTGGATGGCCGCCGCACAAAAGCATTGATGAGAGCCTGGATGTAATCCGTAAGCTCTTTATGAATGACTACACCTGGGCCATTGAACTGAAAGAATCCCATGAGATTATCGGATGCGTGGGATACCTCCCTTCATCCATGTCGAATTTGAAAATCGGCGAAGACCAGTGTGAAGTGGGCTACTGGGTCGCCCGTCCGTATTGGAACCAGGGTATCTGCACGGAAGCCCTCCGACAGGTTGTCGACCATTGTTTCAATGAAAAAGGCTTCAGCGTCCTCTGGGGCACTTTCTTCATATCAAATCCGGCCTCCGGTCGCGTAATGGAGAAATGCGGCTTCACGGATACCGGTGTGGAAACGACTTGCCCCAACCTGGAAGTCGGCTCAGACCAGCCGGTTAAAGTCCTGAAACTGAACTCTGCCGGTACACTTTGATGGCGCAAGCAGAGAATTCTGTGCGGGATCATCATGATTTCCGCGGACCATCACAACCCAGTTGTTCGCCTTGACCTTTAATTTTTCATACGCTAATGACTTTTTTTCTTGAATCGCTTATCGCCTGCGCCGTGTTCACGC
>JAFZBM010000069.1 GCA_017561765.1 Bacteroidales bacterium | reverse complement strand
TTTTCGCAATTGTCGAAAACGGCAGTATCGTATGCAAGACCGGCGATACCGCCGATATGGTAGGTGCCGGACCCGGCCTCGGGCGAAGCGGTGAGGGTGCCGGAAGTCTTGAGGTTCTTGATTGTACCGGTCACGGTACGGAACAGGCCCACATTCTTGGCATCGTCGGAGATATCCGTAGCCTTGATGTCATATGTAACGGTGTGGCCCTTCCCGTCGAAGGTAAAGGCTATGTTGCCTTCAACTATCGCGGTGGCATTCACATTCGCTTCGAGCGAGACCACATCATCATCGGCATACTTGTCAAGATTTGCGGCAAATGAGGCAAAATCAGCATCGCTCTTGATTTCAGTCAGCTTGGTCGGCGTGTCGGGACCCGGTCCGGGAACGTCGGGCGAATCCGGCTTCTCCTGGGTAATCTCGAACCTGGCCGTTTTCAAATCCGCTATGAAAGTCACTTTTCCGCTGCGGGCCTCGGTTGAAGCTGCAACTTTGATGACGACATTGGCGTCACCCTTGCCGGAAGACGGTTCTACGCTGATCCAGTAATCCGAAACACTTGCAGTCCACTCGGTGTTGCAGGAAACGCTTACCGTGACGTTCTCCCCTTCTGCCTTGACCGTACATTTCTTCGGTTCAACGCTTATTTCCGGATCAACCTGTTTCTGACAGGCTGACAGCAACAGGCCGCAACTTGCAAGGGCGATTAATAAAAAATTGGTTCTCATAATGTTAGTTTATTAGTGGATATAAATCTTCTGTCCTATGCTGAGACGGTCGCTTCGCAGATGGTTCCAACTCATGAGTTGTCTGACGCTTACTCTGTACCGGCGGGCTATGTAACTGAGCGTGTCGCCGCTCTTGACCGTGTAACATGTCCTTGAGCCGCTGCCTCCGCTCTGGGTTTTTCCTTCGGATATATCTTTGATCACCTGATCCGAAAGATATAGTTTGGCATTGTGTGAATAGAGTGAATCCGGCTCTGCGGCAAGCCATGCAGCGCTCCAGCTGTACGGGACATTGACGATGCATACCCCGCTGCTACCCGGAATTATGTCATTGTAATACTTGGGATTCAGGTACTGCAATTCATTGAGCGGCACTCCCACCACTTCGCTTATCTGCTTGAAGTGCAGGTTTCTGTGCACCTGGAAAGTGTCGGTCTGCCCCGGCATACCGACGGAGGCGGCATTGAGTCCGTAGTCGGAACTGTAGGCGAAAGCATACATAACCCCGACAAAAGCCGGAAGATATCCTCTGGTTTCAGTGGGGAGATAGGGATAAACGGACCAGAAGTCCCGGCTGCCCCCTGCCCGGCGTATCGCCTTGTTGACATTGCCGGCACCGCAATTGTATGCACTGACGGCAAGGGCCCAGTCGCCCAGCATATTGTAGAGGCTTTTCAAATATCGCGCTGCGGCGTCCGTGGATTTCTCCACGTCCATACGCTCATCTACAAAAGAATTGATCTCAAGTCCGTAAGAACGGGCCGTTTTGTACATGAACTGCCAGATTCCCTTGGCCCCTGCCCGTGACGTGGCGGTAGGTTTAAGCATCGACTCCACTACAGCAAGGTATTTCAGTTCAAGTGGAATACCGTACTTGCAGAAGGTTTCTTCGAAAATGGGGAAATAGTAGGAACTCAAGCCCATAGCCTGCTCCATGGCGACGCCGCGCCTCTCGGAATACAATATCATGTAATTTTTCACCACGTCGTTGAACGGCAGGGTGAAATAGGGGTTTAGTGCCGCAAGTCTCCGTATCATCACCGAGTCGCTCACCGACGAGGTAAGACGGACTGAGTCCATGTCGAATGCAGGCATTACGGGAGT
This sequence comes from Bacteroidales bacterium, assembly GCA_017561765.1. GTDB lineage: Bacteria > Bacteroidota > Bacteroidia > Bacteroidales > UBA932 > Cryptobacteroides. The sequence continues at coordinate 5,167 of JAFZBM010000069.1, read as the reverse complement.
GCGCCCGAAATTGCTCCGGTACCACAGTGCAAGCAGGCTGTCAGTCACCTCCGGGGAATAATCCATGGGGCGCGGGGACTCGGAAGAAACATAGTTTCCGTCTTCAGTGACAACCGGAACCACTTCCGCCGCGCCGGCCGAGCGGAGGCTGTCCACAAGGGCGCGAAGAGAATCGACCCTGTGCCTCAGCAACTCATTTTCCTTCTCCAGGGCCTTCCCCCTGCCGGGGAACAATTGTGCTGACGCCGGTTGGACGGCAAGTACGAGCAGACAGGAGAAAAGTAGGACGAGGCGGCGCATGATGTCAGAATCTGAATCCCACGCTGACTCCGAACGCGGGAGAAGGATTAAAAGCAAGCTGCGTATCCTGCATGATGACGGCAGGCTTGACCGTCATGGCCATATCGTCCACTATTTCGAAGTCGTGCATGTAGGAAAACACATTGGCGTCTATCACCTGCAGCAGATATACCAGGGCAATGGCAAGCGCGGAATAGTCACGGTAGCGCCTGAACACGTCACGGTAGTACAGGGCCTGCTCGGAAGTGATAGGCCCTTTATACGCGACTTCCTTGTTGGTGGCCTCCTTGTATATACGGCGGTAGCGCTGGTAATTGATATTGTTGGTGTCGTAGAAATAATAGGCGGTACCAAGCCCTCCGATATAGATGGGGATTTTCCAGAATTCCCCGTTGTAGGCCTGTCCCAGCCCCGGGAGCAGCAGAGAATAGAGCGTGGCGCGGCCTGGAAGCGGATACACGGGCGACTTGTAGCTTGCCACGCCGTCCAGCAAAGTCCCCCAGTATGCCAGCCCAGCGCCTATGAAACAGTAAGAGGCCGCCTCGTGACGCCCTTGCGTATTAAGATAAATACCGGCGCCAAGCGGACCGAGAATGGCTGAATATACTATTGGAAGTTTCCAATACTGACGATTGTATATCTGTTCCCCGCCGATGCACAAGGCGGAACCGGCGAACATGGTGCCTATCTTGATCTCCTGCTTGTGCCCGAGTCCGGCGAAATACTCCTTGAACGAAAAAACCACGTCGGTAGAGTCTTTGCCGCTTGACTTATCGTCGTTGTACGATTGCTGGAACGCCTCGGAACGGAACTGGGCCGAGGCGTTCAGCGCACATAAAGCAAGCAATATAGAAACCAGGAACCTCTTCATTATTCCATGCCTTCAAGCGCATTAAGGAACCCTTCCACTTCGGAATCAGAAGCGAAATGCACGGTCAGGGTTCCCTTGCCGGAAGGCGAGCGCCTGACTGAAATATCTTTGCTGAAATAACGTCCCATGCAGGAGAGCAGACGGTTGTAATTCTCCGGCAGCGGCTCGGAAACGCGCGAGGATACATGCGGCTCCGTTCCGGCGGCATATTGCCGTACAAGGGCTTCCAGTTCACGGACGGAGAGTCCGCGCGTGACGGTAACGTCGCACAACTGTTCCTGCATTTCGGGCTCTTCCAAACCCAGAAGGGCCTTTGCGTGACCGGTAGTTATCAGGCCTACCTTGAGATCGTGCTGGACTTTGACGGGCAGATTGAGAAGACGCAGGGTATTTGCTACGGTGGCGCGCTTCTTTCCCACCCTTTCCGCCATCTGCTCCTGAGTAAGGCCGCATTCTTCGATAAGGCGCCGGTAACTCATCGCCAGCTCCACCGGATCAAGATCCTGGCGCTGCACATTCTCCACAATGGCCATTTCCAGCATCCCCTTGTCGTCGGTCTCGCGCACATAAGCGGGGATGGTGGTCATTCCGGCCATGCGGCATGCCCTGAAACGGCGCTCGCCGCTAATTATCTGATAGTGCCCCGATTGCAGCCTGCGAACCGTTATCGGCTGGACAAGTCCGAGGGAACGGATGGACGCCGCCAGTTCTTCAAGGGCGTCCTGGTCGAAATTCATGCGGGGCTGGAACGGATTGGCCTCCACCATGTCCATCGGGATGCGCACTATATCCGCATCCGGAGCGGGAGACTCCCCCGCCACTATCTTGTTTATGTAACCTACGGGCTTTCTCAGCTGGTCGGCTCCGGGCACCGAGCCCATAAGCGCGCCCAGACCGCGGCCCAGGCCTCTGTTCTTTACATTCATGATTCTGCGGTTTTATCGCCGTTGCGTTCCAGCAATTCCGACGCCAGATTCAGGTAGTTGGACGAACCCGTGCAGGAAATCTCGTACAACAGCACGGGCTTGCCGTGCGAAGGAGCCTCGCTCAAACGTATGTTCCTCTGTATGACCGTTTTGAATACCATGTCCTTGAAATGCTCGCGCAGTTCCGCAAGCACCTGCTGGTGCACTTTTGTGCGTCCGTCGAACATGGTTACCACGAAGCCCTCTATAGTGAGCGACGGGTTGAGGCCGTTCTGGATGATACGTATGGTCTGAAGCAGTTTGCCAAGCCCTTCCAGGGCGAAGAACTCCGGCTGGACCGGGATGATTACTGAGTCCGCGGCAGTGAGCGTATTGACGGTTATCAGGCCAAGCGAGGGGGAACAGTCGATTATTATGTAGTCATAGTTGTCGCGCACCGGGGCGATGGCGTTCTTGAGTGCGGACTCCCGGTTCGCTTCGTTTATCATTTCTATCTCGATGCCGACCAGGTTGATGTGGGAAGGAATCATGTGCAGGCCTTCCATTTCGGTCTGTATGAGGGTGTCCTCCACTGAAATGGTGCCTTCCATGAGTTCATAAAGGCTGCGGTGCCTGTCGTCGTCCGGCGAAAAGTTGAGTCCGGATGTCGTATTGGCCTGAGGATCAGCGTCTATGATAAGTACCTTCTTCTCCAGGGCGGCAAGCGATGCGGCCAGATTGATAGCCGTTGTAGTCTTGCCCACTCCTCCCTTCTGATTGGCAATAGCTATTACTTTACCCATAGTATGCAAAAATACGAAATAATTCTTACTTTTGCACTATGACTGAGCCTAAAACTGAATGGTACATAATAGTCAATCCCCGGGCGGGCTCGGGCAAGACTATGTCCCTGTGGGTGCCGGCGGAGCAAAAGCTCGAGAAACTTGGCATTCCCTTCATTACGGCGATGACCGATCACAAGCGCCACGCAACAGCACTCGCCCACGATGCGGCGGCTGAAGGATTCCGCAAGATCCTTGCTGTCGGAGGCGACGGTTCCCTGCATGAGACCCTTGCCGGAATCACGCGTTTCTGTGATGCCACAGGCACGCCGACCGAAGAATTTACGCTTGGGGTTTTGCCCATAGGTTCCGGCAACGACTGGATCAAGTCGCTTGACGTGCCGAACGACCTGGACAAAGTCATCGATCTGATAGATTCCGGATCAATAGGCCAGATGGACATAGTCAAAGTGACCGGCGGCGGTGGCAAGGTCTGCTACATGGCCAACATAGGCGGAACGGGTTTCGATTCCCATGTCTGCAGCCGGGTCAACTTCCAGAAAGAAGGGGGCAAGCGCGGAAAACTGATTTATCTTAACGCTCTGCGTTACACCATCACCCATATTAGCGCGATTTCCGTAAAAGTCGTGGCGGACGGCCAGGAAGTATTCGAAGGACCATGCTATTCAATAGCACTTGGAAACGGCCGTTACAGCGGATCGGGAATGAGGCAGGTGCCTTTGGCTACAATTGATGATGGAATAATGGATTACATGATTGTACCTAAAGCCCCGCTTCATGCAATTGTAAAGCAGATTCCCCGTCTCTTCAACGGTAGCATAAACGAGTCTTCGCTGGTTATCTCCGGCCGTTGCCGCCAGTTGCTCATTGCGCCGCTGGACGAGCAGTCGGAAGACATCTTCGAACTTGACGGCGAAATTGAAGGCCGGTTGCCTATGAACATTGAAGTGGACGGTCGCCGCATCAATGTAATCAAAGGCTGATCTGATACTGAAGTTTTACTTCATATTTAGGACTCTTATACTCTGCTGTCCAGGGATATTCCAATGCTGATGCCCTTAAGTGGCATGAGTGCTTTGCCGATGGTTTCCACGCAGCTGCAAGGGATAGCGCCCAGCCGCGTCCGTAGTATGCCGGCACATTGAAACTGCCGGGAGCATCCCTTTCGTAAACATATATTCTCCCGTCCCATTCATCAACCTTGAACAGGGTCCATCTTAACCATGCCTTGAACCTGCCTTCCGAGCGCCCGGCTTCGGCGTTGAAGAGCCAGGAATGTTCAGCGCAGTGCACAATGTCCAGACGGCATCTTGCCATCCATCCGTATGCGTCCAGACCGATCTCTCCCCTGCTTTCCAGCCTCCAGCCGCTCTTATGACAGGCTGCCAGCCGCAGTGCGGGACTTATTCTGACAGGCCCCGCGTTGAGCTCGGGGGCATATTTACCCATGAAACGAAATTGTTTCGTCGAGCCGTAGATCACGGTCTCGATGCTATGGCCGGACAAACCGGCGGCGAGTTCGGCAAGGCCCTCGGAGTAGCGCGCCATGCCGCCGATTTTTGTGCCGTATGTTGGAATCCACACGCATCCCAGGACAGCCGCCGGAGATTTATTCCATGCGAGTTCACCATACAGCCCGGCTCCCGGCAGCCCCAGACGGAAATCGGCGGATATTGCATCCGCGCAGGCATTCAGCCCGGCAGTAAAGCGTCTGCCGGTATAGGACAGGGCGCCTATCGGCATCTTGTCCGTGAAAGAATATGCAGTAGAAAATGTCCAGGCTTTGTAATCAAAATCCGCGGCAAGCCCGCAGTGCGCCGGAGAGAAAGAAGATGTGGCTGAAATGCCGGTAGGACTGCGCCGGAAGGCTGATACGGAGCTCCAGGGGGACATGGAAAAACCGTTCCAGATCGCCAGTCCCTGTCCGAACCTGGCGTTGAAATGCCCCAGCACAATCTTCCCGAGATACCTCCTTCCGTAGTATGCGGCGCTGATGGTGCCGGGCAAGAGAGCTTTGTCCGAATAAGTGGTTCTCGCAGCCCAGTTCAACTCGGCCCGCTCCCCCAGCGACGCTTTGTAGCGAAAGCCTCCGGCGTATGAGAGGTTATCATCTCCACGGTATTGTGCGGCGCTTCTGAGCATCAGGACCTGTTTCAGCTTGTGTCCGCGCCTGTGCCCCGGCGAGCCCGACGCGCTCAGACGCGTGAACGGTTTGAGCGCCTCAGCATAATCGGGGCTGAAACCATCCACGAGGGCGAGTTCAGCGTATGAAAGAATGTCTCCCGAGC
>JAFZBM010000068.1 GCA_017561765.1 Bacteroidales bacterium | reverse complement strand
TGCTGCCGCTCAAGAACGGTGAAGGCCGTGCCAACAAGGTGGTCGCCAAGGCTTTGAGGTCCCGTCTCACGCTGATTGCCGCATCGCCCTTGTTCAATGACCCTGAACACCCGGAAGGAGGGATTGTCCGCGGTGCGTACAGCGCCGACAAATGGACCCGCGCGTTCAATGCTTCCAAGGATGCCATCGAGATTGCCGAAGCGAACGGCTACAGGCTGGCGGACACCTACGACGATATTTGGAAAAATGTGAACTGCCCCGAGAATATTTGGTGCAAATACCTGAACGCACTCGGATATACCGTGCATAAGGGACAGCTCCTTTACCCGCCGGAGCATTACAGCGGATGGAGCTCCATGGAGCCCACCCAGGCCATGGTCAGCGACTATGAATTGACCAACGGGAAAAAGTGGTTTGAAGAAGGTTCCGGCTATGACCCCAAGCATCCTTTCGAGAACCGCGACCCCCGCTTCTACAAGACCGTGGCTGCTCCTTTCAAGCCTTTCAGCTATACTAAGGACGGCACCATGAATACCGTGAACCTTGAGCTCTATCTGCTTTTCGAGAAGAAGACCATCGATGACTTTGACAAGGACAAGGGCGCGACCAAGATGCTCGACTATACCAAGAAGCCCCTTGACCTCGGCGAATATCCCAGCACCACATTCTACAAACTGCATAAGTGGCACGATCCCGCCGTGCAGATTTCCGAAAAGGAAACCGGTTCGGTGCTTTATCCCTGGATACGTCTCGGCGAAATCTACCTGAACTATGCCGAGGCCGCCTATATGGTCGGCAAGGAGGATATCTGCCGTGAGTACATCAACAAGATACGCGACCGCAAGGATGTCATGATGCCTCATGTAACCGAAAGCGGCCCCAGCCTGTGGGACCGCCTGGTTAACGAACGCAGGATAGAACTCGCCTTCGAGGCATTCCGCTATTTCGACGTCCGTCGCTGGAAGGTGGCCGATTTCTATGATAACGTTGATCTCTATGGCGGCCAGGTGCTGGTTCTCACCGGCGGCGCAAAGCCGGACACCGTTTACTGCATGCCCCGTCTGTATGATGCGTCCCAGAACCATATGGTGTACTATGATGAAGACCAGGTTTACGAGTATACCTGGCTGGGCAAGACCTACAAGATCGATTACGGCGATTGCCGCAAGGGTGTCATGCCGGCCAAGAAGTATTTCCCCGAGGACGGCAGGAACTACCTCATGCCTATTCCCAGGCCTGAAATCACCAAGAGTAAAGGTTCGATTGAACAGAACCCCGGCTACAATTGATGAAAATGAAAATCTGTAAATACATATTCTTCCTTGCCGCAGTTGCCATGTGCGTCTTTTCCTGCCAGAAAAAGACGCCGGACGAAATTGTCTCGGAGGCATACGGCGGTCTGGTCATCAATGAGATTGCCGCCCATGACGAGATTTCCGGTGCCGACAGCTGGGTAGAGATTCTCAATACTTCGTCCAATGAGGTATCCCTTGAGGGGCTAGGTTTATACCTGAAAGACGAGTATCTCAACGATAAATGTCTCTGGAGCGCCGGAACCGGCAAGCTCGCGGCGGGGGAGCGCATCGTGGTCTCCACCGCCACCGAGCCCGGTCTTTCGACGGGCATCATTTCCAACTCGGAATTCGTGCTCCGGCTCGGCACCGGCGAAGGCTCGGTCGACAAGTTCGTCCGCAGCGAAATAATGCCCGAGGCCCAGTACAACCGGGGTTCTTACCAGCGTATCCCCGACGGCGGCGACACCTGGCGGAACATGACCTACAGTACAAAGGGCAGGGCAAACGAGATTTTCGACTGGAAAGAGCCGCTCCCCAATGCAATCTGGATGTGGAGTTCGCACATGGAGCCTATGATGGCCGACGATGCCGCGATCATGAAAGAGTACTGGAGGCTCGGCTACAGGCATCTGCTGCTTAATTCCGCGGCGTTTACAAACAGGCCCCAGGAAGCCGTCCCTTTCATGGAGAAGGCTGAAGAGATAGGTTTTGCCGTGCACGGCTGGATTCAGGCATTCTATAAGGGCGGCGCCTGGAATGTGCCCATAGACAAGGAGAAGAAGACCATTAAAGAGGAGGTCTTTGCGGACATGCGGGAACTCGGCCGCCTGTGCATCGAGGATTTCGGCGTGAAAGGCTTGCATCTCGACTATATCCGCTGGCCCAGCAAGGCTTCGCAGTATAATTTCACCAAGGAAGTGAATTCCGTCGCCGCCGTCAACCGGGCCTGCAGGGAAACGCGCGAGCTTTGCGACAGTTACGACGAAGGGCTGGTTACTTCGGCCGCACTTATGCCTGAGCCCAACACCACGAGCACTTATGCCCAGGATCCTTCGCAGATGGGCAAGTATATCCAAATACTCATGCCCATGTGTTACAGGTATTCATATGGTTATTCCGATGCCGGACTGGTGAATGTGATGAACTGGTTCTGCAAAAATTCGGCGGATGCGGCAGTCTGGTCGGGACTTCAGACCTACGACAAGAGTACTACCGGTTTGTCCGCGGATGCCATTTTGTCCGACATAATGGCGTACCGGGAATCCAACGCCACCGGTATAGTCCTTTTCCGTTTCGGACTCGGAACCTTCCCCGATGTGAACAATATCTGGAATACTACTGATTAATCATAATTATTTACCACTAAATCGTTTTTTATGAAAAGAATTTTAACCTACATGTTGGCAGCGCTTGCCGCATCCGCATTTCTTTTCTCTTCCTGCAAACCTCAACCAGAAGAGGAACCGGAAGATGCAAATGTGGTGGCGACCTTGTCTGCCGACGAGCTGATTGACGCGGTGGCGGGCATGTATTCTGACTGGGAAGAGAATACGACCATCGCCAATTCGCTCCAGGTCGGTTCCAAGGAACTGACCCTGCCTCAGTATCAGTATGCCATGTGCAAACTGTTAGTGAACCTCGCCGGTTCGGACAAGTCCGAAATCAAGGTCCTCAATTACAAGGCCGCGGACCATCCGGAGCGTGACAGCTACGACAAGGAGGAAATCGCCGTCGTCAACGGTCCCGCCAACAAGGATTTTACCGAAGACCTTGTAAACATCGCTACGCGCATGATGGACGCCATGAAAGAGAAGGCCACCGTTCCTAACGTGACGCTTTTCTATCGCGACGAGGCAATTTCGTTCTCCACGAACCGCGCCACGGTCTGTTTTGCCCGTGCAATCGCAGCCTATAAGGCCGACGGCAAGTTCCCCGAGAAGGTGTCCACCGAGTATCTTTCCGCCGGCAGCACCCTGATGGGCTTTGCTAAGGAATTCGTCAAGATTCTCGATGTCTGGCAGGCACATGTCGGTACGATCGAGGCTGACGGCGCCCATAGCGTCGATTCCAAAAAGGCCTGGGAGAATGTCCACTACATTCCTACACACACCACCACGTTCCCCAATTCCGCCGAGAACAGCGAACCGGAGACCGTCATCACCGTGGCCGGACAGACCTACGACATGGAGCAGTGCTGGACCATTGCCGCCCAGGGTATCATCAACATGATTACCGAAGAAGGAACGAAGCTCGTTCCCACAGTGCAGAATGTCCGCGAGCATACCATCGGCGACGGCGAGGGCCTCAACATGGCAATCCCCACTCCTCCCGAGATGATTCCATGGCAGCATCCGTTCTATGAGTATGCAGGCCTGCTGAACCTCAGCGCCAAGAATCCATGGAAGACCGAGCATTTCGCCGCGGTTTTGCCCTGGTGGTACATGAAGAGCACGCTCAGCAACGGCCGAGTCACCAACTTCGCCTCCATCGGCAACTTCGGCATCGAGGGCTACTCCGGCGAGCTTTCCGCAATGCGTATGCTCCTTATGATGGCCCGCTATTACAAGTATCTGCTTGACAACAACATCACCAAGAACGTCTACACCGCCACCAAGGGCATGATCATCGATCACGATCTCTACGGCGTGAAACTGGCCGACATCGATCTCCAGACCTCCAGCGAAATCACCTTTGAGGCTGAGCCTGCGGGTGCCGTGAGCATCAAGTTCGCCGCCAACACGGCCTGGACGGCAACGGCCAGCGAAGCGTGGATACATCTCGATCCTGCATCCGGCGAGATTGCGAATCCCGCTTCCGTCAGCGTGACTGTCGATCCCAATACGGGCGCCGAACGCGAGGGAACCGTTACCATCAAGGGTACCACCGACGAAGTTTCCGTCACGGTGAAGCAGCTTGCTTATGTTGCGCCAAGCGGGGCGACGCTGAAGGACTTCGCGACCCAGTTCGTGACTGTTCTCGATGTCTGGAAGGCCAACGTGGGTACGATCCAGCCCGACGGCCAGCATCAGGGAGACAAGCGCTTCTTCAACGTGCACTATATCCCTACATGGTCCAACTACGGCGTTGAGGTGACCGACAATGTCTCGAAGCCCGAGACCACCATTACCGTCGGCGAGGAGACCTACACCATGTATGAGGCATGGGTGGTCGCCGCAAAGGGCCTTGTTGAAATCCTGACCAAGGAAGGTATGGAGTGCGTTCCTGACGTTCAGTCCGAGCTCAAGCATACGCTCGGCCAGGGCAAGGGCCTCGATATCCCCGTTCCCGCCAAGAATTCCACATGGAACAAGTGGGCGTATCCTTGGTATGAGGATGGCGATCTCAACCTGTCTGCCGACAAGCCTTTCACCGTCGAGATGATGGCCCATATGCTGCCATGGTGGCTGAAACGTGCACAGACGCTCGATTCCGGCAAGGGCCGTATCAACAACTTCCAACAGCTCGGCGACTACAAGTTCTCCGGCGGACAGTCCGGAATGATGTGCGCAATGCGTATGTTCCTCATGATGGCCCGCATGTACAAGCACATCCTCGACAACAACATCGAGAACAATGTCTATGAGGCCGTCAAGGGCATGGTCATCGACCACGACCTCTACGGCGAGGGCATACCTGCCGAGGAGAAGGCCGACATGAAGGCCTTTGCCCAGCAGTTCGTAACCCTGCTTGATGTATGGCAGGCCCATGTGGGCACCATCGAGGCTGACGGCAACCACAGCGCCGGCAAGAACAACGCCTGGCAGAACGTGCATTACATCCCCACCCACTCTGAGTATCCGGATTCCGACAACAACAAGGAGCCCGAAACCACCATCACCGTCGGCGACAAGACCTACAAGACCTTCGAAGCATGGGAGATTGCCCTCAAGGGCATTATCGAGATGTGCACGCTCGAAGGCCTGGCGGTTTCTCCCGCCAAGACCAGCGAGCCAGTCCACACCCTGGGTAACGGAAAGCCTTTCAATATGGATATCCCTGAACTTGAGGGCGACAAGTGGAACCAGTGCAAATACCCCTGGTATGCAAATGAGGGCGCGGCCAATTTCGATGCGGATCATCCTGTCAACATGGAGGTCCTCCGCAGGATACTGCCCTGGTGGCTGAAGCGCGCCCGCGAGCTGGACAGCGGCAAGGGCCGTATTGGCAACTACCTTGACATGGCCTCTTTCGGACTTGAAGGCTACAAGGGAGAAATCTGCCCCATGCAGTGCCTCCTTATCATGGCCAGGTTGTACAAGTATCTGCTTGACAACAATGTTGAAAGCAATGTGTACGACGCTCTGAAAGACCAGACCTTCGATCCTACGTTGTATTAGTTTTCTGGCTGCGGGGGCCTGGCGGCCCCCGCAGCTCCCAATATTTATGGTTATGAAACGATTCCTTGCAGTATTTCTCCTGTCTCTTCTGGCCCTTGCCGCCTGCAGGAAGGCGGCCGAGCCCAATTTCAACGGCATCTGGCTGTGGTCCAAATTCATGCCCGAAGTGAATCTGGATACGCTTGCCGCAAAAGACATCAAGAACGTAATCCTTCACGAAGTGTCCTTCGAGCGCCATGGCGTTGATTCCACGCTCGCCTTTATCAAGGAGGCCCACGAAAAGGGCATCAAGGTACATATATGGTTCCAGGCCTTCTACAAGGAGGGCAAGTGGATCAATCCGGTGGATGACAGCCTCAACTGCTACAAGCAGGAGTACTTTGACGAGGTTATCGAACGTGCGGTAAGGTATGTCGGCTACGGCGTGGACGGCATTCACCTTGACTATATACGCTTCGGCGGCACCGCCTACAAACACAACCCTTCCGAGGATATTACCGCCACCGGCTGCGTGACGGAGTTCTGCAGGCAGATAAACGAGGCCGTAAAGGCTGCCAATCCCGACATAATCCTCTCCGCGGCGCTCATGCCCGAGCCCGACAGTGAGTATTACTATGGACAGGATCCCGCCCAGATGGGGCAGTACATCGACATTCTAATGCCCATGATTTACTTCCACTGCGATTCCTACCGCAAGGGAGGCGCGCCGTGGGCAAGGATGGTCGCCGACCACTTCGCCACCAAGGGCGCACCCGCCAGGGTATGGGCCGGCCTGACGACCTATGTCGATACTGACACCGCCAAGGTGGTTCCAATGACCGCGGACGAAATACTTTCCGACTGCCGTATGATGCTTGACAGCTCTAAAGCCGAGGGTATAGTGCTCTTCCGCTACGGCCTGGGCGATATTCCTGATCTTCACGCACTTAAGCAATAATCAAAGATGATACTTATAGCAGACAGCGGGGCCACCAAGACCGAATGGGGCTGCGTCTCCAAGGACGGCCAGACCCGCATAGGCTTCGTGAGCCAGGGCTACAACCCCAACTACATCACTGGCACCCAGATAGTTGCCGACATACGCAAGAACCTTCCCGCCGAACTGGATCCCAATCTGGTCAGTGAGATATATTTCTACGGCGCAGGCGTGACGCCCCTGCAGTACCCGTTCATGGAAAAGACCCTGCGCGAGGTGTTTACCAAGGCCGGCAAGGTGTTCATAGCCATGGACACTCTTGCATCGTGCCGGGCCCTGCTGCAGAACGAGCCGGGCTTCGCCGCCATACTCGGCACCGGGGCCAACAGCTGCCTGTACGACGGCTGCAACGAGGGGCTTAACGTCGACAGCTGCGGCTTCATTCTGGGCGACGAGGGCTCCGGAGGCAATCTGGGGAAGCGCCTCATTACCGATTATATACGCCGCAACATGCCGCCCAAGGTGTATGAGCTGGTGGGGAAGGAACTCGGTCACAACAACGACGAGTTGCTGGACATAATCTACACCAAACCTTTCCCCAACCGCTTCTGCGCCCAGTATGCCAAGTTCATCAACGAGAATCTGGACTTTGACCCTTATTTCCCGAACCTTGTTACCGACGCCTTCCGTCAGTTCTTCAAGTTGATAGTTACACATTATCCTGATTATCAGAAATATACCTTCAATGCCGTAGGTTCCGTAGCATACTACTTCAAGCCGCTGCTGCAACCAGTCGTAGAAGAATTCGGCATGACAATGGGCGTAATCCTCAAGGCCCCCATGGAAGGCCTTATCAAGTATCATTTGTCTAATTATTAATATGTTACCTCCGACATACTCCCCCGGGTGCCCGTTGCCACCCTCGGCACCGTAAGAGGGAGGGGCCCGCAAAGCGGGAGGGGTCGCGAAGCGACGGCATCCCGGGGGAGTATGTCGGAGGTAACAGAGAAAAAGGATGAGCAACAAAAATTACATAATACCGCTGGCGTTCATAGGGATGATGTTCTTCACCGTGGGCTTCGCCACGGGCATCAACGGCTACTTCGTACCGTTCCTGGAGAACAACCTCCATCTAACATCGGCCCAGAGCTACCTGGTAATAGCCGCCACCTTCCTGGCGTTCCTGGTATTCAGCTTCCCGGCCTCGAGCATAATCGCCAAGATAGGCTACAAGCGCACCATGTCGCTGAGCTTCTTCATGTTCGCCATTGCCTTCGGGCTCTTCATCCCCGCCGCGCGCCTGGAGAGCTTCGCCCTCTATCTGCTCGCCTGCTTCATCAGCGGCACCGCCAACACAGTGCTGCAGGCCGCCATCAACCCGTACGTGACCATACTCGGCCCCATCGACAGCGCCGCCCGCCGCATCAGCATCATGGGCATCTGCAACTCATGCGCGCTTGCGCTGCCTTCGGTGTTCATTGCCGCCGTAACCCGGAAGCCCATCGAAGCTGTCGGCCTCCAGGACCTTGACAAGCCGCTCATCATTATCATAGCGGTAGTTGCGCTGCTGGGCATAATAACCTTCTTCGCCCCGCTCGAGGAGATCAAGGCCGAGGGCGAGGAGAATCCCGAAGACTGTCCTTACGCCGCCGGCAAGAGCTCCATCTGGCAGTTCCCGCACCTGGTACTCGGCGCCCTCGCCCTCTTCGTGTACGTAGGCGTTGAGAATCTCGCCCTGCTCACCGTGCTCGACTACGCACAGGGACTCGGTCTCTCCAACCCCGAGAGCTACACCATCTGGCCGGGCATAGGAATGGCCGCAGGCTACATCGTGGGCATAGTCTGCATACCCAGGATCATCTCCCAGGTCAAGGCGCTCCGCATCTGCACCTGGCTCGCCGTCATCGACTCCCTGCTCATTGTGCTCACGCCTCCGCAGGTCTCGGTGTGGTGCGTGGCCCTGCTCAGTTTCGCCTGCTCGCTGATGTATCCCGCCATCTGGCCACTCGCCATCACCGAACTCGGCAAGTTCACCAAGAAAGGCTCCTCGTTGCTGGTGGCGTCAATAGGCGGCGGCGCCCTTATTCCGCTGCTTTTCGGCGCCATGAAGGACTGGGTGGGCATGCAGAACGCCTACTGGATCTGCCTGCCATTCTACTTGCTGATAATGTTTTACGCCTATTACGGCTATAAGATCCGCAAATGAAACGGCTCCTGCTCATACTGATTCTGGCTCTGCCCTGTGTGCAGGCCCTGTGCTGCACTACCGCCATTGTTTCTGCAGGTGCCAGCAAGACGGGGCGCCCCATGATATGGAAGCAGCGCGACGGTGACGTATATACATGCGTGGCTCATGTGCGAGGGCCAAAGTACGCCTACACCGGCCTCTTCCTAACGGTCGACACGCTGTACCGTAAGGCTTATGCCGGAGTGAACGAGGCTGGATTCGCCATAGCCAACAATCTCTCTTACAACGTGCGTCCGGACTCCGTTAAGACCGGTCCGGAGAACGGCGCCTTCATGACGGAGGCCCTCGGGCTCTGCGCCACTCTCGCAGATTTCGAGCAGCTGCTGGCGGAGAAAGAAGCCCCCAGGGACCTCAGCGCCAATTTTGCCGTGATAGACGCTTGTGGCGGAGCGGCCTATTTTGAGGTGTCTGACGATACTGTGGTGCGCTGTGACGTGCCCGAAGGGGGATTCCTCTATCGAACCAATTATTCCTTGTCGGGGGACGAGGAGCGCCGTGTCGGCCTGGTCCGGTATATGACCATAGAGCGGATGATGCAGAGCCGCGCGCCCCGAAAATTCGACGCTCCCTTCTTTTTCCATTGCTCCCGCAACTTCGTAAACGTGCTCACAGGCGGAAATGCCCTGCGCTTCCGATACTCAGGCTTTATTTACGACCGCGACTTCATCCCCCGTGCGAGCACCAGCTCCGCCGTGGTTATCGAGGGAGTGGCTCCCGGTGAACGGGCCGATTCCGGCCTGATGTGGTGCATCCCCGGTTATCCCCCTTGCAGCTATGCCGTTCCCGTGTGGGTCGCAGCCGGAGAGCAGCTTCCCTCCATAATAACCGGGATGGCCCCGGCAAACCAGCACGCGGAGTTTATGCGCAGGATGCTCGGCGACATTAACCTTGACTCCGGATACTTGAAGGTCAAGCCGTTGCGATGGAATATAAAGCTGTCCGGAAGATTCGAGCGCAGAGAATACAGGGCCGGCCGCAAGCTCGACAGGGCAATGCGCAGAAAAGGCTTCGACCAGGAAGCGGTAAAAGCATACAATGCCGCAGCCGACGCCAGGTTCAATGATTATCAATACATTTTCAAAATATGACATTTACGCCTTGGACCCTGCTCATTGATACGGGCATCATATCGCTGCTGCTTTTGCTCGGTAAATTGCTGCGCTCCAAGGTGCGCATAATCCAGCGTTTCTTCATTCCTCCGAGCCTTCTGGCGGGCCTGATTGCCCTGCTGCTCGGTCCCGAGGTGCTGGGGTGGCTGCCGCTGAGCGGCAATATGGGCACCTACGCCGGAATACTTATCGCGCTGGTATTCAGCTGTATACCTTTTACTTCGCAGCGCAGTTCCGGCAGCGGAGGATCCCGCGTCGGCCGCATGTGGGCTTATTCGCAGGCCGGCATGCTGCTGCAGTGGGCCCTGGGCGGCGCGCTCGGACTCTGGGTGCTCAGCCTTATTTGGCCTGTTGACGGCGCTTTCGGCCTCTCCATGCCAGCGGGATTCTGCGGAGGCCACGGCACAGCCGCAGCGCTTGGCGAGTCGTTCGCATCGTACGGAGTTGAGGAAATGCAGTCGCTTGCCATGACTTCCGCCACCGTGGGCATCATTGCATCGGTAGTGATAGGCATGTGGCTCATCTCATGGGGTGCGGCTCACGGCAAGACCAAGTATATCTGCGCCTTCGAAAAGCTTTCGCCCGAACTCCGCACCGGCATACTTCCTCCCGACAAGCGCAAAAGCATGGGCATGGCGTCGTTCTCGGCGATTTCGCTTGATTCCATGACCTTCAATTTTGCGGTAATCGCAATGGTAGCCCTGGGCGGATGGGGCCTTGCCAAACTCATCGCCCTGGCCTGGCCGGCACTGATGCTGCCGGTGTTCAGCTGCGCCTTCATTGTGGGCATTCTTGTGCGCTGGCTCATGGGGCTCATCAAGGCCGAGGAACACATCTCCAAGCCCATCCTGGGGCATCTGAGCGGGGCTTTTACCGACTATCTGGTGGCATTCGGAGTCGCTTCCATACGCCTGCAGATAGTTGGGCGCTATGTTGTGCCGCTGCTTATTTTGCTCGTACTCGGACTGCTGTTCACCCTCTTCTACGTATTCTGGGTGGGCTCGCGCATACATAAGACCGATTCATTCGAGAAGTCCATCTTCACCTGGGGCTGGTTCACCGGCACCATGGCCATGGGAATAGCGCTCCTGCGCATTACGGATCCCGATTCCAGGAGCGGATGCCTCGACGATTACGCCTATGCCTACCTGTATATCGCTCCGGTGGAGATTGCCCTGGTGAGCCTCTCGCCGCTGGCGTTCTGCCATGGCCTTGGCTGGCTCTTCGTGGGCCTGTGCGTACTGGCGGGGGCGGGAATACTCGTTTTCAGCGCCGCCAGGGGCTGGTTAAAGAAAAGCTGACATGAAGAAACTGATTTACATATTGCCGCTGCTGCTGTGCCTGGCGCTCCCTGCCCAGGGCTCGGGTGGACGGGCGCTCAAGAAGGGCCCCACGGCGGGCCTGCGCCATCTGGACGGCAGTTTCAAGTTGTACGACTCTTTGCAGAAGCTCGTATGGAATTATGCCGAAACGGGCTATAATGAGGTCAGGAGCGCTGAACTCTGGGCCTCGTACCTCGAGAGTCGCGGCTTCAAGGTGGAGCGCGGCGTGGCCGGCATTCCCACAGCTTTCGTGGCCACTTTCGGCAAGGGCAGTCCGGTCATAGGGATGATGGCCGAATATGACGCCCTGCCCGGGATGTCGCAGGATACGGTTCCTTACCGCAAGCCCCTGATACCTGGCGCCAACGGCCACGGATGCGGCCACAACCTGCTTGGCATGGGCTCGGTAGCCGGTGCGGCGGCAACCGCCGAATGGCTTGCCCAGGGTTATAAGGGCACGATAAAACTCTTCGGCTGCCCGGCCGAGGAGGGTGGGGGAGGCAAGGCCTACATGATGCGGGAGGGCGTATTCGAGGGGCTGGATGCAATGCTGGACTGGCATCCCGATACCCGCAACACCGTCAACAAGGCAAGCGGTCTGTCCAACGTGCAGGTGCTCTTCAGCTTCAGCGGCCGTTCCGCCCACGCTTCCGGCGCCCCGGAGGACGGACGCTCGGCCCTGGACGCGGTGGAAGCCTTCGACTATATGATGAACATGATGCGGGAGCATGTTCCGCAGACCACCCGCATCCATTATGTGATTACTGACGGCGGCAAGGCGCCCAACGTGGTGCCTGACCGCGCGAGCGTTAAATACTATCTGCGAAGCCCTTCGCGCGAGGTGGTGCGCGAGCTGCTCGACAGGGCCGTTTCCGCGGCGGAAGGTGCAGCCATGGGGACCGGTACCACTATGGACTACGAACTGCTGTCCGGCAATTACGAGCGTCTTCCTAACGATGCCATGGCAGAGCTGGTTGGCAGGAGTCTTGAGACGGTTGGCGGAATAAGCCTGGACGGGCGCGAAATGGACTTTGCCCGCGCCGTGGCCGCCGAATCTGGAGTGCCGGCGGAGCTTATCGACCGCCTGTCGGTGGTGGTTCCTCCCGCAGACGAAGGCTATGAGGCCTATGTGTCGAGCGATGTGGGAAACGTAACCTGGGCGGTGCCCACGGGCAGTTTCCGATATGCCTGCTTCACTCCCGGGGGCGTGGGCCACAGCTGGCAACAGGTGGCTTCAGCCGGGACTACCATCGGCACCAAGGGAGCCCTTGGAGCGGCCAGGGTGCTGTTCCTTTCGGCCTACGAACTTTACACCAAGCCCGAGGTGCTTGAGGCCGTGAAGGAAGAATTCCAACAGAGACGCGGCGCTGACTTCAAGTTCGAACCCCTTATGGGCAACCGCCGCCCGCCTTTCCTGGACCCGGCGGAACTTGGCGCGAAAATGCCCGACGTGCAGAGTTTTGCCTCCGCTCCCAGGGAGGCTTGCGGCGCAACGCTTGACCAAAGGGCCCTCAGTCATCTGCTGGGCGCCGGGGCGAAGCAGGAGGCCGATACCAGCAGGCTGGACGTTTTCCTCCGCAGCCGGACATACATCACCGACCAGGGCAGCTCGGGCCGCTGCTGGTATTTCGCCACTGCCAATGTTCTCAAGGGTGACAAACAGTTCAGCACCGCCTATGCTTATTTCTACGACATGCTGGAGAAGGCCAACCTTTTCCTGGTGCGGGTATGGGACCACCGCAAGGAGGCACTCGACAGCAGGTACAATGTCAATATATTCGGACGCCCCACCTGGGACGGCGGGAATTTCATGGATGCCGTATATCTGATTGATAAATACGGCATTGTGCCGGAGGACGTCATGCCCGATACGCCCGACGCGTACGATTCGGAAACCCTGCGCCAGACTCTCCGCACCATGCTCCGTTCATACGGGCTGCAAATGCGGGAGAGCACCGATCCGGAGGCCCTGCGCACCGAGGCCCTTGCTGAAGTTTACAAGCTGCTGCAGACAGCACTCGGCACGCCGCCGGATTCGTTCGAATGGGAAGGGAAGCGCTACACTCCCGCTGAATTCCGTGATTTTCTGGGACTTGGCGGCTTCGGAGATAATTATGTCATGCTGATGAACGACCCTACCCGTCCTTATAACCGGATGTACAGGGTAGAGGAATCGCGCAGCGCCGCCGCCGCTCCGGAATGGACCTTCCTCAACCTGCACATAGACGACCTGGAAGCCATAGGCGTGAAGTCTCTTAAAGACGGGACGCGCTTTTACTTCACCGCAGATACTTCCAAGGACGCCCTTATGCGCGAAGGCGTGTATGACCTGCGTCTGGCGGAAAAAGAATATATGGACAAGCGCGGAGAGTTCCTCAGCCGGGACGTGAGTTCCGCCCACGCCATGGCAATGTGCGGAGCCGAATTCGAAGGCCCCGGAAGAGCGTGGCGCTGGATAGCGGAGAACAGCTTCGGGCTTGCACGTGGAGAGGACGGGTATGTGATGTTGCAGGGAGAATGGTGGCGCAAGTACGTGTTCCGCATGGCGGTAGAGCGCAAGTATCTGACTGAAGAGCAGTTGCGCGCCGCGGAAGGCACTCCGGAAACAATTCCCTGGTGGAATATTTATTAATTGATCATGAAACGACTGACAACATTCATCCTTGCTCTGGCCGTATCGTTTCAGGCTTTTGCCGACGAAGGCATGTGGCTCCCCAACCTCATCGCCCGCCGCATTGACGATATGGGCGCCAAGGGCTGCCGCCTCAGCGCCGAAGATATATACAGCATCAACAAGGCTTCGCTGAAAGACGCCGTGCTGCTTTTCGGCTCGGGTTGTACGGGTGAGCTGGTTTCGCCCAACGGCCTGCTCTTCACCAATCATCATTGCGGCTACAGTTTCATCCAGCGTCACAGCAGCGTGGAGCACGACTATCTCAAAGACGGCTTCTGGGCCATGTCGCAATCGGAAGAACTGCCCAATCCGGGGCTTACCGTGAGCTTTCTGGAACGGATGGAGGATGTGACGGACGTCATCCTTTACGGCTGGGAGCCCTCGATGGGCGATGCCGCCAGGGATTCGGTGGCCAGGGCCAACAGCGCCAGGCTCGAGAAGGAAGTCGCCGTGCCCTCAAAAGGCATAAGGGCCTCTGTGGAAGCCCTTTACTATGCCAATCAGTATTATCTTTTCGTGTTCAGGGTTTATCGCGACGTGCGCCTGGTCGGGGCTCCGCCCTCGTCCATAGGCAAGTTCGGCGGCGACACCGACAACTGGATGTGGCCCCGCCATACCGGCGACTTCTCCATTTTCCGTATCTATACTGCTCCCGACGGTTCTCCGGCGGATTATTCTCCGGACAACATCCCTTACCGTCCCAGGAAATATTTCAGCATCTCCCGTGCCGGCGTCAAGGAGGGAGATTTCACTTTTGTGTATGGCTGTCCCGGTAGCACCCGGGAGTATGTATTTTCCGATGAGGTGCGCTATATAGGGGAAGTGTCCGATCCCCAGAAGATTGCGCTGCGTACCAAGCGACTCGAGATACAGAAGAAATATATGTCGCAGAGCCAGGCGGTGCGTATTCAGTACTCCGCCAAGAACGCCAGCGTGTCCAATGCCTGGAAGAAATGGCAGGGCGAGTCCGGCGGAGTCCGGCGCCTTGGCACGGTGGAGGCCAAGCGGGCTTATGAGCGCCGCTTCGCACAATGGGCGGCCAGAGGACCCTATGAGGGCCTTACGGAGCGTCTGGCGGCTATTTATGCGCGCAGGGAGCCATTGTATCTGGCCTACGAGTATTTCAACGAGACCATACGGAGCGTGGAAATACTGTCTTTCGCCTGGTCGGTGCATTCGGCCCTTGAACTAAAGCGCCCGGTGGAGTCGATGGCGAAGGGTTTTTATAAGGACTACTACCGTCCCATCGACGAGGAGATTTTCGCGGCCATGCTGGATGCCTACCGGAGCAATATGTCAGGGGACTACCAGCCGGCGTATTTCAAGGAGCAGCTGGCGCTGTACGGCAGTGTGGAGGCATGGCGCGACGCATTGTTCGCATCGAGCATCTTCAGCAACCCCGATGCTGTCAAGGCCCTTACTCCAAGTGACATAGCCAAGGTTGAAGCCGATCCGGCGTACAAGTTGTACAAGGCCTTCAGGGACTGGCTTGACGCGGATATAATGCCTGAATTACATGCGATTGACGGTGAACTCCGGGCCGCCAACAGGCAGTATATGCGTGCGCAGATGGAGTTCGAGCCGGAGCGGGACTTCTATCCCGACGCCAATCTCACCCTCAGGGTGGCTTACGGCAAAGTGGCGGGATACAGCCCGTCCGACGCAGTGTATTATGCTCCCGTATCGACGCTGAAGGGCATAATGGAAAAGGACAATCCCGATATATTCGATTACAATATTCCGCAGGTGCTGCGTGACATCTATGCCGAAGGGGGACATGAAAAGCAGCCGGTGTGCTTCCTGGCCACAAACCACACAACCGGAGGCAACTCGGGCAGCCCCGTGCTCAATGCCGACGGCCACCTGGTGGGAATCAACTTCGACCGGGTGTGGGAGGGGACAATGAGCGATCTGGTGTTCGACCCCGACTATTGCCGCAACATCTCCCTCGACGTGCGCTACCTTCTCTTCGTGATCGAGAACGTAGGGCACGCCGACTGGTTATTCAAGGAGATGGATTTCAAATAGTTAGTCGCCAAGCGTGGCAACCATCACGGCTTTGATGGTGTGCATGCGGTTCTCGGCCTCGTCGAACACTATGCTGGCGGGGCTTTCGAACACGTCTTCGGTGACTTCAATGCCGTCAAGACCGAACTTCTCGTGCACGTCGCGCCCGACCTGGGTTTCCAGATTGTGGTACGAAGGGAGGCAGTGCATGAACTTGCATGCGGGATTGCCTGTGCGTCGCATGAGTTCGGAATTGACCTGATAGGGGCGCAGCATATCTATCCTTTCTTTCCACACTTCCACGGGTTCGCCCATCGACACCCACACGTCGGTGTAGATGAAGTCGCAGCCCTTTACGCCGGCGTCAACATCGTCTGTTATGGTGATGCGGGCACCGGTCTCTTCCGCGATTTTGCGGCACTCGGCAACGAGCTCGGCAGAGGGATGGAGGGCCTTCGGAGCCACTATGCGCACGTCCATGCCCATCTTTGCGCCGCCTACAAGCAGGGAATTGCCCATGTTGAAGCGGGCGTCGCCCAGGAAGGCGTAGCTTACTTCGCGGAGGGGTTTGCCCGCATGCTCGCGCATGGTGAGGAAGTCGGCAAGTACCTGCGTGGGGTGGAATTCATTGGTCAGTCCGTTCCATACTGGCACTCCGGAATACTTTGCCAGTTCCTCCACGGTGGCCTGGGCGAAGCCGCGGTACTCTATGCCGTCGTACATGCGTCCAAGCACGCGCGCCGTGTCCTTCATGGACTCTTTGATGCCTATCTGCGATCCTGTGGGGCCGAGGTAGGTCACGCGGGCGCCCTGGTCGTAGGCCGCCACTTCAAAGGCGCAGCGGGTACGCGTAGAGGTCTTTTCGAATATAAGCGCTATGTTCTTGCCCTTGAGCCTGGGCTGCTCATTGCCCGTGTACTTGGCGCGCTTGAGGTCCGCGGCGAGGTCGAGGAAGAATTCTATTTCCCTTGGAGTGAAGTCCAGCAGCTTGAGAAAGCTGCGGTTTCTAAGATTGAATGCCATATTGTTAAGGAATTATCTCTGTGCCCGCAGCGCTGTTTCCGAGGCTGCCGGCTTCGGTTATGATACATTTTCCGCCGGTCTGTTCAACGAACATGATGCCGGCCCTGACCTTTGGGGCCATGGAGCCTTCGGCGAACTGGCCCTGGGCGAGGTATTCGCGGGCCTGTGCAATAGTCATGCTGTCCAGGGCGCGCTCTCCTTCCTTGTGGAAGTTGATATAGACTTTGGGGACGTCGGTGAGGATGTAAAGTTCGTCGGCGCGCATCTTCACGGCCGCAAGGGCGCTTGCAAGGTCCTTGTCAATCACCGCCTCCACACCATGGAAACCGTCACCGTCTTTAACGACAGGTATGCCGCCTCCGCCCACCGTGACAACTATATTGCCTTCCCGTGCGAGCCGTTCCACAAGCTCTATGTTATTGATCCTTATAGGTTTGGGTGATGCCACAACCTTGCGCCATCCGCGTCCTGCCGGGTCTTCCCTGTAGATGGCCGGACGGCCGTTTGCTCCGTCGTTCCCGGCTTGTACGGGAATCTCTTTGTAGTAAGGCCCGACTGGCTTGGTGGGGTTGAGGAACATAGGGTCGTCCTTATCCACTTCCACCCGTGTGACCAGCGACACCACTTTGCGGTCGGAACCGGCCCTGCGCAGCACCCTCTCCATGCCCGTTTCTATCATGTAGGCTATGGAACCCTGTGTCTCGGCTCCGCAGAAGTCCATGGGCATGCTCTCCAGGCCGAACTGCCTGGCTCCGGCCTCATGGCGCAGCAGGGCGTTTCCCACCTGGGGCCCGTTGCCGTGGCCTATCACAATGTCGTATCCCTGCCCTATCAGCCGTACAAGGCTCGCGCAGGTCCTTTCAACATTCTCGAGCTGCTGCTCGTAAGTACCTTTTTGTCCGGCTCTCAGGAGTGCATTCCCTCCGAAAGCCACCATAGCGAGTTTTCCCATGGCTAATCCCTCCTGAGCGGCAGAGTTGAACAGCGCAGCAGTCCTCCCATCTTGGAAATCTCGCGGTAGGGCACCGTCTCCACGGTCATCCCCCATACGTTCCGCAGATGCTCGCCAAGGCGCGTGAAATTCTCTTCAATGACCACGACGTCCTCGGAAATAGAGAAAATGTTGGAGTTCATCCAGTACATTTCTTCCCGGGTGAGTTCGAACACATTGTCCCGTCCGAACAGGTTGACGAGATGGTCGGCGTCGCGCGGATTGAGGAAACCGTCGCGGTAGATGATGGCCTTGTCGACGCCTACCGGCATGAAGGTGCAGTCGAGATGGAGTATGCCTTCGCGGGGGTTGGTGTCGCTCTTGCGCAGGTTAAGCGGGATGATGGTCTTGTCGGGGAATATCATCCTCAGGTAATCCAGGGCAAGGCGGTTGGTTCGGGCGGTCTTGACTTCGGAGTAATCTTCGAAGGCGTACTGGCCCAGGAAGATGACGCCGTTGTAGAGAATCACGTCGCCTCCCTCCACATGCACCGCTTCCGGAAGGTTGTATATTTGCTTGTAGTGTATGTCGCTGTAGATCTTTTCGTAAGCATCAATCTCCTCCTGACGGTCGGGGATGATGTTGGACACTATGATCTTGTCGTCTATGACGAAGCCCACGTCGCGCGAGAACACCTGGTTGCAGTTCCTGACGGGTTTGGGACGATACACCTTGACGCCGTACTTCAGCAGTACGGCCTCGAAGGCGTTCATCTCCCGTATCATGTCCTTTTCCTTGGGGTAGACTCCCTTGAGGACAGATTCATAGGATTTTGCGTCAAATGTCTCGTTCAGTTTAGGAACCGGACCCGGGGAATCCGGGAGACCCAGCACCACTTCACGCAGCCTGGAGGTCTCGGAATGAACATTAAGTGTCATTATTCATTCTCGGAGGAATCTCCCCCCAGTCCTTCAAGGAAGCCCTTGGCCCCTTCAATCAGTCCCTCAAGTGCTCCTGCAGCCTCGTTGATGCCGGCCTTCAGTTCAGCGGCGTGGAAACGTCCGATAGCAGCGTTTATCTCTTTTTTCTGATCGGCGTTGAACTTGTCGACGTTCTTGTTGAACTCTTCCATGAGTTTGTTGAACTCGGCGTCGGCTTTTTGCCACTGCTCGGCGCTGAACGACTCGCCTTTTTTCTCAACCTTGTCGGCGAGGGCGGTGAACTGCTTGGGAAGTGCGGCGGTGCATGATGCCATCAGCACGAACGCGAAAAGAAGGAATAAAATCTTTTTCATAAGCGTATTAATTAAAGTGGTTCAATATACAAATATATGGAAAATAATTGAAACGTACCGCTATTCGAGCGCCATGCTGAAGCCGAGGCAGAAGGTGGGGAACAAGCCTATAGGGTCCATGCCTCCGAACGTAACGTTGGGGTACTGGGTGGCAGTGAGGCTCGCGGAGGCGTAGAGGTCGAACGCCGGGTTGAGGTAATATTCGAGCATCAGGTTTGTCTTGGCGCTTGCATACCACCTTTCCAGAGGCTTCAAGGCGTATTTTCCGGCTGCGGACGCTTCGGCTACCTCTTTCATAGCCAGATTGGATGCGCCGCCCTGCAGCGAAAGGGCGATCTTGAAGCTGTCCGAGCAGCTGAAGCGCCAGCCCGGTCCCACCAGCAGGTCGGTGTAGGCCGCATCGCCCGCGGCTGCGTTGCCCAGGACGATGCTCCCCTTGGAGTATGCGTGCGTGCGGGTGTCGAACTCGGCCGCGATGAAAGGCCCTTTGGCGACATTGAACCTGTACTCCAGGCACGCTCTCATATAGAAAGCGCCGCCTATTCCGTCGGTGGTGCACAGAGATGCGCCGAAGTCCACCGGCAGGTACATATGCTTGAAGAACGAATCGGTCTCCTGGGCCTTTGCCCCGAGGCAGACCATGAGAGCCGCGACGGCTGTAATCAATTTTTTCATATTTGTTGGGTTTTAACGGCCGAGTCCACCGTGCCGCGATATACCACGAATTTGTAGAAGAGGAACTCGGTGATGAGATTGGCAAACAAGTTCAGAATGGTGACGAGATACTCGTTCCAGCCAAGTTCTTCGGCCAGGTAGTCGCCGCCCCATGTGGACAGCGGAGTGAATACGGAGTAGTACAGCAGAACCAGCAGCATCGCGCGAGGTACGTTCGCCGTGGTGCGGAAGGTGAATTTACGGTTGAGAGTAAAGCTCCAGATTACCGACAGCACAAGCGCTATCAGGTAGCATGGCCAGTATCTCATTTCCGTAAATTCGTTCAGCAGGGTGAAACTGCCGAATTCTATAATTCCGGCGCTGGCCTCCAGCAGCACGAACCTGACTATTCTTCCGAATTCTGTCATTGCCTCTAGCTGAGTTTGGTGTATGCTACTTTGCCCACCAGGGTGGTAGGCAGGGAGTCGCGCACCTCTATGACATAGGGCATGGCGTACTTGGCTATGTGCCTGCGGCAGTGGGCCATGATGTCCTCTATGAGTTCCGGGGTGTTTTCGACATCTTTCTTGAGCACCACGAAGGCCTTGACCTTCTGCATCTTATATGGATCGGCAACGCCTATCACGCAACTGCGCTGCACGGCCGGATGTCCTTCGAGGATATTCTCGATCTGCGAGGGATAGACATTGTAGCCGCTGGTTACTATCATCCTCTTCATGCGCTGGCGGAAGTAGATGAAACCCTCGTCGTCCATGACTCCCAGGTCACCCGTGTGCAACCATACGTGTCCGTCGGCATGCATGCGCAGAGTCTCGCGGTTCTCTTCTTCGTGGTTGATGTATCCGAGCATCATCGAGGGGCCGGTGAGGCAGATCTCGCCTTCCTCTCCGTAGGGGACCTCATCGACGGTGCCGGGCTTGCATATCTTGAAGTAGGTATCAGGGAACGGTATGCCTATGCTGCCTTCCTTTTCTTTGTCATGCGGCGTCAGGCAGCAGGCGGTCACGCATTCCGTGGTGCCGTAGCCCTCGCGCACGCGCACCGTAGCGTTATGTTCAGCGAGGAACTTGTCGAACTTCTTCTTCAGTTCTATCGACAGGGAATCTCCGCCGGAGAACACTCCGCGCAGGCACGACAGGTCGGCGCCCTTAAGGTATTCGTTGCGTGTGATAGCCTCGAAGAGGGTGGGCACGCCGGCTATGAAGTTGGGGCGCGTGGTCTTGATGAGCTTGGCGTAACTCTTTACGTTGAAGCGCGGTACGAGTATGGCCGTGCCGCCGCAATAGAGCACCGTGTGAATGCATACTCCGAGTCCGAAGCCGTGGAATACCGGCATTGCGGCAAGCATGCGGCAGTGGTGTACATCTTCCTTGCTCATCTCCACGGTCTGC
>JAFZBM010000067.1 GCA_017561765.1 Bacteroidales bacterium | reverse complement strand
GTCGGGGTCGATGCGATAGCCCAGGAGCATTCGGTCAAGGGCGTCGGGATTGGTACACATCACTATGTGTCCGTTGGTGCGGTACACCCCGATGTCGGAACCGGTATTGTCGCTCACCGACTGTATGAGTTCCGCAAACTCGGCAGTCCCCAGCACGTCGCGGCCTTCTATCCCCCTCATACCGTTCTGGGCCAGCAGCTGGATGGCGTTTATACGGTCCGACATTATGGCCTGGCTGTTGGCCTCGTTGCGCCTGTACACGAAGAGCACGCTCACGAGGGCCATTACCACAAGCGCAAGTATGAGCGAAAGCATCAGCGTCCAGGATATGCGGGAACGGAAATAGGTGCGGCCCTTGGGCGACTTGTCCCTGCGGCGCGGCTTAAGGCACCACAGCAGGCCGTACATCATAAGCCCCGCCATCACTATGGCCACCACATAACTGAACGCCCCCACCCGGCGGCGGGAGATTATCATGGCCTCGTCGTCGGAGATGACATTTACGAAATGGGCGTAAGAGTCTCGGTAGTAATGGCATGCCCTGCGAACGTACACCTCGGCATACATCCATTCGTCCATGCGGGTGGCATAGGGATAATCGCCCCTGAAGGTGCGCAGGTCGCGCCCCTGGTAGCGCGAGTAGGAATATGCCGCCGGCAAGGATGTGCGGCCCGGGTTCATGAAGCCCAGCAGCCTCGCATATCCTTTGCCAGAAGGCATGGTCTTCTGCTCTATACCCAGCACAAGGTGCACCGCACCCCCGTCGGGGCTGAAATAGCTGAACACCCCGTCATAACGCGACGGTCCCTCCGGAGTCGGCGACCCCATGAAGAACGAACCGTCGGCGATTGGGGTCCCCTCGCGGGTAATCTGTTCGAAGCGCGAAATAAGCTGCGGCTGCGAAGAGCCCGGACGCACCAGGTTCACGCTGATCGAGTAATCCAGGGCCTCCGACGAGAGATAATTGTCTATGATCCTGTTGCGTATGGCCGCCTCGCTCCCTTCCATCATGGCAAGGGTACTTATCACCATATCCTCGGCTATGGGGCGCTCCACCTTGAGCAACTGCAGTTCCAGGGTAACGTCGCGGTCGACGGCGAGTTTGCCTGCCCATACCTCCATACGGTCCTCTTCCTTCTCAAAACCGCGCAGAGCCATCGAGACCACCATGTAAACAGCGGCGAGCACGGCAAAAGCAAGGCGCCAGCCGCGGGAGAAGAAGAACGGCGACCGACCGGTAAGCCTGAGTATGACGGGCCTGAGCATCTGCAGCAGCATGGGCACCGTACACAGCAGCGACATGAACGACAGATATACTATAAGGGTATAGATGGACAGGCTGACCAGTTTATACAACTCGAGCGAAATGCCCGAATTGGACACGATGCTCCCGAGGGTCATGTGCACGTTGAGCAATATGGCCACCAGCAGCAACAGGTCAAGGGCGGACAGGATTACCGTCGCCGCAGTGCCGCGCACCTTCCGCCACAGATCGCGGCGAGAAAGGTAAAACACCAGCACGCACAGCAGCAGGGCCAGGTTGAGCAGCACGACAGCCCCGAGCGAGAACATGAAGGAGCCTCCCGCATATAGCATGGGCGAGAATATCCTCACCTCACCCTGTACGCTGCGGCCCCAGAAATACATGGCGGTCAACGCAGCCACTATGCCGGCAGACGCTATGACGGCCCGCAGGAGGGTGCGCCGTCGGAAAACGAACGCCACGGCCGCGGCGAGGAAGAGGAACAGCGCACACCACAGCAGGGAGTCGTTGGCCATGACCACACCAGAAAGGGAGTCATACAGGATCTTGAATACGGGGCGGCCGTCCAGCAGCACGGGACTGCCGCCGCTGAAGGTAAGCGGACGTACTGAAAAGCGTCTGCGCAGATGCAGGCGGCGGTTTACTCCCCCGTAGGAACTCTCGTCCTGGCTGTTGCTTATCTCAAGGCCAGCCAGCACCCGCCTGCCGTCGATGTCCTGAACCTTGACAATGAACCACTTGGGGCCTATGTTCATGAACACCGGATCCTCGGTGACATAACTCAGGGGGGAGCGGAGGTTGACGCGGGGGTTGGTTATGCGCTGCACCACGACGCGGGAACTGATGTCGTCGTTATAAACCGGGAACTGGCCGCGCCAGTACAGCAGGGAGTCTCCGTCGTAGGTATATACCACCATGTCGTCCGGCAGCTTCAGCTGGGGACGGGCGGCGAAGTAGTCAAGCCGGGCCATCCTGCGCGCAAGGCGCCTCTCCACCTTGCGGGCGGCGGAACCGGTATCGCCGACAGTGCGGGGCGTAGCCACTGCGAACACCAGCAGGACCACGCTCAGGAGCAGCAGCACTGGAGCCCAGGAATCCCGTATGGACCACTTTTTATTCATTATGATAAGGTTCTCCCTTCAAAATCGTAAATGCACGGTAGAGTTGCTCTGCAAAAACCGTTCTCACAAGTTGATGGGAGCATGTCATGCGTGAAAGTGACAGTTTGGCCTGACAGCGAGCATACACTTCGGGACTGAATCCGTAGGCCCCTCCGACCACGAAAACAAGGTCTTTCCCGGCCTGAAGATATTTTCCTAAACGGGAAGCGAATTCCAGGGAACTGAACTGATCTCCATGCTCGTCCAGCAGCACTACGGTATCCGACGGCCTGACGGCCTTCAGCAGGAGTTCTCCCTCTTTCTGCTTGATCTGGGCATGGCTAAGCGACGCCGCGCCCTTGAGTTCGGGAAGTTCCTTCACCGAGAAGGGCACATAATGCACCAGCCTGGAAGTGTACATCTCCAGACCTTCCGACACCCAGCGGATATCGGTCTTACCCATCGTGAGCAGGCATATTCGCATCGAATGCAAAAATAACAAACTGGCTTAATATTTGCAAAGAAATTATGCCGGTATGAAACTCCTGAAGATTGCCGTTTTACTCCTTGTACTCGCCGGGCCGGTGGCTTCGGCGCAGAATTATAAACTCCAGAAGGCCTCCCAGCCCTCAAGCCTCGTCACTCCCGAGAGCGGCGACGACGTGTTCATACCCATCAGCAAATATCTGGCCGCAGGCAACGCGGAGGCCCTTTCGGCATGGTTCGCCGACAATCTGGAAATAGCGGTCCTTACAAAGGAGAGCGACGCCAGCCGGGCACAGGCAAGGCAGATAGTCAAGACTTTCTTCGACAATTATACCCCGCGGAGTTTCAACATCACCCATACCGCCGGACGCGCCAACATGAAATACGCCCTGGGCACGCTAAAGGCCGGCGGCGAGACCTTCAACGTCACAATCTTCCTGAGTTGCAAGGACGACCGCTACAAAATCCAGCAGCTTAAAATCGAAAGGCTTTAGAGAACGTAGTCGCGTACGTTCCGGGCGGATATTACATCGTCGCCCAGGATGAGCAGGCGCTCCACCACGTTGCGCAGTTCACGAATATTGCCCTTCCAACTCCGCTCCTGCAGCAGTTTCACAGCTTCGGCACTGAAAGACTTGCGAGGCATGGCCGTTTCGTTGCAGATGCGTTCCACGAAATAATCGACCAGCAGGGGGATGTCCTCCTTGCGCTCGTCAAGACTCGGGACCTTAATTACTATGACGCTCAGGCGGTGGTACAGGTCCTCGCGGAAAGTACCTTTTTCTATTTCGGCACGCAGGTCCTTGTTGGTGGCGGCAATCACCCGCACGTCGACCTTGATGTCGGTATCGCTGCCCACGCGTGAAAGCTTGTTTTCCTGCAGCACGCGGAGCACCTTGGCCTGGGCCGCCAGCGACATATCGCCTATCTCGTCCAGGAAAAGGGTGCCGCCGTCGGCCTGCTCGAACTTTCCCTTGTGCTGCCTGATGGCGGAGGTGAAAGATCCTTTCTCATGCCCGAAAAGCTCGCTCTCGATGAGTTCCGAAGGAATTGCGGCACAATTGACTTCAATGTATGGCTGCGCGGCCCTGTCGCTCAGGGCGTGCAGGCTCCTGGCCACGAGTTCCTTTCCGGAGCCGTTGCCGCCGGTGATGAGCACCCTGGCGGGAGTGGGAGCCACTTTTTCTATCATGTCCCTGACCGCCTTGATTGCCTCCGACTCGCCCACCATGCGCTCGCCTCCATAGACTTTCTTCTTGAGGCTCTTGTTCTGGCTGACCAGCTTGGTCTTGTCGGTTGCATTCTTTATGGTGATGAGTATACGGTTGAGATCCAGAGGCTTCTGAATGAAATCGAACGCGCCTTTCTTGATGCATTCCACGGCGGTATCTATGTCCCCGTGCCCGGAAATCATCACCACTGCGCTTTCGGTTCCATCGCCGGAAAGTTTTTCCAGGACTTCCACTCCGTCGATTCCGGGCATCTTGATATCGCAGAAAATAATGTCGTAATGGGCCTTCTGCGCCATTGCCAGGCCTTCCGTGCCGTTTTCGGCGGTATCTACCGAATAGCCTTCGTCGGAAAGAATTTCACCGAGGGAGTTGCGTATGCTCCGTTCGTCGTCAATTATCAGAATCTTCATACGGCAAATATCGCATTTTTTTTCTACTTTTGTGCTGATATGAAGATTCCTGATATTATTATTGCCATAGACGGCTACTCTTCCACAGGCAAGAGTTCGCTCGCCAAGAAAGTCGCCCGCAAGTTTGACTTCCTTTACCTCGATTCCGGCGCCCTTTACCGCGGCGTCACCCTGTTCGCGCAGGAAGAAGGCCTGATCAGCCGCCTGGGCACAGTAAACCCCGGCCTCAAGGACGCCCTTGAAGGACTGGACCTGCATTTCGGCGCCGAGGGCAAGCTCTACATGGGCCCCCGCTGCATCGAGCAGCAGATTCGCTCCATGGAGGTCAGCGCGCAGGTAAGCCCCGTCGCGGCAGTCCCCTACGTAAGGGCATGGGTGGACGAAATGCTTCATGAATTCGGCCGGCGCGGACGCATAGTCATGGACGGACGCGACATAGGCACGGCCGTATTCCCCGACGCCCAGCTCAAGATTTTCATGACCGCGAGCGAGGAAGTCAGGGCTAAGCGTCGCTATGACGAACTGGTGTCCAAGGGCGAGAGCCCGCTGCTGGAGGATGTGGTGAAGAACCTCCGCGAGAGGGACTATATCGACTCGCACCGCGAGACCGCGCCTCTCCGCAGGGCGGAAGATGCATTCGAGCTGGACAATTCCGACATGACCTTCGAGGAGGAGCTTGCGTGGGTGCAGGGCCTCATCCAGGGCAAGTTCGGCATTCTATGATAAAAGTAGGAATCGATACCCATTCCGGATTCTGCGGCGGCGTTATCCGCGCCATTTCCACGGCCGAGGACTACCTCGCCCGCAGGGAAGGCGCGCTCTGGTCGCTGGGAGCCATAGTGCACAACGAAGCCGAACTCGCACGTCTGGGCGACCGCGGTCTCCGTACCGTGGACCACGCCAGCCTGGACAGCCTTGGCAAGGGAGATGCGGTGCTGATCCGCGCCCATGGCGAACCGCCGGCCACTTACGCACGCCTGAAAGAGCTGGGGCTATCGATAATTGACTGCACCTGTCCCGTGGTGCTGCGTCTGCAGGCCAGGGTTGAAGAGGCGGCGCAGAGGGCCCAGGTGATTATTTTCGGCAAAGTCGGACATCCGGAAGTGCTCGGCCTCGTGGGGCGCTCGCAGGGGCGGGCGCAGGTGGTCGAGGACGCCGACTCTCTCCGGGAACTCCTGGATTCGGGATTGATCGACGTTTCGAAGCCTATAGAATTGTTCTCCCAGACCACGATGAGTCCCGGAAGCTACAGGGAACTGGAAGAAAAGCTTCGCAAAGCGGCCGCGGGCGGGCTCACGGTACACCACAGCATCTGCGCCCAGGTGGCGGGACGGCACAAGGAACTCTCGGACTTTGCATCAAGCCACGACGTAATAATCTTTGTATCAGGCAGTTCCAGCTCCAATGGGAAAGTTCTTTTCCAATGGTGCAAGGGCATTAATCCGCGCAGCCACATAATAGGCGGGCCGGAAGAACTGCGGCCGGAATGGTTCACAGAAGCTGAATCCGCGGGCGTTTGCGGAGCCACTTCAACCCCGAAATGGTTGCTGGAAAATGTAGCTTCCGCTATTCAGGATTTGGTTTTTTAAATTTATTTATTATCTTTGTGCCAAGCGCCACCTGAAATCGGGTTCTGCACCCGGGTGGTTAGTAGTAGTGTATACGGTGCCAATCCGTAATTGTAAAATTTTAAAAGAAAGAGCTTATGAAAAAAACTAGGCTTCTTTTGGCTTTGTTGTTGATGCTTGTCTCGTCCATGGCGTGGGCACAGAACATCACAGTCAAAGGCAAGGTGACCGATGCCCAGACGGGCGATGCGGTTCCCTCCGCGGCCGTGGTCCTGAGCGGCACCGCCAACGGTGTCGTGTCGGACTTTGACGGCAACTTCTCAATCACCGCTCCTTCGGATGGTGTACTTCTTTTTTCATCCATCGGCTATGAGACAGTCCAGATTCCCATTCAGGGAAAGCATATTATAAATGTGGAGTTGTCCCAGAGCGCCGAATTCATCGATGAGACCATTGTAGTAGCTTACGGTACGGCCAAGAAATCTTCTTACTCGGGTTCCGCTTCCATGGTGCGCGCTGACGAACTCGCCCAGAAGCCTGTATCGTCTGTCGAGCAGGCCCTCCAGGGCAAGGTGCCCGGCCTGCAGGTTTCCACCGCATCCGGCCAGCCCGGCGCCGCCACCACATTCCGTATCCGAGGTACCGGTTCGCTCAACGCTTCTTCCGAGCCTTTGTACGTGATCGACGGCGTGGCAACGACCAATTCCAGCTATTCCAAGAACGCTGACGATGCCCACACCACCACCAGCATCCTGTCCAGCATCAATCCCCAGGACATCGAGTCCATCACCGTGCTCAAGGATGCCGCAGCGGCTTCGCTTTACGGTTCCCGTGCAGCCAACGGCGTGGTGATCATCACAACCAAGAGCGGCAAGGCCGGACAAGGCCACGTGAACTTCAACGCGGCGGTCGGCATATCCTCCGTTCCCAGGCAGTATGAGATGGCCAGTTCCACCGATTATTATAAATTGGTTTACAACAGCTACCTTGAGGCCGCAGCAGCCGAGGGCAAGGACTACAAATGGGCCAACGAGCAGACACAGGGAACCTTCTCATGGAACCCCTTCAACGTCGATTATCCTTTCGACGCCAGCGGCAACCTCGTTTCCGGAGCCAAGAACATAATCAATACCGACTGGCAGAGCGAGGTGCTGAAGAAAGGTTACTCCCAGGATTACAACGTGAGCTATTCCGGAGGTACCGACAAGATCAATTACTTCTTCTCCGCAGGTTACTTCGACCAGACCGGCACCACGCCAACGGCCCGTTACACCCGTTATTCCGGTAAGGCCAACATCGAGGCGCAGGTAAAGCCCTGGCTCAAGGGAGGCATGAACGTGGTGTTCTCATACGCCACCCAGAACTCCGAAGTTTCCCAGAGCGCCGGTGCTTCACCGCTCAACAACGCCCTGTCGTTCCCCAATGCGGTGCCTGTTTACAAGGTGGATTCGAACGGCGATTATGTCCTGGACGCAAACAACGAGAAGCAGTTCAACTGGACCAACCCCGCCGCCAAGGACTTCAACCCGGTTGCCATCCCCTATATGAACACCAACCAGGCCAACACCGCACGTCTGCTCGCCTCCGCCTTCGCCGAGGTAAAATTCATGGAAGGCCTCACAGCCAAGACGGTTTTCTCGCCCGACTATGTCTCGGTTTACGATATTTTATACTGGAACAAGTACCACGGTGACGGTCCCGCTTACAACGGCCGCGGCGGAAGGACACAGACCAGCGACCTGATGTTCACCAGCACCACTACGCTGAATTTCAACAGGACCTTTGCCGACAAGCACAATGTCTCCGCCATGGCAGGTTATGAGTACTGGCAGAGCAAGATCACCCGCTTCGACGCCGCCTCCACAGGCTTCGCCTTCGACTTCCTTTCCGAGCTCGCCGGCGCCACCAAGCCCCAGTCCGTCACATCATGGTACACCGAGGCCGCGTTGATTTCATGGATCGGCCATGCCGAGTACAACTTTGCGGAGAAATACTTCGCTTCCGCATCGTTCCGTCGTGATGGAAGCTCGGTGTTCGGAGCCGACAACAAGTGGGGTAACTTCTTCAGCGTGGGCGCCTCCTGGAGGGCCAAGCAGGAAGACTACCTGAAGGATGTTGACTGGCTCAGCGACCTCAAGTTACGTGTCAGCTACGGTACTTCCGGCAACAACGCCGGCCTCAGCCGTTACCAGTCCCTCGGTCTGTGGACCGCAAGCGACGATTATCAGTACGGTTACAACTCCGGACTCGGACACACCAGCCTCGCCAATCCCGCACTGGGTTGGGAGAAGCAGAAGATGCTCAACATAGGTGTCGACTTCGGCGTTCTGAAAAACAAGATCACGGGATCCATCGAGTTCTTCAACAAGACCTCCGACGCCCTTTTGTATGAATTCCCGCTGCCCGCCTCCGTCGGTATCACCAGCGTCATGATGAACCTCGCCAAGGTGCAGAACCAGGGTGTGGAATTCGCCATCAATGCCATCCCCGTCCAGACAAAGGACTTTGTATGGGATATTGATTTCAACTTCTCCTACAACGCCGACAAGATTCTCGACCTCGCCGGTGACGACGACATCATCATGGGCGACATCAAGAAAATATGGAAGGTCGGCAAGAGCCAGTACGAGTTCTACATGCCTACCTGGGCGGGAGTCGACCCTGAAAACGGAGATCCCCTGTGGAAGACGACCGATCCCGACACAAATAAGGAAAGCACTACCAATGTCTATTCCCTCGCCGACCAGGAGATGCAGGGACGCGCCACTCCGTGGGGCTTCGGTTCGCTTTCCAACAACCTGAGCTGGAAGGGATTCGACCTGTCCGTCATGTTCTACTACAACCTTGGCGGCAAATTCTACGACAGCCTCTACGCCAACATGATGCACGAAGGCAACAACTCCGGCAAGAACATCAACGTCGACGAGCTCAACGCCTGGACACCCTCAAACACCAGTACCGACGTGCCCAAGTACTACAATATGAACGACAACCAGAGCAATTCCCCTTCGACACGTTTCCTCTATGACGCAACGTACCTGAAGCTGAAGAACGTCAACCTGTCCTACACCCTGCCCAGGAAACTTGTGCAGAAATCGGGCGTGATCAGCAACGTACGCTTCTATATCAACGCCGACAACCTCTTCACCGTCTTCGCCGACAAGAGGTACAAGGGCTACGACGACATCGACATTTTCGGTATCGGAGGATATGACGCTTATGCCCAGTACATTCCGCTCAGCCGGACTTATACGATGGGTGTGAACATTACTTTCTAAATTGAACGGATTATGAAAAAGATATTATACATCGCAGTAATCGCCCTCGCAGGACTTTGCTCCTGCTCCAAGGAGGTTTTGAATCCGATCCCGTCGAACGCCGTTTCTGACGAGCAGATATTCTCCACTATAGAATCAGCCCAGACGGCCCTCAACGGCGGCATTAAATGGATTGGCTATTATCTGACCAACACTTTGCAGGTCGTCATGTCGGAGGTGATGGGGGAAGACGCTCTCATGACCAACGGAAACTATGGTATCGACACCTATAACTGGAACCTGTATTCCTACACCTACTCTCAGGTACCCGAAGACGAGCCATGGTGGTTCGGTTATTCGAATTACATCTGGGAGTATGACTACAAGGGCGTCGATGCCGCCAACAACATAATCGCCTATGTGACTGACATGCCCGAGGCGACCGGCAAGGAGAATCTCCTCGGCCAGGCCTACGCGCTGCGCGGCTTCATGTTCCTGAGGCTTTGCCGTCTCTTCGCCCCCACTTATACCATCAATCCCGAGGGCCCCGGCATCATTCTCCGCACCCAGCCCGCAGATGCCGCTTCCGAGGACATAGGCCGCAGCAGCCTCAAGGACTGCTATGATCGTATTATCAAGGACCTGGACTATGGCCGCCAGCACTGCAGCGACGCAAATGCCGCATATTTTACGCCCAGGAGCTGCGCCCTGTTCATGGCCCGCGCATATCTTGACATGGCCGACTACGCCAACGCCAAGAAGTACGCAGAGGAAGCCGCTTCCAATACTTTCGACGGCAGCAACCTCATGAGCCAGGATGAGTATCAGGCAGGATTCATGGATCCCAACGTAGAATGGCTGATGTACTACAACTTCAACCAGACCACGTCCAACTACTATTGCTCCATCCCTTCCTTCTACTATCTGGCCAAGACAGCTGTCAGCGCCGACGCTACGGGAAAAGCCAACCCTGCCGACATCGAGTATCTGGACGGTCCGGAAGAAGCGAAATATTTCGAAGAGCCCCTCTACGGCTACAGCTCCGTGCGCTGGACCAAGCGTTTCCGCGAATCCTTCGAGGAGAGCGACTGCCGCAAGCTCTTCCCCTTCTACTTCTATGCAGAGGACGGCTGGTTCACCAGCAAGTTCAGCCACAGGGATCTATACATCGGCGACGCCGACTTCCCTCTGGCACGTATAGCCGAGGCATACCTTATCAAGGCTGAATGCGAGGCTCACGGCGGCGACGGCAAGGCAGTGCTGAACGCCCTCCAGATCGCCCGTGGAGCCACGCCCACCGACGGCTCGCTGGAAAACATCTATTATGAGCGCCGCAAGGAACTCTACGGCGAGGGCTTCCGCCTGTATGACATCAAGCGTCTGCACCAGCCGCTTGAGCGCAAGGATCCCGAGCACTGGGCAAGCGTGAAGAACCTGCCCGCCGACAGCCCGCGCTTCATGCTTCCCATTCCCCAGAACGAGATGCTTTACAACAAGGCCCTCAAGCCTTCAGACCAGAACGAGTATTGGAGAAAATAATGAAGAAATCCTTCCTGTTGGGAATGCTGCTGATATCGGCAGCATTCTCTTTCTCTTCCTGTGACAATCAGGAAGGCAGCGTAAAGTTCCTGGGGCGCAATGTCCCCGTACAGTCCTTCCTCGAAGGCTTCCCCTATTCAACCTGGGGTTTCTACCTGTCGGACGACGCAGAAAAGCTTCTGTACGTTCGCCAGACCGGCGGCAACCCGCTGATCATGCTGGACCTTGCCGCCAGCACCGACATCAACGACGGCAAGGTCATTTCCGACGACAACTGGGCGGAAAAGAACCTCTGGCATCCCAAGTGGAACGAAAAAGACTCCTGCCTGTACTGGGTTGGCGACCAGTCCAACGATGAAAAACTGGACCTCTACCGCCTCAACCCCGAAACCGGCAAGGTCGATTGCTTCACCGACGTGCCTTACATCTACGGCTGGGGCTTCAACGACGACAAGACTCTGGCCGGATATGTGGCGCGAGTCTCGCAGACCGAAAGCGACCATGTTGACGAGTTCCACATCCTCGACGTAGTAAGCGGCGAGGACAGGCTCGTCTGCACCGACAAACCTGACTTCAGGATGACCTGGACGGAGGTTTCATTCAGCCCCGACAACAGCGGCGCCATAATCACCATACTCAAGAACGCGGACCGCACCCACACCAACATGGCCTATCTGGATTTCAGGAGCGGAGAATACAAGGTCATTACCAATCCCGTCCTGGAAGCCAGCCTGGACGGCTGCGCAGGACTGTCACCCTGGTACTCGGAAGACTGCGCATATTTCCTCTCGGACCAGAGCGGTTTCGCCAACCTGTACAGCTACGACAGGACTACCGGCAAGACCGTGCAGGTAACCGATTACAAGCAGGATATAGATGCAAGGTGGATAGAATCGTGCGGCAAGAAATACCTGGCCACCGTATCCACCAGCCCCGAAGGTTCGCGTGTCGCAATTCTCAACCCCGACGGCTCCGAAGTGGCGAGCGAGATGTATCCCGCTACCCTCAACCTCCAGACTACCAAGGAGAACAAGGTATATTTCAGGGCGGGAGCCACCGACATCCTCTTCCAGATATGGACTGTGAGTTTCGAGGACGGCAAACTTGAGCAGTCGGTGATTGTCGACCTTCCCGAGGGGGTCAAGAAGTCTATGATTGCATCCCATGCGGAGAAGCTCTCCATCCCCACTTTCGACATCGATCCGGCCACCGGCAGCACCAGGATGCTGCACGCCTACCTCATGGTGCCCGACAATCCCCTGCCGGCCGACCAGGCACGCCTGATGGTGATGTCCTTCTATGGCGGCGAGAATGCCTACGATGTGGAGCACCAGATATTCACGGCCGCCGGAATGTATGTGCTCAGCGCCTCTCCGCGCGGTTCCAGCGGCTTCGGGCGCGACTTCGCAGCCCTGAACGACCACGACCTGGGAGGCAACGAGACCATCGACATGATCTACTGCGCCCGTTACGTATCGGAGATGCTGGGCATCCCCCCGGAGAGGGTCGGCTGCTTCGGCATGAGCCACGGCGGATACGAAACCATGCGCCTGATGACCTTCCCTGGTGAAGTCAACGGCTTCAAGGCCTCGTTCCCCTTCGGTTTCGGAGTGGCCGTAGCAGGATTCTGCGACATTATCTGGGAGCATTATCATTCCAACATCCCCGACTGGGACTATCTGGAGGCCGGTGACCCTGTGACGGAGAAGGACAAGCTCATGGACCGTTCGCCCATCAGCCACACCGACAAGATCAGCGGACCGCTTCTGCTTATACACGGCGACCATGACGACCGTGTGGACATAGGCGGCTCGCAGATGCTGTACGACGCCCTCAAGGAACAGGGCTCCCCTGTTGAATTCCTTGTCATGAAGGGACAGGGACACGGCTACAAAGGTATAGACAACCAGATGCTGTACTACCGTACCATATTGAATTTCATCGAACAGTATTCAAAGTAGAAATTTGCAATTGTTTTAGTTTATCACTATCTTCGCAAGATTAGAATAACACTAAATTTTATTATATGGCAACAACAGCAGATTTTAAAAACGGTCTTTACCTTAAGTTCAACGACAAACCGTGCATGATCGTATGGTTCCAGCACGTCAAGCCCGGCAAGGGTCCGGCATTCGTAAAAACCAAACTCCGCAATCTCGAGAACGGACGCATCCTGGAGAACACCTTCACCGCGGGCGCCAAAATCGAGACCATCGAAGTGGAACGCCGCCCCTACCAGTTCCTCTATGCCGAGGAAGACGGCTTCAATTTCATGCATGAAGAGACCTACGAGCAGATTCTTCTCCCCAAGGACGTGGTTGAGAACGCAGACCTCATGAAAGAGGGCCAGCATGTGGAAATGATGTTCGTGGTCGGCGAGGAAAAATGCCTCACCTGCGAACTCCCCACCTATGTAACCCTGGAAGTCACCTATAGCGAGCCCGCTGTAAAGGGCAACACCGCTTCCACTTCCGCTCTCAAGGAGGTTACCCTGGAGACCGGCGCCAAGATTATGGTTCCCCTCTTCATCGAAACCGGAGAAATGATTACCGTCAACACCACCGACCGTTCCTACGGCCAGAGAGTCTAGGTTTATGCGTAAGATTTTGTTTGTTGCAGCTATGCTCGCCGCGAGCGTAGCTGCTGTTGCGCAGAATAAGATCTCCGACAAGGAGCTTTACAACGTGAT
>JAFZBM010000008.1 GCA_017561765.1 Bacteroidales bacterium | reverse complement strand
GCCCAGCTGTACGCGGATCTCGGAGGAATTGTTGCCGCCCAGCACGGCCCTGTCCTGTATGAGAGCCACTTTGAGCCCCTGCCGGGCTGCGGCTACTGCAGCGCAAATTCCGGATAGTCCGCCCCCGGTGACCACCAGGTCGTAGGTCCCGGCATCTTCTGCCGCTGTCGGAACTGCGGAGAAGGGACGGAATTCGCCCGCGAGGGCTTTATCCAGCGGCTTGGTAGTAAGCAGCAGGGCGTCGCACCGTCCCTCGAAACCGCTCAAGTCCTTAAGCCTGATTTCCGTTTCCCCTTTGCGGAGGCGTATCCTTCCTGCAAGCTGCCACTCCCATGCACTGCCTTTGTGTCCCACGGGACCGAGGGCTTTGCCCCCTATGCTTATGAGGAACTTGCCCGGACCTTCGCCCGCGCAGAATGGCGCCGTCCAGTTATAGGTGCGCACATAGACGTAATAGCGCCCGCACCGCTCTATGCTTATCTGCGTCGAAGCATCGGCCACGGGAACTCCTGCGCCGTGGGCAAGCAGGTAGGATGATCCCATCTGCTCCATGAACTGCTGGTCCAGGGACCAGCCTCCGTAATCGGCGAATTGCTCGGCTTCAACGAGTATATGCTTTTGGGCTGCGGCAGGAAGCCCCAGGGACAGAATGCACAGAAGGAGGAATAA
The DNA here is from genome assembly GCA_017561765.1 of Bacteroidales bacterium. GTDB lineage: Bacteria > Bacteroidota > Bacteroidia > Bacteroidales > UBA932 > Cryptobacteroides. The sequence continues at coordinate 9,700 of JAFZBM010000008.1, read as the reverse complement.
TCGTCTCATATTGACTATAAAAGTAGGAATATTTTGTCAAAAAATTTGGCGAATCAAAAAAACTTCATATCTTTGCACTCCAATCCGGTGGGTTCGTATAACGGTTAGTACTCGAGATTCTCAATCTCGCAATAGGAGTTCGATTCTCCTACCCACTACCAAAGGGCACTGCGCAAGCGGTGCCCTTTTTTCGTTGGCGCTAGCCGCTGAAATCTACATCGCTGAAAGCAAGTGCTCCGACCAGTTTCGTGGCGCAACTGCGGTAGTTGTCGCCGGCGGCAAGCAGATGCTTCCAGAGCGTGAGGAAATTGCCTGTAATGAGCATTTCGCTTACCGGTCGCACAATCCGGCCGTTCTCGAACAATTGTCCGGAAATGCCGTAGGAAAAGTCGCCTGTGGCGGGGTTGCAGTTACCGCCGTTGAAGTCGGTTACCAGGATTCCGCTGCCGCACATGCGCATCAGGGCCTCAGTATCGAGCCCAGCCTCGGGGAAACCGCAGAGACGCGGCCGGACAGCGTCTTCAATCGTGGGCTGAATGCCCAGTTTCCCTGACATATAGGTGTTTACGAAGTAACGCATCACTATGCCGCCGGCAATTATCGGGCACTGGCTGGTTGCTACGCCTTCGGAGTCGAACAGCTTGGATCCTGTCTCTCCCTTGCGCCAGGGTTCGTCCATTATGGTCAGGTTGTCCGTGAACAGCTGCCTTCCCAGGCTTCCTACCAGGAACGAGTTTCCCTGTTGAAGGGAATATGCGTTGAGTGCGTTCAGAAGGGGAGTCACAAGCCGTGAAGACACTTCCGGTCCGATTACCATATTGTAACGTCCGCTCCGTGCCGGTCTGGAACCGAACTGTGCATACGCCCGGCGTACCGCGGTCATTCCGCATCCGGAAGGGTCGAATTTGTCCTGCTTTGCAGATGCCGTCCACCAGTAGTCGCTGTATTTGTTGCCCTTGGAATCCTCCACGGTAACCTCTACCCCATAATCGAACGATGTCTCGGAATGGCGGCATTCAAGGCCCTGGCTGTCAATTACATATACATTGTACTCGGAATCGCTGTACTCGCCTTCTTCGGAGACCAGTTTAAGCTTGTCGGGAAGAGTCGCGCCGTTGTTGAATACGGCGGCGTCAAGGGCGCGTTTCCTGCGTATCTCCGCCGTTATGCCGGAGTATTCGCTGTCGTAACTGTCCAGTTCGAAACCGGTTGCGGCGTCGTGACAGCAGCGTTCAGGGGCGGGCAGTACCCTGTATTCGTCCGGTGCGAGCATGCGTACCGTGTCGGCAGCCTTGAATATGAAGTCACTGAGGGCCCCGGCCTCCAGCTTGTTGGTGGAGAAACTGCCGAAGCGTCCGTCCACGAACAGGGCTATGCTCAGCGAACGGTCGGCGCAGCGGGTTACTTTGTCAATCTCGCCGTCAAGGGTCGCTATTAAATCTTCCGTGCTCTGTGTGAGCGTGATACGTGCGTTCTGCGCTCCGGCTTCGCGGGCAAAGCCAAGGCTCTGGCGCGCAAGTTCTTTTTCTGCTTCGCTTATCATTCTCCTCCGACTGTCAGGTTCTTTATCAATACGCTCGGGATGCCGCAGGACACGGCAACGCTCTGCTCCTTGCCGCAGGTCCAGGTTCCGTCGTCAATCTTCAGGTCTCCGGCCACCGCAACTATGTCCGCAAGCGCCCTGGGACCGTTCCCGATTATGTTTATGTCCTTCACGGGCATTGTGAGACGCCCGTTTTCGATAAGATATCCGCGGTTGACGTAGAAGGTGAAGTCGCCTTCGCCTATCTTGACTTCGCCGTTGGCGAATTTATCCACGTAAACGCCTTTGCGCACGCTCCCGATCAGGTCCTGAAGGGTGCCGTCGGTGCCGCTCTCCATGTAGGTGGTGCGCATGCGGGGGATAGGGTTGTAGCGGAAAGACTCGCGCCTGCCGTTGCCTGTGGGCGGGACTCCGTACCAGGCGGCGCTTATGCGGTCGTGCAGGTACGACGTCAGCACTCCGTCGGTCACCATATAGGTTTTCTGCCCCGGGACGCCTTCATCGTCGAAGAGGAGCGAGCCCCGGTTGCCCGGAACCGTGGCATCGTCCAGTATGTTGATGCCTTTCTTGCAGATTTGCTGCCCCATGCGGTCGCAGAATATAGACTGTCCCTTGCGGTTGAAATCGGCTTCGAATGCATGTCCCATGGCCTCGTGGAGCAGGATTCCCGAGGCTCCGGCCGCCATCACCACGCTCATTTTCCCGCCCTTGGGCCTCCGTGCCGCAAAGCTGTCGTCGAGATCCTTGACCGCCTCGGCGGCGAGTTCATCTATCAGTACGTCGCTGAGCATCTCAATGCCGCAGCGGAAACTTCTGGAGACGTTGCGCTGTTCGGTCTGCTCACCCTGCTTGAAAATGGCGGTCACCGTGACACTGCCAAGGGGACGGATGTCGGAGGTGATCTGGTCCAGCGAGTTGTACATCAGTATGTTGCTCACCGACCACGACAGCAGGGCGATTATCTTTGACGGACGGGCATCGCGTGAGCGAATGGCCTTTTCCAGCTTTTCAAGCCATGCTGCAAGCTGCTTCTTGTCCGCTCCGTCCCAGTCGAGTTTCATCCCGTAGGGCGGTTCCGGCCGTTTCAGGGCCTCTCCTGCCTTGAATGAGCCGGCTTTCCCGGCAACGGCGGTAGCTGCTTTTGCGGCATCGATAAGCGACTGGTAGTCCGTGGATTCTGAATACGCATAACCGGTCTTTTCGCCGTTGAGTACACGGATTCCGCAGCCATAGTCGAGGTGGAACCCACCGGATGCCACGGCTCCGTCGCGAAGCAGCAGGTCGTTATATACAGTTTGTTCGAAGTAGAGGTCGCACCAGTGGCCGCCTTTCAGGCCTTCGCCCACTATGGCGCGCAGCTGCGCGGGAGTGACCCCGAACAGGTCCAAGTTATTGTTCATCCTCAAGGAGCTTCCTTATTTTTTTGAATGTCACATCATCCTTTATGAGAGTGCGCTCACTGTTGCCTTCGGCGATCACGGTGAAGGGAGGATGCGTGTTGTCGGCAATTATCCAATTGTCGCACAATGACATATATGTATTGAAAAGGTAGAATATTCCCATTTTGTAGCGGCGCCTGAGCACATCTTCGGGGATATTGTGCCCTCCGCTCGCCACCCTGTCGCGCACCCTCTGTATGGCCAGCTCGGGGGTCTGGAGCCAGAGGTAGATCAGGGTGATTTTATAGTTCAGTTCTTTTGCCTGGTTTATGATAGATACCAGGGACCTTGTAGCAAGGGTGGTTTCGATGCTGAAGTCCGCTTTCTGGTCCAGCAGATACTGGATGCGCATCAGCATGAAACGGCTGGCGGATACGGACGCTATGGAGGGATCGAAAGGCGACAGGCTCTTGGCGAATTCGTCGGAATTGACAAACTCGTGGCAATCGAGTATTTCAGGCAGGAAAGTATAGGACGCCGTGGTCTTGCCGGCGCCGTTGCAACCCGACAGAATGAAGAGCCTTGGCATTATTTGTTATGCGTTACTCCGTATCCGAACAGTGCGAAATCGCCCAGCAACGGGTCCTCGGGCCATATCTCACGGAATCGTGCGGTGATTTCCTCGGCCGTCTTTATGTCTTTCGAGCGCCTTCTGGTGAGTCCGAGGGCTGCCGCCTGTCCGTAAACATGCACGTCCAGGGGTACCAGGAGCGATACCGGATCGGTTTTTGTCCAGAGGCCCAGGTCCACCTTTCCGTCGCGCCGTACGAGCCAGCGCCGCATCAGGTTGATTTTTTTGTCGGGCGCGGAAGGATCGTCCTTGCGGCGGAAAACTATGGATCGTATCTCTTTGGCGGAAAGGCTCTCAAGGCTCTTGTGCCAGGTGTACCACTCCCGCAGGCGTCCGCATATGCCGGCCGCTTCGCTCCATTTGACCGTGCGGTGGAGCGATGTCTCGTCGGAGCGGTAGTCGCCCGCCATTACATAGTCGTAGGGGCGCCATTCCATCTCGTCGAAGAGCCTGGTACAGTCGCGCACTATCATTGCCCGGCGTCCCCAGGCAAGGAACGAAGCGAATACGGATGCAATCTCCACATCCTGGAGGGAAGCGCCCCTGTTCACGAATTCGCGGGGGAAAGCTATGGGGTCTTCCTCGAAATACTGCGGGTCGTTGTACACTTCGGCCCACTCTTTCAACTGCTCGATGGTTTTGCGGGTCATTTGTTCGGAATAAAAACTTGTTTTCCCTGGCCGTTCCAGCGGTAAAGCCGCGCCGTGCAGCTCTGGATGCCGGTGGCCTTGTCCTTGTGGTTCTCGGAGATGTACCAGAGTCCGTCGCCGAGCGGGCAGAGCCCGGTTGATCCCCATTTGAAATCCCATCCGCGCACGCCGGTGGCTTCGTCGAGCAGCCCGGCGTCGGAGAGCCTGAGGATTTCGTGCTTCGCATCGAGTCCGGGAGGAACGCCCTTAGCGGGCCGTTGCTTCACGTCCAGCGAGAACAGGGGATAATTGGGGAAGTCAGGCTTCTTGCCCTTGTAGACCGCCATGTATATGCGTCCCGTATGGGCGTCGTAAGCCATGTTCTGCACACCCCAGGTGGTGTTGCCTGTGTAAATGAAGTATTTGTGCAGCGGCTTTTCGGGGCCGTTCGTGGGAACGGTCCCGAATACCACCGGAGTTTCGTATTTGCGTTTCCAGTTCTTTATGTCGTAGCAGAGCAGGACCTGGTTGTCGTTGTCGCTGCGGGAGTTGTCTCCGTAAATGCCGTAGGCGACGTACAGGTAGAGTTTCTTGCTGCACTTGCCTATGCCCGGAGCGAAGGTTACGCCGTCTATGCCGGAGCATCCGAAGGTGTGGTCGACATAGTCACGGCAGGCATCGCGTATGCATACCGTGGTCATCACTCCGTCCTTTTCGGGATCCATGCCCTTGCGGTCCAGACGGTCCACGTCGATTATCGCGACGTAGAATACGGAGTTCTCATGGCTGAGGTTCTCCACCCCGAGCCTTTGGGAAATGCCCTGGCCGATAACATCGTCCTTGCACTCCAGCGAAGCGTACACGCGGCCGTCGGGCCCCATGGTCATGGCTCCCAGATGCCCCTGGATGCGGTTGATTGTGCCGATGACATTGCCTTCCAGGTCCGTTTTGATGAACGAACTGGTGAAGGAAAAATACATGTAGCCTTTTTCCCGGTCAAGGGCGATGCCCTGCACGTGCCCGTCTTTCACGGCCACGTACACCGAATCGGGCAGTTCCGTGGCCAGGGCCGCGGAGCAGAGCAACATGCCGGCGAGGAGTGACAGGAAACGCTTCATTATTATGCGGTTGCAGCTTCGAGTTTCTTGAGCATGCTGAACATCACCACGCCGGAGATGACGCAGAGGGCCATGAGGACGCACCAGTTGACCCAGAGCGGAACATTGTTCCAGAGCATCGAAGGGATGGAGCTGAGGTAATTGCCGATAGCGGTTGCAGCGAACCACAGACCCATCATCAGGCCCTTGAACTTAGGCGGGGCTACCTTGGATACGAAGGAGATGCCCATAGGTGAGAGCAGCAGCTCGGCGAAGGTGAGCACCAGGTAGGTGGAAATCAGGTATGTGGGAACAACGGGATCGGGGGATACGCCGCCCACGCTGACGAGCTCCGACGGAGCCGGCTGGCCCTTGGAAGCCGCGAGCATGATGAGGTAGCCCAATGCGGCCACGAACATTCCGAGACCGATTTTCTTGGGTGCGGAAGGTTCCTTGCCCTTGGACGCGAGTGCGCCGAACAGGGCCATTGAAACCGGCGTGAGTGCTACCACGAAGAAGGGGTTGAACTGCTGGAACTGCTGGGGCAGGATGTTAATCTCGGGAGCCATTCCCTTGTAGAGCAGGAACGCACCGGCCCACAGAGCCAGAGTGACAGCGCCGCTGATTGCCTTGCCCTTTGCGGTTTCGGACTGGAAGGTGCTGAACAGAGTGTAAATGGATACTGCAATTAGCGCAAGTGCCCAGATGTTGAATCCTATCTTGAGCGGACCGGCTACGGTGCTCTGGGTGTAGTCGCGTGCGAAGTAGGTAAGCGATGAACCGTTCTGGTGGAATGCCATCCAGAAGAAGATTACCACGGCGAATACGAAGATGAGGGCGACGATGCGGTCTTTGGTCTGCTTGGGAGTGAGTTCCGCCACTGCTGCGCCTTCACCGGCCTTGGCCTGCTTGGCATTCACGTCGGCATGCTTGAACCAGCTGCGGCAGCCCAAATATATTGCGATGGATACGATGAGGGACACGCTGGCGACTGCGAATCCAAGGTTGTAAGCGGTGGACAGCTGGTTGATATAGTACTGGCTGAATGTGCCGAGGTCCATGGCGGCGATATCCGCGCCGGGCATTCCGGCCTTGAGGCCTTCAAGTATGCCGGGGTCGGCAAGGGTTCCGCCCAGATACTGGTGCGCAAGGGCGGGGATGTCCGCTTTGTAGACGAGGCCTGCCTTTGCGAGATGGCTGTTGGTCAGTGCCGTGGCGGCGGTAGGAGCGAACATGGCGCCGATGTTGATAGCCATATAGAAGAGGCTGAATGCGGAGTCACGCTTTGCTGAATACTTGGGGTCGTCATACAGATTTCCTACGAGCACCTGCAGGTTGCCCTTGAACAGGCCGGTACCCACTGCGATCAGCAGAAGGGCGCCTATCATGAGGGCCAGTGCGAAGCCGCGGCCGGCGAATGCGTCAGTTGGAATTGCCAGGCACAGGTAGCCGGTGAACATCACGCAGACTCCCGTGATAACGCATTTGCCGAAACCGATCTTGTCGGCCAGCCAGCCGCCTATGACCGGCATGAAATACACGGCGGCCAGGAAGATGGCGTAGAATTGACCCGCCGCAGCGGCGGAAAAACCGAATTTGGCCTGCAGGAATAGCAGGAAGATGGCTAGCATTGTGTAGTAGCCGAAACGCTCGCCGGTATTGGCGAGTGCCAGAGCGAATAAGCCTTTGGGCTGTCCTTTGAACATTGATTAATATTTTTATTTGTTAGTATATGCGTATTAATGCAAAGTAACAAAAATTTCTTGACAATCCCAAAGGTGTCAGGTCTGTCATTTGTTATGCAGACCTGCTACAAAAACGACCTTAATCGTAGCAGGTCTGCACATAAAGATACAAACCTGCAACGGTGCAGAGTGTTTGTTTTGCAGTCATAAGCAGCCTCGCTTGTAGAGGAGGGGACCCGCAAGCGGCAGCGCCGCGGGGAGGCGAGCCCCCTTGGGCGAGGACGGAGAAACAAACACTCTAACCGCTGCGGGGACAGGTCTTTAGAAAACGTCACCAAATTCAAGATTTTTGCTAAATTTGTAACGATGAAGAAATTCGTGGTCAAGTCTTTGATGCGCCTGCTTGGGCTCCTGCCCCTCAAGCTGCATTATTTCCTTGCCCGCTTGCTCGCATTTCTCGCGGGCAAAGTCTTCCGCTACCGCGTAAAAGTCGTAGAGCAGAATCTTGCCGCCAGTTTCCCGGACAAGAGCGCCGGCGAATTGAAGAAAATACGGAACCGGTTCTACCGGCATTTCGGGGACGTTATAGCGGAGACGGTATGGTTCGGTGCCTGCCGTGGCCCCAAGCGCCTCAGGCGTGCCCGCCTGGTCGAGATAAGCAATGTCGAGGTGCTTAACAGTCTGTACGAAAAGTCTCCGGGCGTAATGGTGCTGATGTCGCATGCCGGAAACTGGGAACTGATAGGCGGCATAGGCTCCTACAATTATACTGATATACCGTCCTGTTTCACGGAACAGAATTTCTGCGTAGTGTACCTTAAGCAGAACCCAATGTGGGACGCAATCATGCGTGACAACCGTACGGCTCCGCTCGTGGACCCCGGGGGATTCCCCGGCTATCTGGAGTCAAGGCAGGTGGTGCGCTATGTTTTCGAACACAAGGACGAAAAAAAGATATACAACTTCATCACCGACCAGCATCCCTATTTCAGGGCAAAGGATTTCCTGAAAGTCACCTTCATGCATCAGGAATGCGAATCCATGAAAGGCGCGGCCGAACTTGCCCGCCGTTTCGGCATGGCCGTGTGTTACCTGAGCATGCCGGTGGAGAGCAGGGGACATTACAAATTGAAATATGTCCCTATCTGCGATTCCGCTTCCTCCATGGAGGCGGACGACATCATGCGCCGTTTCTACGAGTTGCTGGAAGCCGATATAGAAGCGCAGCCCTGGAACTACCTCTGGACTCACAAAAGATGGAAGAAATTTCCGAAATAATAACATATTACCACTATGACCATCAAAGATTTACAACCTTCAATCGTGTGGAATAACTTCTATTCCCTCACACGTTGCCCCAGACCATCGAAACATGAAGAAATTGTACGCAAATTCCTTCTTGACTGGGCTGCCGGGCACAAAGTCGAAGCATTCGTGGATGAAACCGGAAACGTAATAATGCGCGTTCCCGCAACTCCCGGTTACGAAAACCTCAAGACGGTGGTGCTCCAGGGACACATGGATATGGTGCCCCAGAAGAATGCCGATGTTGAGCACGACTTCCTCAAAGATCCCATCGAGACTTGGGTTGACGGCGAATGGCTGCGCGCCAAGGGCACCACTCTCGGCGCGGACAACGGCCTCGGCGTGGCCCTCGCGATGGCCGTAGCCGAGTCTCCCGACGTCAAGCACGGTCCTATCGAGATTCTCGTTACCTATGACGAAGAAACCGGCATGACGGGCGCCAACGCCCTTAAGCCCGGCGTGCTCAAGGGAGATATCCTTATCAATCTCGATTCCGAGACCGAAGGCGAACTCTATGTGGGATGCGCCGGCGGCCTCGACGCCGTAGCACGCGCCCGCTACCGCCGCAAGAAGGAGCCCAGGGCCCATCTCTGCTACACTCTTGCTGTGAAAGGCTGCCAGGGAGGACATTCAGGAATGGACATCATCCTCTGCAGGGCCAATGCCAACCGCCTGATGGCCAGGCTTCTGCTACCTCTTCTCGAGAGGCACGGGGTCAAACTCATAGACCTTGAAGGCGGTACGCTCCGCAACGCCATCCCGCGCGAAGCTTTCGCCACCGTGTATGTCCACAAGAAGAAAATATCTGCGGTAAAGCGCGCCGTAGCCCGCATAGCCAGGCTGCTCAAGGCTGAATATGCCGCCACGGATCCTGGTCTCAACGTGGTTTTCGAACCTTATGTTCCCGCACCCGGCGAGGTCTGCGACCATGAAGACTGCAAGTACGTAAGCGAAGAAGCGGCACTCAAGTTCGTCCGCTGCATCCTTGCCTGCCCCGACGGCGTTGAGCGCATGAGCGATGCCATGCCCGGCATGGTGGAGACTTCCAACAACCTCGCCATGGTCAAGATTTACCGCGGCGAGTTCTTCCTCAGCTGCCTTATGCGTTCCTCCGTCGATTCGGCAAAAGCCGCCCTTGCGGCACGCATGAAGGCCGTTTTCCAGCTTGCAGGCATACGCATCGCCTTCTCCGGCGGTTACAGCGGATGGGCTCCCAACGCCAATTCCGAGATTCGTGCCGTAATGCAGAAAGTATACAAGGAGATGTTCGGCAAGGAGCCGCTCATAATGGCCATCCACGCCGGCCTCGAGTGCGGTATCCTCTCCGGCGCCTATCCTCACTGGGACATGGTTTCCATGGGACCGACCCTGCTGAGCCCCCATTCCCCGGATGAAAGGGCATTCATACCTTCGGTGCAGAAAGTCTGGGAT
>JAFZBM010000066.1 GCA_017561765.1 Bacteroidales bacterium | reverse complement strand
AGATAACGGAGGACGCCGACGGACGCACGACATACAGCGTGAAGGACCACCAGGGGCGGCTCCTGGCGACGAAGCGCGACGGCGCCGGAAGCGGCTGGGGCGCATCGACGCGCTACGTCTATGACGAGCTGGACCGCCTCGCTGCCGTCATCGGTGCGGGCATTCCAGTGACGGACACCCTGTCGATGTGGCGCTACGGCTACGACAACCTGGGCCGCCTCCGCTCGAAGGGCGTCCCGGGAAGCGTGCGTGAATACTACACCTACGACAGCGAGGACCGGGTGGTGAGCGTGACCCGTGGGAACGAGGTCACCACCATAGACTACGACTCTTTCGGACGCGTCACGGCCAGGTACCTCCGCGTCGGCTCCGGCCCACAGACGCAGACCGAGGCCCACGAGTATGACGGCTACTCGTCGGCGGCGAGTGCGCTGATAGGCGGCAGTTCCTACACGTCCGGCCCGAAGAAGGGGCTGGAGACCTGGACGCAGCTGGCAGTGACCGACGGCTCGGGCGGCTTCTCCGGGAGCGTGTCCACGGCGTACGCCTACGACGCCTTGGGGAGGCTGACGCGCAGCGTGACCGGATACCCCGACGGCCACAGGAACACGACGGTGACGTCGTACGACTTCTCGGGCAGCCCGGCGTCCACGGTGGTGACGGGCGAGCGCCCCGGAGGCGGCGTGACGGACGTCCTCTCCGTCACTACGTCATACGACACGAGGGAGCGCCCGACCAGCGTCCTGAGCGTGCTGACCGTCGGAGGGGTGGAGAAGGCCCGGAACACGACGCTGTACGGCTACGACGCCCTGGGGCGGCAGTCGTCGGTGTCGTCCGGCCCGACGTCCGCGGCGGGCCTTCTGGTGACTCAGTACGGATACACGCTCCAGAACTGGACCTCGTCCCTGACGGTATCGCTGGGCGGGAGCACGCTGTTCTCCGAGACGCTCGGCTACGACACCCCGTCCGGCACCATGGGAGGGCCGTCGTACACGGGGCTGGTGACGAGGAAGACCGAGACGTGGACCGTCCCTTCCAGCCCAGTCCCGAACCCGTCCGTGTCCCGGACGGAGGACTACGCGTACGACTACGCCGGAAGGCTCTCTGCGTGGGACGACTCCACGGACGGCGAGAACATATCCTACGACGCCCGGGGGAACATGCTGTCCCGCTCCCCCCGCCACGGCACGGGCGGCGCCACGACGCTGACGTACAGCGGCGACATGCTATCGACCATGAAGGCGGGCAGCGCCCCGTCGGTCTCCTTCGCCCACGACGGCTTCGGCCGCATGACCACGGACGCGGGGTCCGGTCTGACCGTGGGCTACAACGCCTTCGACCTTCCGCAGAGCGTCCACTCGGGCGGCACCCTCATGGCGCGGTACACCTACGCGGCTGACGGAACGAAGGTGTCGGCCCTTGACGCCTCTGGGGCGGGACTGGTGTACAGGGGTCCGTTCACCTACAGGCGCGCCTCGGGAGGGACTCTCACCCTGGAGGGCGCCCCGTTCGACGGTGGCCGCCTGACGGAGGCCGGGCCCCGCTACCACGTGACGGACCACCTGGGGAGCGTGCGTGCCGTCTGGGACGGGACGGTCTCCGCGACCAGCTACCCCCTTGCGGGGTTCTTCTCCATGGACGACTACGCCCCGTACGGCGTGAAGTCCGCCTCCGGCGCGGCGGCAATCATTACGCTGAAGCCTACCGGCAGCACCGTGTCCCTTCGCGACGGCTTCACAGGCCAGGAGGACCAGGCCCCGGACTTCTCGGTCCCGTACCTTGACTTCGGCGCCCGCCAGTACAGCCCCTCACTTTCCCGCTGGCTCGTCCCCGACCCCATGGGCGAGAAGTACTTCGACGTCAGTCCGTATGCCTACTGCGCCGGGAATCCGGTGAGTCTTGTGGATTTGGGCGGGATGAGTACTCATGTTATTTCAAATCCTGACGGTTCGTATCAGGTTGTTGGTGGTGATGAAACAGATGAAGATTTGAGTGTTTATTGTGGCCATTTTGAAGATGGTGTATTTATTAAAGATTCTGTTATCGGTGTTACAACCTCCATTACTACTTTTTTTGATAGTGAATCAAATAAATGGCAAAGTGTTATCATTGACATGAATGATGACAGCGGAGTATCATTCTTTAATTCTATCATTAATGATACGCCGGCTTTAATTGATTATATGTTGAGCGCAGGAAACTACGAATTATATGATTTTAAATCTACTAATGGTACAAATACGGTCCTGTTCAAAATGGAGCAGTATTATAGAGGCATGACATTGGGAAATGGAATTATCACTTCAGCGAGAGATGTGGGAAATATGGTCGCTGGATATATGTGTGGGGTAAATGGGATTCCATATGGTTGTGCCAGATTTGCTTTAGATTTATACGAGAGCTATACGGCAACCATATCTAAATATGTCCATAGTAATGATTTATCCATTATGGATTGTTTGACACTATCCAAGGAGGGAAAAACAACCACAAATGCTCAATATTTAGGTTGGCTGATGGGAAGAACTCACCGTCAAATGAAACATTAATTAATACCGGAGTAAGATGAGGTTAAGAGATAATGCATTAATTGTTGTGTGTTTGGTCTTTACGGCTTCTTTGGTCGTTTTTTTTCTATTGTTGACAATATCTCGCAATAGAACTTATTATTACCATATACCGGAAGTAGATACATTTATAAAGTTTCAAGGCAATAGAATATATATATCTGATTATTTAGGTTGTCTTGTTGAATCCGCGGAGGAACATGGATGGTTGGAGACGTGCCTAATCATAAGAAATAAAAACAATGGGGCAGCGACTCTTTATATCCCGGATAAAAAACCTAAAATGCTTTACATTCAAGATGCTCATAATAGTTTATATGCTGAGCAAGTACGTAATCGAGGTATTGTATGGTTGCCAAACAATGTGGATGGAATACGGCTACCGGATAGTATCAGAGTTGTTTTAGAGCGGACAAAAAATGGTGTTGTTTACTATCAAGGTAAAACTCAACATTATGCTGTATTATTGAATAAAGAAATAATTCGGAGTGTTAAGCCAAGATATTCATATTGGCCTTACAATTCATTGTTGTTTTTAAATAATTGTAACGATACAGGAGATACCGTTGATATTAGCTCTATTCAATGTGAAAGACTCGATCCCAAAACAGTCGCGTTACAAATACAGGGTAATACTATAGAATGTATACCTAATTATATCCACGAATTTGTAGGTGGTACATATGAATCATATCCTACATTTTATTATAATACGGACTATCCAAAAGTTATCTATAGTGATGATTATGGAAGAATTAATTTTAGAAAGTGTAAAGATTTAGTAATCGTAACAACAAATAATAATAACACTTCGATTATGGGGAAGGGAAACTGGTATAAAATAACATTATCTCCATTCAGTATTAAGAAGATTGAATAGTTTTAAGCGAACAGATAATTACACTATCAGCGGCGCGGCGTCGGCCGTCACCCTCAAGCCTACTGGGAGCACCGTGTCCCTGCGCGACGGCTTCACCGGCCAGGAGGACCAGGGCCCGGACTTCTCGGTCCCTTACCTGGACTTCGGCGCCCGGCAGTACAGCCCCTCCCTTTCCCGCTGGCTCGTCCCCGACCCCATGGGAGAGAAGAAGGGCGACGTGAGTCCGCAGCGTCTTTTTCTGAAGTCGAAAATCACCTGGAATAGGGATAGGCCTTAAAGGTGCATAGAGGGTTCCTGTGTGAATCCGGTTCGGGCATGATGGGGCCGCCTGGTGCACCCTAACGTCTCCGGGCGAGTTCATTGGCTGGTGACTGAGCCAGGTGAATTTCGGATTGGCGCCAGCCGGGTGGCGCAGCCGGCAGTCAGGGCGTTACGCTAAAGCCTACCGGAGGCCCCATTGATATCGAAATCTGGCGGTCAGCCATATAACATTAAGAATTATTTTGTATTTTGCGGTATGATGATAATCACAGCTCAGAATATCCGTAAGAGTTTTGGCGCGCTGGAGGTGCTCAAGGGCGTGGATGTGAGTGTGGAGAGGGGGGAAGTGCTGTCGGTGACGGGGGCTTCGGGTGCCGGCAAGACTACGCTGCTTCAGATTCTCGGGACGCTGTCGACTCCCGACAGCGGCCGTCTGGAAATAGACGGGACCATGGTATTTGACGGCTCGGGCCGCTCACTCAAGGGCGACGCCCTGGCCGCTTTCAGGGGCCGCAAAATCGGCTTCGTATTCCAGGAACATCATCTGCTTCCTGAATTCAATGCCTTGGAGAACGTGATGATTCCTGCCCTGATCGCCGGCCGTCCGGCCAGTGACGCACGCGGGGCTTCATCGCGGCTCCTGGCTCTTGTTGGTCTTCAGGACCGCATTACCCATAAGCCGTCGGAGCTGTCCGGGGGCGAGCAGCAGCGGGTGGCGATAGCCAGAGCTCTGGTCAACAACCCAGCCGTACTTTTTGCCGACGAGCCTACCGGCAACCTTGATTCAGCTACCAAGCAGGAAATACACCGTCTCTTTTTCAATTTGCGAGACACCCTCGGGCAGACCATAGTAATCGTTACCCACGACGCATCCCTCGCAGCCCTTTGCGACCGCACCCTCGTGATGCAGGACGGACGATTTGTCTGAAAAAATCGGTTTTGGTATTTGTTTTGTAATTAGTAACACGTATTTTTGCAAAACGAGACAATTATAAGCTTATGAAAACGATACGAATGATCATCACTGCTGCGGCAACAATGCTTGCAGGTTTTTCTCTCGGAGCCCAGACCCCTTCGCTCGGGCTTCCTTCCAACGCTTCCTCGCCCCAGCCCGAAATGGCTGCGTCCAAAGTGTCCTACTATGCCAGGAACTACACCGTATCCAAGGCGATTTCAGGAGATTATATCCTTACCAACGGCTCCGAAATACGCTACGATGCCAATACCGGCAGGGAATACACCAAGTTTACCGACGGTACCGTGCAGCTGGTGACCAACAAGATTAACGGCAAGGAGCTGGAAACCACAATCTACCGTATCTTCGACAAGGACAAGACTTATACAAAGAACACCTTCTCGCACCGTGTCAAGGACGGGAAAGCCAAGTATGAGGTGTATATGGGCCGCTGGAGCAAGATCAGCACCAACAAGACCATCACACGCTATATCGACTGCGAGACTGGGATTCCTTTCGCCACGCTTTCATCGGACGTGCTGGTACAGATGACCGCCGGAATCGAGAAGGGCGAGCAACCCGCAGAGCTTTTCGTACTTCCCGAGGAGAAGGGTTATACCCTTATCGAAGACGGAATGTCCAAGCTCTACGATATGATGAACAAGAAGAAATAGTCTCTAGCGCAAAGGCTTTGCGTAATGAGTTTCGGCTTTGGGAGCCGGCGCGGGATGAACAGCCGCCGCCGGCTTTTTCTTTACTGCCGCGTATATCAGGAACGCTATTCCGGCAATGATGAACGGAATCGAGAGCATCTGGCCCATATTCAGCGTAACAAAGCCAAGGTCGAAATGTATGCTGGCTTCTTTTATGAATTCTATCAAGAACCTCATTCCGAAGCAGCCCACCAGGAACAGACCGAAGAAGAAGCCCCTGTGTACCTTGTTCAGCTTCTTTGCGTAGAACCACAGCAGCACAAATCCGAGGATGAGGTAGCTGAGAGACTCGTAAATCTGTGTTGGGTGCTTGGGCTCTGTCTCACCGCGCCGCTCGAATATGACGCCCCAGGGCAGGGAAGTTACATGGCCGTAGATTTCTGAATTGAAGAGGTTGCCAAGGCGGATGAGGCAGCCGGCAAAGGCCACCGTGATGACAAGATGGTCCAGGATCCACAGATAGTCGAAATCATGTTTCTTGCCGTAATGTGCGGAATACCACCACATTCCAAGAAGCAGCGCTATGGCTCCGCCGTGACTGGCCAGACCTCCTTTCCATGGCATGAATATTTCCAGGAAGCCCTCCCAGGAACCGAAAAAGTAGTCCGTTTGATAGAATATGCAATGCCCCAGCCTGGCGCCCACGATGGTGGCTATAAGGAGGGTGTAGAGCAGCGGGTCAAGCAGCTTTTCGGGTATGCCCTCGCGCCTGAAGAACCAGCGGAAAAGGTACCATCCGATTATGAACCCGGCTACGAAAAGTAATGAATACCAACGTATTCCGAAGTTTCCCAGATGTATGAGTACCGGATCGACATTCCAGTGTATTGCCAGAAAATCCATAGCATTAAAAATTTGTCAAAGATACTGCTTTTGCCATTTATAAACAAGCCTGCAGGTGGTATAATTTTTGCAGCAAAATAGCGCTCGTTAGAGTAGTATGAAAAAGATTTTGATATCATTTGCGGGCCTGTTTCTGATGGCCTCCCCAATATGCCCGGCGCAACAAATCCTTACCCTTGACGACGCCATCAAGGTCGCCCTCAGCGAGAATGCTTCAGTAAGGATTGCCGACCTCGAAATAGAGCGTACCGGTTATGCACGAAAGGGCTCTTACGCCGCACTGTTCCCCCAGATTGACGGTTCCGCCAATTACCAGCGAACCATTAAGAAGCAGGTAATGTACATGGACTTCGACATGTCCTCCATGATGGGCGGCGGTTCAGACGGGTCATCAGCCGCTGAGAACCAGTCTTCCCGTTCTGCCGACGGTTTCGAGGTGGGACGCTGGAACACATGGTCGACAGGCGTGTCTGCCAGTATGCCCCTTGTCAACGCTCAGCTGTGGAAGAGCCTCAAAATCACCGACCAGGACGTCGAACTGGCGGTTGAGAAAGCCCGCGGCTCGCGCCTTGAAACAGTAACGCAGGTCAAGAAGGCGTTCTTCACGGTCCTGCTCGCCAAGGAAGCTGCAAAGGTATATCAATCGGTCTATGACAATGCCGTCGAGAATCTCAACCTCACCCAGAAGAAATACAACGCCCAGCGTGCTTCCGAGCTCGACCTCACCCGCGCCAAGACGGCCGTGGCCAATGCCGTGCCCAATGTGTATGATGCTGAAAACGCTGTCGACATAAGCCTCTGGCAACTCAAGGCGGTTATGGGAGTTGCGCTTGATTCAGATATCGACGTTGCCGGTTCCCTTACGGATTATGCCGATGCAATGCTTACCGATCCTCTGCCAGACACGGACCTGAACGGCAATACTACCCTTCGCCAGCTTGCAATACAGGCGGAGCAGCTTGCTTCGACGGTGCAGATGCAGCAATATGCGTCCCTCCCCAGCCTTGCCCTGGCTTTTTCGTACAGTCTTAACGCCATGGCCAACGACTATAAATTCAGCCAGTACAAATGGTCGCCGTATTCTTACGTAGGCCTCAGCCTGAACATACCAATCTTCGCCGGAGGCAAGCGCCACAACGCCGTCAAGGCCGCAAAAGTGCAGGCCCTTGAGCTGGACTTACAGCGCATGAATACCGAAAGACAGCTCCAGATTGCTATCCGTCAGTATCTCGGTACCATGGAGACGGCAGTGAAAAGTTACGCCTCCGCCGGCAGCGCTGTCGAAACGGCTGGCAAGGCCTACGGTATAGCCCGACAGTCCTACGACGTGGGGCGCAGCACCCTCACCGACCTTAACGACGCCCAGCTAGCCCTTACGCAGTCGCAGCTCGGCGTGTGCCAGGCGGTTTACAATTATCTCTCTGCAAAATCCGACCTCGAAGGCACTCTTGGTGCAGATTTCCTTGAAAAAACATCGACAAATGAATAAGCATATTTGTATTATCGCCGCCGTCCTGATCCTTGCCGGATGCGGCGCGGGCAACAGCAAGACGAGCGAAGCTCAGACGGCTCCCGCGGCGGAGCAGATTCCTCTGGTCTCGGTAGTTACAGCAGCACGTGAGAAAGTTCCCCAGACAGCCCTTTACTCATCGACCGTGCAGGCTAAGGTTGTCAACAACATAGCGCCCCAGGGCACCGGACGCATCCAGAAACTTAACGTCGAAGTGGGGGATTTTGTTGGAAAGGGACAGGTGCTCGCCGAGATGGACAGGGTCCAGCTCGACCAGGCGGAACTCAAGCTCCGGAACGACCGTACCGAACTCGAGAGAGTGCGCTCCCTGCTTGCCCAGGGCGGCATAGCACAAGCCGATTTCGACCAGCTGGAACTGGCCTATAACGTGAGTGCAAGCACATGCAAGAACCTGGAAGAGAACACCATACTCCGCAGCCCGGTGAGCGGCGTGATTACCGCCCGCAACTATGACCGAGGCGATATGTTCTCAATGGGCCTGCCGATATACACGGTGCAGCAGATCACGCCCGTCAAGATACTCGTGGGCATTTCCGAAACCGACTACACACGCGTCAAGAAGGGCGATACGGTGACTCTCACCGCCGACGCCCTCCCGGGCAAGAGCTTCAGCGGCACCGTCAACCGCCTGTATCCAACTATGGACGCGGCTACTCATACGTTCAACGTAGAAGTCATGGTGCCCAATACCAAGCGGGAACTTCGCCCCGGCATGTACGTGCGCGTAATGGTCAACTTCGGCGATTCTTACAGCATCACCCTGCCCGACACCGCCGTGCTCAAGATGCAGGGCGCCGGCACCCGTTCCGTGTTCGTAATCGACGATGAAGGCAAGGCTGCGGTGAAGGTGGTCACACTGGGCCGCCATTTCGACGGAAAATACGAGATTCTTTCGGGACTTGAAGAGGGCGAGCAGGTGGTGGTCAAGGGCAATTCCACGCTCAAGGCAGGTCAGACCGTACAAATTGGCTAGGCAATGAGCATCTACCGCAAAGCTGTCGACAATCCGGTGACCACGGCCCTTGTGTTCATCGCGTTCATGATACTGGGTATATTCTCGCTGAGCAAGACGAGCATAGCCCAGTTCCCGGAGTTCGATTCCAATACCATAATGGTAATGTCGTCCTACCCGGGAGCCAACGCAGCAGATATCGAGACCAACCTTACAAAGGTGCTGGAAAACGCCCTGAACGGCGTCGAGAACCTCAAGGAGCTGAATTCCAGATCAAAGGAGAATATCTCGCTGCTTACCCTTACCTTCGAGTACGGTACCGACATAGAGGAAGCCACCAACAACGTCCGTGACAAGCTTGACATGGTGAATTCGGTGCTCCCCGACGGGGCGTCGATGCCCGTTATTTTCAAGTTCAGCGCCGACGACATGCCCATCATGCTCCTTACGGCCACGGCCAGCGAGAGCCTTGAAGGGTTGGACAAGATACTCGACGACCGCCTGGCCACACCGCTCGCCCGCGTGCCGGGAGTGGGCACAGTGAGCGTCGCGGGAGCCCCCACGCGCGAGATCCAGGTGTACTGCGATCCCACCAGGCTCCAGGCTTATAATTTGAGCATCAGCACCATAGCTGGAATAATCGCTTCCGAGAACAAGAACCTCCCTTCTGGTAACATAGACATAGGCTCAAATACCTACACCCTGCGCGTTCAGAAGGAATTCAAGAGTCCATCCGAACTTCTGGATATCGTAGTGGGTACTGCGGGCGGCCGTACGGTGTACCTGCGCGATGTGGCGACGGTGCGCGACGGAAGCGAGGAGCGCGAGCAGGAGTCTTACACCGACGGCGAACGTTCTGCCAGAATCATCATACAGAAGCAGTCCGGTGCCAATACGGTAAACGTAATAAAGGGCGTGAAGAAGCAGCTGGACAAGATCCGCCCCACCCTTCCCGCCGATGTCGACGTGACTATTTTGGTGGACGGCTCCACCGAAATCATCAACACCATCAAGACCCTGAGGGACACCATCATAATCACTTTCATAGTGGTTATGCTCATAGTGTTCCTTTTCCTGGGCAATTTCAAATCGACCTTCATCATCGTCCTGTCCATCCCCATGGCGCTGCTGGCCTCGCTGGTGTATCTTTACGCCACGGGCAACACGCTGAACATCATATCGATGTCCGCCCTTGCCATAGCCATAGGAATGGTGGTGGACGATGCCATTGTGGTGCTGGAGAACGTGTCCACGCACTTGTCGCGGGGGGAACGGCCCAAGGAAGCGGCGGTTCATGCCACGTCGGAAGTGGGCATTTCCGTCATCGCATCCACGCTTACCATGCTATGCGTGTTCCTGCCGCTGACTATGATAAAGGGCATGGCGGGCATAATGTTCCGCCAGCTGGGCTGGATCGTGAGCATAATAATGATAGTGTCCACTACCGCGGCCCTTACCCTGGTTCCCATGCTCTGCTCCCGCTGGCTCAAGCCAAAGGAGAAACACGGCAAGGTGTACAATGCCATATTTGGTCCGGTCAACCGCTTCATTGACTGGATATCAAGAGGTTATGGGCACGTTATCCGCTGGGCGACCGGCCGGCGCGCCCTGGTTATCCTGGCATTCGCCGCCGTGTTCGCAGTCACCATTCTGCTGCTTGCCCCCGGAGTCAAGACCGAATTCTTCCCCCACAGCGACACCGACCGCATCTCCTGCAATATCGAACTGCCCATGGGCACGGCGCAGGATGTCACCCGCGAGTTCGCTTTCAAGCTCTGGAATGATGTGAAGACCGAAGTGCATGAGGCACAGCGCATTAACTTTACATTCGGCCAGGCCGACACCGACAACACCTTCGCCAATATGCAGAACAACGGTACGCACGTCATCTCGATGAACGTCCGTATCGGCACCAGCAGCACGCGCAAGCGCACCAGCGCCGAGATCGCCGATGTGATACGAGGCATCCTGAAGCGCTATCCCGACATCCACCGTGCCACCGTGTCCGAGGGCGGCGGCGGAATGGGCGGCGCTTCCATAGTGAAGGTCGAGGTGTACGGCTACGATTTCGGGACTACCGACCAGGTGGCGCGCGAGCTGCGCGGCAAGATGCTGGAGGATCCCGCGTTCGCCCAGGTGACGCTCAGCCGCGACGAATACACCCCTGAATACCAGATGGACTTCGACCGTACAAAGCTGGCGCTCAACGGATTGAATTCCACCACCGCCGGAGCCGCATTCAGCGCGGCAATGAGCGGAACGGTGGCTTCGTACTACCGCGAGGACGGCGAGGAATACAGCATCCGCGTGCGTTATTCGCCCGAGTTCCGTACCAGCGTGGAAGATATGGAGAATATCACCGTCATGGGGCCCCAGGGCTATCCCGTGCGTATGAAGGAACTCGGTACCATAGTCGAGACCCTGGTGCCTCCTACCATCGAGCGCAAGGACCGCGAGCGCCTCATCACCATAAACGGCATTGTGGGCCGCGGGACCGCCCTGTCGGAGGCCGTGGCCGCTGCGCAGAAAGCAATAGACTCTACCGATATTCCTTCCGAACTCAATATTCAGATTGCCGGAGATTATGAAGACCAGCAGGACATGTTCGCCGACCTCTTCGTGCTTATAGTCCTGATTATCATTCTGGTATATATGGTCATGGCGTCCCAGTTCGAGTCGTTCATGGCTCCGTTCGTGATTATGTTCAGCGTGCCCTTCGCCGTCGTCGGCGTGCTCATAGGCTTTGCCGTGTCGGGGGTCAACCTCGGAATGATGTCGCTGGTGGGCATAATAATCCTGCTCGGTATAGTGGTCAAGAATGGTATAGTGCTCATTGACTACACCATTCTGCTGCGTGAGAGGGGCATGAACGTGAGGGATGCGTCAACCACCGCAGCACGCAGCCGTCTTCGTCCTATTCTCATGACCACTCTCACCACAGTGCTTGGAATGCTGCCCATGGCGATAGGTACCGGCGAAGGCTCCGAGATGTGGCGCGCGCTGGGCGTTACCGTGTGCTGGGGACTTTCGATTTCCACTCTTGTCACGCTGGTCCTTATTCCTACAGTGTATTGCTCCATCTGCGTGGGGCGTGAAAAGCGCATCAAGAAAAAACTCGCAAATCAATGAAAGCCATATTCGTAAGTTACAATCAGGCATACAGCGACGAGATAGTGTCGGTGCTTGAAAGCCACCGTCAGAGGGGCTATACCCGATGGACCGGCATACAGGGCCGCGGCGGCTTCAACGGCGTGCCGCACTTGGGCAATCATGCCTGGCCCGAGCAGAACCACGCAGTCCTGTCTTTCGTCCCCGATGATAAGGTGAAGCCTATCCTGGAGGACCTGCGCGCCAAGGATGAGGCCGCTCCCGACCTGGGCCTCCGCGCCTTCGTCTGGAACGTCGAAGACAGTTATTGATCTTTGTCTGGACTTTTTTCCAAAATATTTTTATATTTGTGAATTATGGAAAAAGTCATTACCTCAACCAATTTTCAGGAGTTTCTCGAGGTTCCGGGACTCCTCGTGATAGATTTCTGGGCTACCTGGTGCGGCCCCTGCCGTATTCTCAGCCCCACCGTGGACGAGCTTGCCGTCGAATATGAGGGCAGGGCCACTATTGCCAAATGCAATGTGGATGACTGTGAGGACATTGCCGCGCAGTTCGGCATACGCAATATTCCCACTCTCATTTTTGTGAAGGACGGAGCGGTCGTTGACCGTACCGTGGGCGTGCTGTCCAAGCAGGATCTCCAGGCCAGGATCAACCTCTATCTATGAGGGTCCTGTTCTTCTGCTCCGCTGTTAAAGACATAGCTCCCGAATACAACGATGCAGCCCGCCGCATAGTCAGAGCGGCGTGCCAAAAGGGCTATGAGATAGTGTCCGGCGGCACCGTCAAGGGCACTATGGGTGTAGTGTGCGATGAAGCTGCCGCATGCGGGGCCCGCAGCAGGGGTGTGCTGCCCCGTTTCATGCTGGGCCTCGAGCATCCAGCCCTCACCGACCTGGTCTGGACCGAAACGATGTCGGACCGCAAGGAGAAAATGCGCGAGGGTGTGGACCTGGTGATAGCGCTTCCCGGAGGAATAGGAACGATGGACGAGCTTTTCGAAACCATGGTGCTCGTCAAACTGGGACGTTTCGGCGGGCGTGTGGCAGCTCTGAACATCAACGGTTTC
The DNA here is from genome assembly GCA_017561765.1 of Bacteroidales bacterium. Taxonomy (GTDB): domain Bacteria; phylum Bacteroidota; class Bacteroidia; order Bacteroidales; family UBA932; genus Cryptobacteroides. Next base: position 40,740 of record JAFZBM010000066.1, on the reverse strand, counting down.
TACGATCCGCTCGCCGCCCTGCTCGATCATTTCGTTAACACAAATATGCTGGAACCCGCCGACCGCGACATCCTGCATATGTGCTCCAGTGTGGAGGAACTTGAGGAATTGTTGTGAGTCGCGAGGCCATCATAAAGCTGCTTGGAAACCATTGGGACGGGTTTGAAAGGCTCGTCCGTGAGTCCCTGCGCTCCGACATCGCCCTTCTTAATGTCGTTAACGAGTCCATTATGTCAAATGCCGGCAAGCAGTTGCGTCCCATGCTGCTGCTGCTCGTAGCCGGGTCGCTCGGGGTAATAAACGACGACAGCCTGCATTTCGCCGCAGCCGTGGAGCTACTGCATAATGCCACATTGCTTCACGACGACGTTGCCGACCGCAGTTCCACCCGCAGGGGACAGCCCACTCTCTCCGCACTCATCGGCCCTTCTTCCGCCGTGCTTGTAGGGGATTTCTGGCTGACCAAGGCTGTGGATATGGTGCTGGACGCCAAGCGCAAGGACAAGGCGGTACCGTTGTTTTCCCGCACCTTGTCGGACCTGGCGGAAGGGGAGATGCTGCAGCTGGAGAAGGCCAACGAGGCGGACACTACCGAGGAGGACTACCTTCGCATAATCTACTGCAAGACGGCGTCGCTCTTCCGTACCGCATGCATGTCCGCGGCCCTTTCGGTCGATGCCGGTCCGGAGCAATGTGAAGCCGCGGCGCGCTACGGCAATGCCATGGGACTGGCCTTCCAGATCCGCGACGACATCTTCGACTACACTGACGGAAACGGCTTGGGCAAGCCCGTGGGGCTCGACCTGATGGAGAAGAAGATAACACTACCGCTGATAGGAGCGCTGCGCAACAGCGACAGGGCAGGGGAGCTTCGTGACATGGTGCGCGGCATAGACGAGCATCCCGAGTACTGCGGGCAACTGCGCGGTTTCGTGCTGGAGAACGGTGGCCTCGAATATGCCGCCGCAAGGCTGGACGATTATATCAAGGACGCGACGGCGGCGTTGGATGTATTCCCTGAGTCGCCCGGGAAAGAGTGCCTGGCATCCCTGGCCGGATACAATGCAATTAGGAACACATGAACATAGAGGAAACACTTGCCGGAATGATTGATTCGGGGCGTATCCCCCACGCCATCATGTTCTCCGAGCCCGACGGGGGCCCGGCCTTCCGCATTGCGCTCGGATTCCTGGAACGTCTCTACGGCACTTCCGGCGGACGAGTGGCCAAACTCATCCATCCCGACGTGCACTTCATATTTCCCACAACCTCGCCCCTTACATCGACTTCGCTAATGCCGCAGTTCCGCGAGCTGGCGTGCTCTAATCCCGCTTTCACGGAGGCGGAACTCAATGAGGCGCTGGGCATAGAAGGGAAGAGTTCGCTGATAGCTGTTGCCGAAGCCAAGGAAGTGCTTGCAAGTCTTTCGCTCAGCGCCCTGGAAGGAGGCTGGCGGAGCGTGCTTATGTATCTTCCGGAAAAAATGAACCAGGAGACGGCCAACCGGCTGCTCAAATCGATAGAAGAGCCATCGGAAAAAACGCTGTTCCTGCTCATTACCCACGCGCCTGAAAAAGTGTTGAGGACTATTTGGTCGCGCTGCCAGCATTTCCAGCTCGGAGATGAATTGAGGGCGCCGGATTTTGATTCTCCCGAATTGCTTGACGCCCTTATGGACGCCCTTGCGGCGAAGGACTTGTGCGCTGCCCTGGAGGCCGGAGAGAAGATTTCGGCCCTGCCCTCGCGTGAAAATGCCAAAGCTTTTTGTAAATTTGCAGCCGACGCAATGCGGAACATGTTCATTGCCCAACAGGGCCTGGATATTCCGTCCACTGGTACCGGACGGGCCAGGGAATGGGCGCCGCGCTTCAGGAAGACATTCCCCCGCGCCGCGCTGACCTGCTTTGACAGGGCATGGATGCTGGTGGACCGCAATGTTAATACTAAACTGGTTTTCACCGACTTGGTGAACAAACTGTCAAGATTGTGCTGATGGATAACGAATCTATACAATACGACTGCTTCCGCGGATGTACCGTTACCGGCGGGAGTCAGGGCGATGAAATAAATTGCAATTACAGGGCGGGCTGCTGCAAACTCTCCGACCGCGACTGGCTCAAGGGCATGAACGACGGTACCTGCCCGGATATATTCGAGGTGCGCTTCAAGAACACGCGCAAGGGTTTTTATGTGAACGACTCGCAGCAGAAACTCAGTGCGGGCGACCTGGTGATAGTTGAGGCGACAAACGGGCATGACCTGGGCATAGTTACGCTGAACGGTCCCATCGTGGCAAGGCAGATGGCGTGCAAGGGCGTCGATCCCTCCACCACTGAATTCAAGAAGATATACCGCAAGGCGAAGCCGCTGGACATACAGAAGTGGCAGGAAGCCATAGCGCGTGAGCATGATACCATGATAAAGGCGCGCAAGATTGCGGCCGAACTCGGCCTGGAGATGAAGATCGGGGACGTCGAGTTCCAGGGTGACGGCACCAAAGCCATATTTTATTATATAGCCGACGGCCGTGTCGACTTCAGGCAGCTTATCAAGGTGTTTGCCGAGGAATTCCGTATCCGCATAGAGATGAAGCAGATAGGCGCACGTCAGGAAGCCGGTCTGATCGGCGGTCTGGGCGTTTGCGGAAGGGAGCTGTGCTGTGCCAACTACATTACTTCTTTCCAGAGCATCTCCACTTCCGCGGCACGCTGCCAGGACCTTTCGCTCAACCCGCAGAAACTGGCCGGCCAGTGCGGCAAGCTTAAGTGCTGCCTCAATTATGAAGTGGCCAATTACCTTGACGCCCAGTCCCGTATCCCCCGGGTCCAGGGCCCGCTGGAGTTCGAAGACGGCCTTGCCTACCTGCGCAAGACGGATATCCTGAGGGAAATAATGTATTTCTCTTATGACAAGAATTCAGACTCCGACCTCTATCCGCTGGATGCTGCCGAAGTGCGTGAAATACTGGCGATGAACCGCCAGGGCGAACGTCCGGAGTCGCTCCGCACAGAGCCGGAACCTGCAATCCCTGAATTCGTTACCGCGGTTGGCGACGACAGCATCAGCCGCTTTGACGCTCCCAAGCGCAAGCGTTCCCGCGGACGCAAGCGCAACGGCAAGAAGAACGGAAAGCAGTCCGACAAGTAATGCGGCGTTTCTTACCGGTGCTTGTCCTGGGATGGCTGTTCTGCTCCTGCGCGCAACCATCTTCCACCGAGCAGTTCCTGCGCTCCGACGGCTCCGGCGAGTATAATTTTGAACTGGAACTAGCCGACACTCTCGCTTCCTACGACTTGTCGTTCTATTCCGTCATCGACCGGCCCCTTTTCAAGCGCGACACGCTGGTCAGTTTCCCGCTACAAGTGGTCTGGCGCTCTCCGTCCGGCAGATATTTCTCGGAAACGGTGTATTACCCCTCCGACTCGCTCCGGGTACGCTACCGCAGCGGCGTTATTCCCTCTGAAGGCGGAACCTGGAGTATTTCAGTGAGCATCGGCCATGAGCCCTCCGGCTTCCGCGGCCTTGGCGTTATCTGCAGTCAAAACAAGGCTATTTAGTCTGGATTATTATCACTCCGTGTTTGGCATTAGTGCCGAGGATGACGGCCGAGGACGCGTCGAGTACGGAAATTGAAGATATTTTGCTGAGCGAGATGTCTTTCAGGCTTTCGGCTTCAGTTCCGTCAATCATGATCTTGGCCTGGCTGAAGCGGTCGAAATCGGGCACGCTCGCTTTCAGGAATGTAGTGACATCATTGTTGTAACGGAGTACGTCGTTTTCAGTGGGCTGGTAGCCCTTGATTGAAGTGATTTTTTTTGAAGCAGTTGAAGCGCCGGAAGAATGGGACACATCGGCGCTGTCATTATTCTGCTGGCCGGCCTGGTATGAAGCGGAGCAACCGGCGGCGGCGATTATCATCAACAGGACAAGTATTTTTTTCATAATAATCATTTTAAGTCGTATCAAAGTTACTCAGTATTGTTCAAATATGCAAAGTCGATGCCTGAAAACAATAAAAACCGGCCGCGGACCCTTGCGGATCTGCGGCCGGACTGTAAAGCTGTGACTGAAAATTAGTCGTTCAGGGAGAAACGCTTGAAGGCTACGACCTTGGCTTCCTTGTCTTCGGCCTCGATTGCGGCCTTGACGGAAATCTTGTCGTCGCTCATCTGGTACTCCTGCTCCTCGAGCGTCTGCTCCTTGAGGAACTTCTGGACGCGGCCGTTCGCGATGTTCTCGATCATCACGGGGTTCAGGCTTGCAGCCTTCTCCGCGCCGACGGTCTTGATGATTTCGCGTGCCTGTGCAGCCTGCTCAGGGGTGATCCAACCCTTGGCAGTGTTGGAGTCGATATGGTCTTCGCTGTCAACATGGGCGGGATTGATGCCGACCTTCTTGAGGGCGGCGTCGATGGCCTTCTGTACCATCTCGTCCTTGGTCTTCTGGATAGCGACGGCCTTCTCGTTGTCGAGTACGCTCTGCGGGCAGTCGGCGATTCCGATGGACACGGGGTTCATTGATGCAACCTGCATCACCACACCCTTGGCCAGGGCCTCGCTCACGGGCTTGTTAAAGCCTACGAGGGCGCCGAGTTTGCCGTTGATCTTGTGGATGTATTCTGCCACGAAAGGAGCTTCCACGAGGGCGTAGCCCACGAGGACGTGCTTCTCGCCGGTCTTTCCGGTCTGGGCCTCGACGGCCTCGGCCACTGTGTAACCGTCAGCCATCTTGCAAGCCTTCAGGCCTTCCATGTCGGCGGGGCAGTTTGCGATAGCCACGTCGGCGATGGCGTCGGCCAGGTTCTGGAAGTCGGCGTTGCGGGACACGAAGTCGGTCTCGCAGCCAAGGCATACCAGGATACCCTTGCCGCCTGCGATGCGGGCCTTGACGGCGCCTTCCGATGTCTCACGGTCGGCACGCTTGGCCGCAACCATCTTACCCTTCTCACGGATGATGCCAATAGCTTTCTCGAAGTTGCCTTCAGCCTCTTCGAGAGCCTTCTTGCAGTCCATCATACCGGCAGAAGTCATCTTGCGTAACTTCATTACGTCTGCTGCTGTAATTGCCATTGCTTTATTACTTTAGAGGTTATAGGAACTATTCTGCCTTGGGCTCTTCGGGAGCTGTCTCTTCGGCGGCGGGAGCGACTTCGACCTTCTCGGCCTCGGGTGCTTCCTCGGCTTTTGCGCCCTTGCGGGAACGAAGCTTGCGGGTAGCGGCCTTGGGTTCGGTCTGCTCAGTCTCCTCGGCGGGAGCTTCCTTGTCTTTCTCGAGCTTGCGCTCCTCAAGACCTTCGGCGATGGCTGCGCAGAGGATGTTCATGATGCACTCGATGGACTTTGCCGCATCGTCATTTGCCGGAATCACATAATCGATAGTGGTGGGATCGCAACAAGTATCAACCATTGCGAATACCGGAATGTTGAGGCGGTTGGCTTCCTTGACGGCGTTGGCTTCCTTCTGGATGTCAATCACGAAGATTGCGGAAGGGAGGCGGCTCATGTCGCGGATGGAGCCGAGGTTCTTCTCGAGTTTGGCCCTCTGGCGGTCGACCTGGAGGCGCTCACGCTTTGCGAGCTTCTCGAAGGTGCCGTCTTCTTTCATCTTGTCGATGGTGCTCATCTTCTTGATGGCCTTGCGGATGGTGGGGAAGTTGGTAAGCATACCGCCCGCCCAGCGCTCGGTGACCGAAGGCATGCCGACAGCGGTGGCTTTCTCGCTGACGATGTCCTTGGCCTGTTTCTTGGTGGCCACGAAGAGAATCTTGCGTCCGCTCTTTGCGAGAAGCTTCATTTCTTCTGCGGCCTCGTCTATCTTGACGATGGTCTTGTGCAGGTCGATGATGTGGATTCCGTTCTTCTGGTCGAAGATGTACGGAGCCATCTTGGGATTCCACTTGCGGGCGAGGTGTCCGAAGTGTACGCCTGCATCAAGCAGTTCTTGGAAATTGGTACGTGACATTTTGTTTTTTGTTCTGTTTTGTTTTTAACTGTGCCCCTCTGGGGCCTCTTTTCTTCAAGGCGGAGTAGCGGACTGTCCGGTCTCCGGCCTTTTCCGCAGGGTGGCAACATTCAATTCGGAATGTTTAAAACCACCTCTGTGCCGTAAATCAACAAATAACTAACGTTTGCTGAACTGGAAGCGTCTGCGGGCTCCGGGCTGACCGGGCTTCTTGCGCTCGACCTCGCGTGCATCGCGGGTGAGGAAACCGGCGGCCTTGAGAGCGGGACGATATGCTTCCTTGTCAACCTCACAGAGTGCGCGGGCTATACCGAGACGGATGGCCTCGGCCTGTCCTTTGGTGCCGCCGCCGCAGATGGTGACCTGAATGTCAAACTGACCTGCGGTGCCGGTGACCTCCAGAGGCTGGTTCACCACGTAACGGAGGGTCTCGGCGGGGAAGTAATTCTCCAGGGGACGGTCGTTGATGGTGATGTTGCCTTTGCCGGCGGTGAGATAAACGCGAGCCACAGCTGCTTTACGTCTTCCAAGGGCGTGTGTCTGTTCCATTTGCTCTGTTTAAATTTCGTTTAACTTGATTTCCTTGGGGTTCTGGGCCTGGTGCGGATGCTCGGGACCTGCGTAAACGTGCAGGTTGGCGAGAATCTTGGTACCAAGACGATTCTTGGGGAGCATACCCCTGACGGCTCTCCGTACGAGCTCGGCCGGCCTCTTCTCGAGGATCTCCTTGGGCGTTGTGAAGCGCTGTCCGCCGGGATATCCGGTGTAGCGCGTGTAAACGCGGTCGGTCATTTTCTTGCCGCCCAGGGCAACCTTCTCGGCGTTGACTACGATGACGTTGTCACCACAGTCCACGTTGGGAGTGAAGCCGGGCTTGGTCTTGCCACGAAGGACAAGGGCCACGCGGGAGGCGAGACGACCAAGTGCGAGATCCGTCGCGTCAATGACGACCCACTCTTTGTTCACAGTGCCCTTGTTCAGGGATACTGTCTTGTAGCTTTGTGTGTCCACTGTCTTGATCTTTAATAGGTTAATAATAACATTGCGATCCCTTCAAAAATTAGGGGACGCAAAGGTAGAAATTATTTCTCAATTATCAAAGTTTATGCTTGCTATTTCAAAATTTTGCCCTATCTTTGCAGTCCGTTCTTCGCCCTGGGCCTCGGCCCCGGACGTTCAGACGGCGGGGTAGCTCAGCTGGTTAGAGCGTCGGATTCATAATCCGGAGGTCGTGGGATCATGCCCCACCCCCGCTACGAAATGACTTAAAACAGAATCCACGGGCTTTTGGTTCGTGGATTCTATCGTTTTATATATCAATGTTTTAGCTTGTTTTGTTCTGTCGGCTGGAGTTCTTCGGCGGAGGCTATAACGGCGGAAAATCTGCGACCTTATATGCGACCAACCATATTTAACCCAAAAACTGGTCGCATTTTATGACCCGAAACATTGCAATTATCTCGTTCTACTGTCGCGAGAGCAAAAAAACAATGATGGTTATGCTCCTGTTGTGTAAACCAAGTAAAAGACTACATCAGGAATGCGATTGTTTCCACTCTGAGGGCGTCTGGCCGGTCTTGGCCTTGAAGGTGCGGAGGAAGGCTGTTCTGGATGCGAAGCCGGAGGCAATAGCTACGTCTGCATGCACCATGTCGGGGTGTTCGAGCATAAGCTGTTTGGCGTAGCGGATGCGGTAACCGTTTATGAGGTCGGAGAAGCCGAAGCCGGTGAGATTCTTTACCAAGATGGTCATGTAGGTGCGGTTGGTGGCGAGTTCCTTGGCGATGTCCGCTACACGTATGTCTTTGCGCAAGAACAACTCTTTTTCTTCAATCAGGCGGGACATTTCCGCCATGAGGTCGGCATTGAGCATACCGGCTTGTTCCGGCTGCCCCTCCTGAACCTGGTCCGAATCCTTTTTATTGCGCATAAGGAAGGCTGTCAGCGTAATTACAGCGCAGACCAGCAGCACGCAGGCGATTATCGCCCAAAGCGGAACGCCTCCCTTCCGGGGCTCCTCGGTATGGAAGAGATATACCGAGGATAAGACGTTGAAATTGTCGTTCACGATGGTGCTTTCGCCCGGAACCTGACAGACGCCGCCTGCAAGGAAGAACCTTCCGCCAGGCAGGAGTAATGCCTTGCCGTAGGGGAAGCCCTCCGGTGTCTCGGCGTAATAGAGTTGCACCGACGCCTTGCCGCCGTCCAGGGTTGCATTATAATCGACCCGTGCAAAGAAGATGCGCCCCTGTACGTCGCAGCCCTGTATCCAGGCGAGGCGTCCGGCGCGGTCTATCTGAGGTCCGACGCACCAGAACACCGGCTCTCCTTGAGGCCCTTCTGCCGGAAGCGGCTCTTCCAGGTCCAGGATGGAAAACTCGTCTCCGGAGACCTTTAGGATTGCCGTTCCTGTGCCTTCACGCCGGTTAGCGAGGAGGAGATAGGTGAAGTCGGCTATTTTCTGCTCTTCGTCGGAGGTGGTGTAATTGAAAATAGGCTCCCATTCCTCAAGAAGCGGCACTTCTGTGGCTGTACCCTCAAGATGCTGGACGAACGGTCCCGCGGGCTTCCCTTTCGAATCCATCGGGCTGAAGACGATGGCGTCATCTCCGGTGCTGCAGAGTATGTATGGATAGCAGAGGCCGGGGTCCAGTGGCGCCAGGGCCGTAAAACCTCCTCCGGGAGTATATGCCTCGATGCCGTCGGCCCCGCCCCAGTTGCCGGCAATCAGCATCCGCCCGTCCGGCAGCGCCACCGCATTGAGAAGGCTGCGTTTGCGGTCCATTATGCCGATGGGGGCAAAGCTGTGGCCGGCGGGGTCGTAGATTTCCGCCCCCCAGCTCTGCCCTATGCCGAAGGGCTCGGCGTTGCCGCCTGCGAGGAAGACCTTTCCGTCGGGCATCACGGCAACGCATCCGCCGTCGTGGGGCCAGGTCATCTGGATGCTGTGCCAGGCACCGGCCCGGTAGTATTCTGCCGTCTCTGCGGGCTTGTAGCCCGTGGTATGGCCTCCGAAGACCGTTACCTCGTCGCCAAGCAGCACCGGCTGACCTACGCCGCGCGGCGTCTGCAGCTCCGGCAGTCTCTCGAAGGAAATCTTCTGGAACTGCGGGGCCGAGACAAGCAGAATAGCCGTGGTTATTATCGAAAGGAGTGTCACTTATTCGCCGTCCTTAAAGTATAATCCAATCTGCACCCGGTTGTTCTGGTTTGTAGAGATGCTGCTGACAGTATCTTCGGCCCAAGAATCATTATAATACTTTCTGAACCTGTATTTTTTCAGGCAATTCTTTGGCACTTGCGAACCGTTCAATTCGAAAAGATAAGCATTGGTTCTTCCCCAATACTGATGAGAACAATAATCAATTCTCGTATATGGAATCTCTGTTTCTACCTCAAAATCAAACTCTTCTTTTTCCTTGTAGCCGTCATTAAACGTCTTTCCCTGCCAGGAGCAGGACACAACTTTGTAAGACTGAATGTCAGACGCGTCAGAAGGTTTGAGTTTAATTATAATATGGGCTTCGCGGCCAGCCTTGTAGAAAGTACCGTCCTTTGAATACTCATAATCATAGTCAACATCTGCTTTTACTATATAATAGCTACCCGATTTCGTCGTACTTACAGAGTATGTGCGGAAATTGATATTCCTATGGTAAGTATCTGCGTTTATGGCGTTTGTCATATACTCTTTTGAATAATACTCTCCTTCATACGATATTCCAGTTGATTCAATAGTGTCACTGCCACCGTAACTGTAGCTTCGCTTGATGCTCCCGTAAAAGTTTGCAATTATCTGACACTGGGTGAAATCAAAGATAGGAGCGTCACCTTGTCCTCCTGCGGCCGGCTGTTTTACCAGGATGGTGGTTTTGGCGGCGCGCGAAGGATCCAGATTACCGGCCTTGGCTTTTTCAATATCATCCTTGGTAAAACCGGCGTAAACGGTAATTGTGCCTGACCGGTCTTCGCCCGTGTTGTTTGGATTCACAGTGATTGTCATTTTCAACTCACTGTCCGTTGAAATCCAGTCATAATCGGCCCATCCGTCAAGTGAAGTTCCTGCAATGGCGGATACGTGCTTAAGCCCATCACTCCAGCTGAATACGGTCTCCTGCGTGCCCCCGTCAGTTGTAAACTCAAGAGTGGACGGTTCCGCGGAAATCCAGGCATCCGTATTAAGTTTGCCCTCCTGCACGACAGTAAGGACCGTGGAATTCAGCTTCTTACCCTTGGAGTTGACGGCATTTACCGTCACTTTCCCTGTACGTTTCTCGTAAGAGTCATTGGCAGAAACATTAAGATAGACCAGATTGTTGTCCTTTGCCACGCGCGCCTTTATCCAATCGTCGGTAGATTTGGCATTGTCTATAGCATAATAGAGGTAATTGCTCACTATCACCGCCTGCCAGTTTTCCCCTCCCGACGCGGGAATCTCCAGCTTGGCCGGCCTCATCTCTATGTATCCGTCGGAAGGATTCTCTTCCAGAGACTCCTCGTCGTAATTTATCTTTACGTTGGTGGGTTTGTCTTTGGAAACGGTGACCGGTTTGGTGACACGTTTGCCGGTGTTCTTGTTGACCACTGTTATATGCTTGACGCCGGGGAGCTTAGGGTCGACGACAATATTTCCGTCCTTGTCAAGCACATAGCCTATTGTCATCTGGCCGGTGGCATCATCGACCATTATCAGGAGGTTGATATCCTTCCCGTTGACGTCTTTGGTCTTGACAATATTGGGGATCAGTGTACTGGGCTCGGGGAACAGAGCTTCATCCAAGGCATTGGAGAACAAAACGTCGTTGTTGATGATTGAAACTATGTCTTTGCCGTAGGAATCCCAGAAGTTGTCTGCCGCAGTCCAATAGATTACGGCGTTCTTGTTCATCTTATCCAGGATTTTGTCTATGTCGCGGCCGTAGTTAATTGCATTATTTATAGCATTCTGCACGAATCCTGCTACATTTCCTTCCGTAAAGAGCTTTTCCGTAGCGTCCACGGCGTTGAAGGCATCCTTTCCGTAGCTTACCGCATCCGCAAACGGGCATGCATCAAGCACCACGCTGTATCCCTTGCTTATCAGGTCAGTTCCGGCAATGGCAATGTTTCGGCCGGGTGTCACACCAAGTATCCTTGCCCTTTCGCCGTATTCCATAGGATCCATATTATAGAGGTTGACGTGGACCTGGTTGGCGCGGGAATCAAGCTCGCCCTTGCTGAATTTGTTCCAAAAGTCTGCATAACCGCTGCAGTCACGTGTAAGCGACTCCGGAAGCTGGTTGTAGAGGCTCTCCAATTTGTTTTTGTTTCTTGACCAGCCGCCCTTTTCGATGATTGCCATGACAGACTGGCGGCCCATGGTCTGGGCCTTTTTCAGACCCATCATAAATTCGGCAATATCCGATTTGAAGCCTTTAGTTGTGGGTGTCATAAGGACGCCAGATTCCTCGAAACGCTGAAGTGCGGCCTCGTACGAGTCGGCATTTTCGAGGATGTGAGACACTACTTTGTCGAACTGCCCGGCGCCGGCGGTACCGAAATCACCGTCTATGTCATCAAGCGTGGAGCTGAAGGCCTGTCCTGTGGTGAAGTTTTTGGACACGGCGTTGAAATAGGCCCAGCGCATGGCCCTTAGGTCAAGCGCGTAGGTTACGAGCGCGTTCAAGTCTGACTGGAAGGTTTCCGAATTGCTATAATTGGTGCCGATAGCATTGCTGCCGGAGTCTGAAGGAGTGTATGGATCGTCGGGGCCGCCGAAAATATCTTCACAAGCCACAATCGCTAAAGTAGCAAAGAGTGCAAGCGCCAGAACTCTGAAATAACGGAACAATTTCATAAAGGATTGTTTTGGTGTTACACAAATATACCGTACAAAAGCATTGTGCTTGTTCCATTATCAATAAACAGGTGCTACAAATTTACAAATAAATTGTAACAGAACCTATTCAGTCAGTGGCAGAGGCCATTATCACGACAATTCGGTCCAGTGTTCTGTCTAGTACGGTCAGGCAGAGTGTGCCCCACCACTCGTGGCCTTCGTCGAAGTCTTCATCGGTGTAGCCGTTGGGGTAGGGAGGGCGGAGGAACGCCTTGCGGTAGTTCATTCCGCCTTCAGATACGGGGGCAAACAGCTCTTCGGCGCTTATCTGCGTAGCAGCGGCCTTAACCGCCCTGGAAACCATATTCCGTATATCGTTCTCTGTTAATCTATTATATATGAGGTTTTTAGCTGATTTGTGGACGGCGCAAATAAGGCGAACGACATTCTCGCAAGTTTTATTTGCAGAATAAGATTTGATTCGTATCTTTGCATTGTCATTGGGAAATGACGTTCTTTAAGCTTATACAAGGCATCCCATTCCGAGTGAGATGCTTTTTTTTTCAACCCGCCGGAAAGCGTTTCACAAGCTTAAAGAACATCAAATGAAAAGAAACGGCTTTATTCCCGCTGGCACGAAGCTTCAAGTTGAAGTCACGATGCCCTGCCTTGCCCGCGTGAGTTCGTACACTCGGATTCAGAATGGTAAGCCAGTGAAAGTCCGTCCCTGCGGCCCGGGGAGAGCTTCGGCTCTCCTTTTCTCTTTTTGTAAATGGCGGTGATTGAAATCTCGGCGAAAAAAACGGTACAATGGACATTTTCGGTTGGCGAAACACCATCTAACCATTTAATATATTGATATTTATGGTTACCTTATTGGAACGCGTTTCAATAAGGTAGTGATATGCCGAATAAAACACGCCGAAATCATTCTCCGCAGAAAGAATCCAGTACAGACCGTATCGCTAGTGGAATTTCACCTGACACAGTCGATGTGCAAGGAACGGCGCATAAGGGGTATGACTGCATCAGGTTCGGTCAATTAGCCCGCGCCTGGCGCAGTCGAGGGTATCGTACTGTTTCTGGACCAGCTGCGTGAACCAGGTGATTTTTCACTTGCAATCACAGCTTGTTGCAAACATAACAAATCCCGGGTTAGTCTGCAAAACTCCCGCGCGAAAATGACCCTGGCGGCAAACAATTGAACAAAGAGAGAACGAAAAGGTCCGGACACCTAGATCCTTATGGCCTTTGAAAGCGTCCTGAAACAAGGGCCTTGAGGTCTTCCCAACGGTACCACGGCCCCTTCACGGGCTCCAGCGGGAGAGTCGCTTCATCGCCGTTTATCACGAGCTTGAAAATAACGTCCCCTTTTCGGTTCTTGCAGAACAGCAAGTAAAGAGTCGCCGCCATAGGTGAACGGAAGTTATACCATGTGGCAGATATGCCGTCGGCGCTGTCGGGAACAATGTCGAAGCCGTCGGCTCCAAAAGCGGAAATCAGGAAGAGGAAGACCGTGTCGTGACCGAAACGCAGGTGCACAGCCGGTCCCCCTTTCGCGAGAGCGCTGTCTGCATCGTCCATAATGTGGAACAGCGATGGCAGGTCCCGCATAGAGGAAGCGGGGGCATTCGCAATCCAGTAAATATAATTATCAATCTCCCAGAGCGCATAGCGTTCGTCAGGTGTGAAAACATCCATCAGGCTGCTCTCCGTGGGGGTGCACTGCATGTCGAAGACAAGGTTGAAAAAATCCACTACGAAAGCCCTGTCGCCGCGGTAGTCTTTCAAAAACTCCGGTGATTTGAAGAGGCGGGCTACAATAGCACGGTAATCCAGCCGGTTTTCGATAAAAGTTTTCAGATCCGTGCCCCAGGGATCCTTCCGTTGATAATAGCCTTCCTCCTTCTCCACGGCGCGCCAGGGATTGGTTTCGTGATGCGGGCACATCTCGTCCATGTCATAAACATCGGCCGACTGGGTGATTTCCAGCTTTGGATCTGCTTTGAGCAGCCCTTGGCAGAATGCCGCCATCGAAACTATGCTGCGAGGCGTCTGGGAAGCACCCGCACGAATTTCAGGGCGTTTGCGAAAGAATGCCCTGTTGGCCTTGTATACCTCATCTGCGATACGGACATGTTGTTCCCAGCCCAGGGGCGACAGGTCACCAAAGCGGTTGTGGCAAGTGGTGATGTAGTACTCCGAGGCAATTGACCATACGCGTTCGCCCTCTTCGGTCAGCACCCCGGCATCGTGGGCGGCATCCAGGACTCCGACACTACGCTCATACTGTGTCCGACTCAACAGATAACGCGCTCCGTGACGGCCATAATGGCTCAAATATACGGGCGTATATCCTTTCGGCGGCGGAGTTACTGCATGCGCGGTAAAAGGATACATGTAGTACACTCCGCCGGCCCGGTTGAAGTCGGCATAAACCGCCTCCTTGATTGACTGTGCCGCGGCGGGGCAAGCGGCAAGGACAATTCCCGCAAGAACGATGAAAAAGGATTTGCGCATACTCATTATTCTCATTCCATGCTGGTCACCTCGTAAGGCTTGGCAATGGCATAACGGGCTGCCTGAAGTGCGATGGGTGCCGTAGCGTCGGTAACCGGTGTCGACCATGAGCCGTCGTCAGTAGAAGATGTGTTATACCGGTAGCTGTTGTTGTCGAGCTTGATATTGCCGTGATACGGGCCTATGACAGTTTCGAAAACGGTGCATGAGGCCCCGTAACGGGAGATTCCAAGGTCCATATGATAGCCGTCGCGGGTAAGGCCGTTGCTGTTGTTAAGCGAGGACGTGCGAAGGTTCTGAAGCATCGCTCCGGTAGAAATGACGCCGTCGAAACCACATGTCTCTACGGCCGTCTTACCCTGGGCGGCGATAATAGTCCACATTTCTTCTGTCGTAGAAAACGGCTTGGTTACATTCTGCGCCTTGCTCAAGTTGGAATATGCCTGCGACAGAATGTAGTAGAGCTTTGGTGAGCCGCCCGCTCCCTTCTGGGCTTCCATTATTTTGCCCACAACGCCCTGCACAGCCGTCTGTTCGGCATTTGTCCAGCCCCAGGCCAGCTGTCGCCCCGTATGTTCCTGAATGGTTACGATATCCCATTTGCCGTCCGCCGCTACGGCGGCGAGGCTCTTGCCGCTAACATCGGCCCAGCCCCTCTGGCCGGGGTCGCACACATAACAGTGATAGTCCGTGGCGGTGCTCCATCCGTCGTTGTATTCAGGAATGGTACGTCCGCCATAATACATATGGACCATCTGGACGTCCTTGATTCCTGCAGCGAAAAGAATGCCCGGGAGATGTTCTACGGCATCCTTGGTGAAGCTGTTTCCGATGAACAGGATGCGTAAGGACACGCTGTCACTCACGACCGGCTCGGGTTCGGCCGGCTCGGGCAGCCTGCTGCCGCATCCGGATACAGTCAGGGCAAGGAGGGTGGAAAGAAGATAATGCGACATTTTCATACAACCAATTAAGATTAAAGAAGAACGGTTTCCGCACTTTCCCTTTCCCGCGCATATGCCGGGAAAGGGAAAGAAACAGAAACTGCCGTCTTATGGACGGGTGCCGAAGCTGTTGCCCTCGAATACGACGTTTGCGATTCGGGTAGCATTCGACAGTGAGTAGTACTGTTCGAAGTTATCCGCTGTAATCGTTACGACCGGATCGGTATCGGTAGGGGTAAACGGGCCTATCTTGCCTCCGATGATACAGTTCTTGACGGTAATCTTCTTGGTATTGAAGCTTGCGCATACAATCCCCATGAACTTTTCCGAGCCGAACCAGATATCGGACTGGATTGCGCCATAAGTGGCGCAGCCCTCGATATAGCTGACATAGCTGTTAGCATCGTTGGTCTGTCCTGCGATGCCTGCCACATAGCCATGGCTGCTGTCTCCCGAAACGGCAAAACTGATATCGCCATAGTTGATGCAGTTCTTGATTCCGGTATTGTTACCCATAGCGGAAACGATTCCGGCGACGCGGCTGTTGCTGGCTTTAACGTCGGTGCAGGAAATATTTCCGTTGTTGACGCAATCCTCCGCAATACAGTTGGTATTCATGGTGCCGATAACACCGGCGGTGCGGGTTGCCTGGACAGAGAATGAAGAATAATTGACAACGTTTTCCGCCTTTGTAGGGGCGTTGACCATATCCTTGCCGTCCATAAAGCCGATGGTTCCGCCGACTATGAAGCCGGTAGCGCCGTTCTTGGTGTTGACGTTGTTTACCACATCGAAAGAGGCGTGCCCCTTGATATCCTTTGCCGTGGTCGCAGCCTCTGCAGAAGAGAACAGGGTGCCGAGCGTACCGCCGATGACAAGACGGATATTGTCCTTGCCGCCGTCTGCAATAAGCTTGGCATAGCTGTCTATGTTCTCCAGCGTGGATTCGGAAGCGAATGCAACGGCTCCGCCCATAGTCACGAACGCCGTGGACGATGTCTTGAGTTCAACCTTGTCACCGATGACGAGGTTCTTGACCGTAGCTTTGTCGATTACACCGAACAAGCCCGCCACCGAACCTCCGTCGGTTGCGGGGATGGTCACCTTGAAATTGTCCACCTTGTGATTTTTGCCGTCAAAAACGCCGGTGAAGGCAGCGCCGGTGATGGCGTGAGAAGTGTTTACCGCGGCATTGCCGATAGGAACCCATTCTTCTCCGCCAAGGTCGATGTCGGCAAGCAAAGCAACAGCACCGGACGCATCGGCCCATGCGCTGATGTCGCCGCCCGCATTGACTGCAGCTGCGAAATCTTTGAGATCCTGGGCGGTCTTGATGCCGGGTGCGGAATACGTGCCGCAGGTATTGCCTTCAAAAGTGACTTTTGCTATACGGGAAGCGGCCGTCAGGGAATAATACTGCGTAAAGTTCTCCGAGGTAATCGTTATGACGGGATCGGTATCCGTAGGGGTATAGGGGCCGATCTTTCCTCCAAGGATGCAGTCCTTCACCAGGACTACCTTCGAGTTGAAGTTGGCGCAGATAATACCCATGTACTTATCGTCGCCGCTGGCGAACCACCTGTCCGACTGAACGGCTCCATAGCTGGCACAACCATCAAAATAGGTAAACGAGTGGGTATCGTTAACCTGTCCGGCGACGCCGCCCGCGTAACCGTGAGTGGTATCTCCGGAAACGGCGAAGGCTACATCGCCATAATTGACGCAGTTCTTCAAGGCGGTGCTGTTGCCCATGGCTGAAACTATACCTGCGACGCGGCTGTTGGTAGCTTTAACGTCTGTACAAGAGATGTTGCCATAGTTGGCGCATCCCTCCGCAAGGGTAAAGCTGTTCATTGTTCCGATGACACCGGCCGTGCGGGTTGCCTGAACCGAGAAGTCGGAATAGTTGACCGCATTCTCTATCTTGGTCGGGACGGAATCGACATTCTTGCCGTCGGTGTAGCCGATGACGCCGCCTACTATGAACCCGGTAGCGCCGTTTGCCGTGTTGATATCGTTTACAACGTTGAAGCTTGCGTGTCCCTTGATGTCCTTTGCTGTACTGGCCTTGGTCTCGGAAGAGAACAATGTGCCGATTGCACCGCCTATTACCAGACGGGTGGAGTTCTTACCTGCGTCGTTGACCATCTTGGCGTAGCTGTCGATGTTCTCCAGAGTGGATTCGGAAGCGAAACCTACCGCTGCACCCATGGTCACGAAGCCGGAGTTGGAAGAGTTCTTGATCACTACGTTTTCACCGATGACCAGATCCTTGACGCTTGCTTCGCTGATCGCGCCGAACAGACCGGCTGCAGTATTGGCTGCAGAAGCGGGAACGGTTACAGTGAAGTTGTCCACTTTATGGTTCTTGCCGTTGAATACGCCGGTGAACGCATTTCCGGTGATTTCGTGTGAAGTGGTTACAGAAGCGTTTCCTACGGGGATCCACTCCTCGCCTCCGAGGTCGATATCCGCCAGCAGTTCAACCTCGCCGGCGTTATTGAGCCAGCGGCTGATGGAGCGTCCGTCGTTAACTGCAGCGGCAAAGTCCTTGAACTCCTTGGCGTCGGGAATACCGCCGATGTTCGGGTCTTCCGACACGTTTACGGCAAAGGTAAGAGCCTCCATTTCACGAAGTTCCCCGGCCTTGACGGTACGTGCCGACACGGACTTGCGCATCAGGCCTCCCTCGGTGTCGAGAATATCTACCTGGTAGCCGGAAGCGTACTCTCCGGCCGGAATGGGAATGTAGACGACAATAGGGGTGGCCGAAAGCGCCTGGTTGACGTTCATCTTGACGGCCTTGTCTACATCCGCGGAGGACGAGCCGGTCAAGGCGAGAGTCTTGAAATCGATTGCATAATCACCGCAGAGCTGCTCTCCGCCAAGCCCCTTCAGGGTGATATCTTTGACGGTGGTAGTAGTCTCACCTGTGATGGAAAGCTTGAGGAAAGCTGTCAGGGCCTTGAAAGGTATCGCATCCCCGCTCTCGAGATAGCCGCCCAGAGGTACCTGGAACGTGTTTATGTCCCAAGAGGAGGGAAGGGTGACGGTTGTCGCGTCCTTATAAATCGAGGGCGGATAAACGGCATTGTAAGGGGCCGTGAGAGCTGATTTGAATTCGAATGTGGCCGTTGCGGCGGCTTCCGTGACAGGGTATGAAGTTGAGCCGTTCACGTTGATGGCATCTCCTTCAGTCCAGCTTACTTTAACTCCGTTGATAGCGGTCTTTGTAAGGGACGAGAGAGACGCTTTAAGCACGTTTCCCTGCTCGGGTTGAACGATAGTTTCTTTTGTACAGCCAGTGGCAAGGACTGCTGCAGCGACTGCAGCGAGAATCATATACTTTTTCATAACGCGTGCCATTTTTAGTTCCATTGGTCATTGACGGGATCCAAGTCTCCGATGTTTCCGCCGGTCGAAGGCACTTCGGGGTCCGGATCGTCCGGATTCAACTTGACATAGGTGATATTGGTGACCTTGTCTTTGTAATTGGAGTTTATAGTCCCGATGTATTCCATAATGTTGGAATTGTTGACAGCATACATTTCGTGATTGCCGTTCTCCTTGTATACACCGAGCCTGCCGCTCACCAGGAGGTCGCTTACATGGTCGCACTTGCTGATGTTGGCGGCTATGAGTCCAAGGTATGAAGTATTGCCGCCGATTATCGTTGCGGTATTGCAGGGCTTTTCGCCGCCGGTTATGTAGGCTGTATCATCGCCGATCAGGGCCACGAGGGCGGCCGTTGTGGTCTGGGCGTCCATAGTGGTGAGGTCTCCGTTGTTGATACAGTCTATAACGGCGGAGTATTTGCTCAGGTTGCAGACAATCTGGCCGATACGTCCGTTCTCGATGGTATTTACCTGGGAAGCATTATTGACGCATTTCTCAACGATCGTAGCACGGTTGCAGGTCGGAACGATACCGCTGCAGCGTCCTGTTTTCATGGTCATCGTGCCGTTGTTGACACAATTCAATATGTGATTGAAGCTCGGCGTATCTTCGTCGGCCTTGGTTGCAAAGCCTGCGATGCCGCCATACATCACGCCGGTGGCGCCTGCGGCTGTATTGATTCCGCAGTCGATGTTAACATCCATGTTGACTTCGCAGTTCTGGATGAAAGATTCATATGCAGTGCCTTCGGCTGCATTGTACTCGCAGAATACAAATCCGGCAATTCCGCCGATTGCGAAACGCTTTGCCGCCGATGAGCCTGCAGATGTGATCTTGCCGGTCAGCTTTACATTTTCGATAGTAGAACTGATAGCCGTGCCTACGACCACGCCGGCATCTGCAGAGCCGGTCGCAGATATTGCGACATCAGCCTCGACGTTCAGGTTCTTGATGGTGGCATGGTCTATAAAACCGAACAGACCCCAGGTCTGCTGGTCGTCCAGCGTTGCCGAGTACTTGAAGTTCTTGATGGTATGATTGCCTCCGTTGAAGACGCCGGTGAACGCGTTTCCGCTTTCACCCTTCACGCCCGAAGCATAGTTGCCGTTTGTCGTAAAGGCATCGCCGATGGGCTTCCACTCTGTCACGGAAGCCAGGTCGATGTCTGCAAGGAGTTCGATCTCCATCTTCGCGTTCATCCACCTTACAGGGGCTTCCCCTTCATTGACCGCATTTACGAAATCCAGGAATTCCTTCAGGTCGGGGATGCCTCCGATACTGGCGTTCGGGTCGACTACCGCCGTGTGGCCCAGCTGGTTGATGGGTACTGTAACCGAAGTGTTTCCGCCGGAAATCTTGATTTCCCCGCTGCGGGCATAGGTAGTCGTAGCCTCGTTCTTGTAGTTGGAGGCGATTGTCAGAGATACGATGGTGCTCTTGCCGCCACCCACGCCCTGCTTTGTGTCGGGCGTGACCCAGTCGGGTGCAGTCAGAAGCCAGTACGGAGCATCGGTGGTAATCACCAACGCCTCCACACCGGGATTGTTCGCGGCCACATCTGTAATGGCCGTGCGGTCGACCTCGATGGTGTAAACTTTGTTCTCCGGCTCTTTTTCTTTGCAGGATACAAGCACCAGCGCTCCGAGGAGCAAGGTCATAAAACATTTAAGTACTTTCATAATAATATAATTGGTTATTGTTTTTCCCTTATCAGGACATATGTCATACAACTGCGTTCTCCCTTGGAATCACTCGGCCTGTTCACGATGCTTCCGCTGCCCGTCGCAGGATTCCAGACCCACATGGCCGAGGAACCGCCGCCGTCCATCACCGTTACCCAGGCTCCGCCAAGTTTTTCGGCGATACGGTACATTTCGTATCCCCTGACGCCGAGCGAATACCAGGTCGGAGAAATCTGGCGGCCGTCGACCTCCACAAGCCATACCTTCTTGCGATCGGCACTTACTACCGGCCATGTCTTGGGGTCATAGGCCGTATAGAGACTCGAACTGGAACCCGGCGTGTTGGACGCATCCTTTCCGTCACTCATAAGCTGATACATAGTGGAATCCAGCGTAAGGATAGGCTTGGATGCATCTCCGTCGATAGAAATATCGCATCTGAGCTCCACCGTGTCCCCAACTTTGACGAAGGCCATCAGGCTTGCCGCCATATCACCGGAAAGGGCGATTCCCACCCGGTTCTTTGCCGTGATGTAAGGCTTGCTGCCCAGAGGGGTATTGCGCCCGTCCCTGATTTCCACGACCCGTGCGGCAGCATATCCCTTGTTCACAAGCATAGGCCCGTCCGTGTATTCGCAAACCACATAGAGGGCGTTGGCAGCAAGGTCGTTAATGAGGTTTGAGTAGGCAGGATAAGGGGTCCGGACATAATGTGAAGTGTAAAGGGATGCCTGGTACTTCGACGAAGTATGGCGGAGCAGGGTGTCGTTGATGGAATAATAAGTGAATTCTTTTCCGTCTGCCCTGAACTTCCCGGAGAACTTCTTAATTCCGCAGGAAGCGGTCCCGTCTTCGAAAACCGTAAAGCCCCATTTGTGGTTCTGCAGAGCGTTTACGACGTCGGGGTTGTTTATGTATACCGGACGGCCGTCCTCAACGTGTATGCCGCGGGGGATACCGTCGTTCGAATCGAAGTAACTGCAATTGATGCCGCCCAGTATCTTCTGTCCGGCCGCACGCTTGCGTGCACATAGTTCGGAAAGCAGCTCCCTCTTGTTCTTGCCGTTGTTGGAATTGCCGTTCCCGTTGGGATTGGGAACCATATCCCCGGCAAAAGCAGAGGTAATCTCTATCCCGGGATCTTGCAGGTCAACCTCCAGCACACGGACTTCGCGAGGCACATTGATGCATGAGTAATGGTGATAGACAGCACCGCTGTGCAGCTCCCGTCTCTCGACCTCCTCCCAGTCATAATAGCCGTCCCTGGTCATATCCACCTCGTTGTTCTCTATGTCGTAGGCCTCCTGGGCGTTCATCATTGCATTCTTTATCGCGTCCGGAGCATTTCCGACGTACCCGTTGCCTTTATTGGAGTTCACATTGGCCTTTGTCCTGTTGTAAGAACAGAGCCAGCCGGGTCCGAAGCTGCCATCCGTTTTGGCCGTAACCGTGCCGTAATGGGTGCAGCCCCGGATTATACCGGTGTTGTATCCTACCAGACCTCCTGCCTGTGCGGGAACAGATACAGTAACATCGCCCTTATTGATACAGCCTTTCGAAGAAGCCACGTCACCGCCTACGGTGGAGTTCGAATCCATGTAGCCGGCAAGGCCGCCGATTCTCAGCTTGTCTCCTGAAACTCCGGTCGCGGTTACAATCAGGTTGGCATTGTTGGTGACCTTATTCATAGTGACCCCCTGGCCGCTGCCGACGATTCCACCGGCACAGACCTTCCCGCTGCAGTTGCCGCTGAAAGTAACCTGGTCCCCTTCGTTGCCGAAAGTAAGCTTGGAAACGGTGATGCCACGTGCATAGCCTATCAGTGCCGCGTTAGGATATTTGGCCGCGTCGATGTTCCATTTTACGTTTTTCAGCGTCTTGCCGTTACCGTCTACATTGTATGTAAGCGGCGCTGTCTCGGAACCGGCAGGAATCCACTCAGTGATGGAAGAGCAGTCTATGTCGTTGAGAATCTTTACCACTCCGTCGACCAGATACGGGGTAATGGACCCGTCGCCGTTGGCCGCCCTGGCAAAGCCGAGTAGGTCTTCGGCAGAAGCTATGCCCCTTGGGCCATTGCCACCGGGATCTCCGGCGGCTTGCTTTACTTCGACCGTTACGCTCTCCTTCCCGAGGTTGGACACAGTCAGCACTCCGGTCCTTTCCGCAGAGGTCTTGTTCTCCTCGGCATTTACAATGAGCTGTGTCGCGGTAGTGCTGCCTTTGCCGGAAGCCGTAACCACTTTGAGCCAGCTGGCGGAACTGCGTGCCAGCCAGTCGGTCGAGGAAGTGACCGAGAAGCTTTTCTGCTCTCCGAGTGCGAGGACCTCGGCGGAACTTGGCGACACTAACAGTGGCACCCCGTTTCCGCCGTTATCCACCGGCTTCTCACCGCAGGCGCAGAAGAACAGCGCCAGGATGGTAGAGAGTATCATAGTCTTTTTGCCGTTCATAATACTATTGGCTCAAACCGTCATCCCAACCCGGATTCTGGGAAAGGGCGAAGTCCGTCAGGGTGCGCTGGTCAGCGGGGATGGGCCATAGATAATCACGGTTTTCATTCCACACATAATCCTCAGCAGCCCAGTAGGTCAGATAGCCGTGTGTCCCTTCGCTGAGGGTAAAGCCGCTGCCCAGCTGTATCTGGTTTGTGGAAGGCGCCTTCGAGGAACCCTTTGTGCCCGTGTAAAGGTATAGATCTGCCTTTCCGTCATTGTCCAGGTCGATATCGACCCCTACCTGATTGGCATTGATGTAGATTCCCTGGAAGCCTCCCGTGGCCTTCGGGGTCAGCATGGCGCCTTCCGCCCAGCGAAGCATATCCCACTGGCGGAAGCCTTCGCAGAAGAGCTCCACGGCACGCTCGCGCCTGACTTCCAGGATAGCGGCCTTCTGGGCGCCCTTGGCGTGTGGATAGTAGCTTTCCATCAGTGCGTCAGGGACTTCAGGGACTGTCATCATGCCCGGCATCCCTACGCGTTCGCGTATGACGTTGACGGTCCTGGCGAGGTCTTCACCGGTCAATTCTCCGAGTTCAGCCTTGGCTTCGGCATAATTCAGCAGGACTTCAGGGTAACGTATAAGCGCATAGTCCGTAGTGGATGTAGATGCGCCCTCGTGGCCGGTGTCGGAAATGTACTTGATGATGCGGTAACCGTTGAAGGTGCGCTCCCAGGAGAGTTGCTCGGTCTTATGTTCCTTGGTCTTCTCATCTATGTCGGCCATCACATATCCGGGCCCCTGGATGGTCTGGGACAGACGGGGGTCGCGGTTCTGGAACACATCGTAATAGCTGAGTTCCTGCCAGTTGTCACGCATCTGGATAGGGGTGCCGTCGGCCTGCAGGTAGTGGTTCACCTGGCGGATACTGGCGCTGCGGTGCTGGTTCTTGAAGTCGAACTGTATGCCGTGGCGGACTTTCAAGTCAACGTTGTAGCGCCGGGCGAAGATGGTCTCATCCATTTCTGCATCCTCGAGTATGAAGTACTCACGGTAGGAAGCGTCGGTGGCGGCAGCGGCCAGCTTCAGCGTATTGCCCTTGTAAAGCTTACGAGTGCCGAGAAGCTTTCCGGCAGCTTCAGCGGCCTCCCGGAGGAACCAATCGGAGGAGATGGTCACACCGTCAACGGTCTCCGTATCACTGGGAACGAAGTCCGTGCCGGCGTGGTACTTCCTGAAAGTCCCTTCGAACAAGGCAACGCGGGATTTCAGTGCAAGTGCGGCATCCTTGGACACGTGGTAGACTGCATCGGAAGACCAGCGGGCAGGAAGCAGTTCATAGGCTTTGTCCAGGTCCTTTATGACCATATACATCACATATCCGCGGGAGTCACGGGGCTTGTTCAGATCCTCCTGGTCACCTGACCCTATTACGTGGTCATACCAGGGAATGTCGCCGTACTGGCGGACTTTCTCGTAGTAGAACCATGCGCGGAAGAAATAGCAGACTCCGTCGTAGCGGGCCTTGACAGACGCGTCGGCGCATTTGTTGTTCTCCAACATATAATTTATGTTCCTGAGCGGCTTCCAGGTATCTGCGCTCCAGGATTTGGAAGAAGGAGTGCGTGTGCCCTTCTGGACAACATTCAGCGAGGAAGAAGATCCGTTGTCATCCGCATTGAGTTCTGCCAGATCAGAGGGAGTGGGAAGGATATCGCTGTAGAACTTATTGGCCCAGAGGTCAAGTTCTTTCTCTGAAGAAAAATACGTATCCGGAGAGAGGCTGGCCTGCGGCGCCTTTGTCAGGAAGTCCTCGCATGAGGAAAAGGCCATGGCTGCGGCCACGAGGACGAATGGTATTATTATCTTTTTCATAAGCGTCAGAATGTTATGTCAATACCGACAGAGAATGTCTTGGAATACGGATAGGTGCAATCCTCGCTGATGGAGGTTGTGGCAACTTCCGGATCGATATACTTCGTGGCCTTCTTGAGGGGAGAGAAATAACACAGGTTCTCGCCGGAGAAATAGATGCGCGCTTTATCTATTGCCTTGGTCTTGACAGGAAGGGTATAACCGACCGTGAGGTTCTTCAGGCGCAGGTATGCCGCGCTCTGGAGATAAAAGTCGGAGGTGACCAGATAGGAAGAAGTGGCTATACGGCCGCGCTGGCGCGGGTATATTATATTGCTGTTGTCCGCTCCGGGTTCGGCAGACCAGCATTTATCCTTGAAATCGACAGGAAGGAAAGTCGGGCGATGATAGGAATACGGGCCCCAGAAATACGTACAGTTGTAATTAGGCATCCAGTCCATCTTGCCTACGCCCTGGAAGAAGACGCTGAGGTCGAAGCCATACCAGCTGAAGTCACCCTTGAACGCGTAGTTGTAGCGCGGACGGGAATTGCCTATCACACGACGGTCACCGGGATTGTCAAGCGTATTGTCTCCGGTGTTGATTTTGTCGTCTCCGTTGAGGTTCTTGTATATGATATCACCGGCCATCAGATGGTTCCAGGGAGCCACCTGGCCCTTGATGCCCTTGTTGACCGTGGAGAACGAGTCGTAAGCCTGCTCATATGCTGCAGCCTCTTCATCGGTGGCGAAGACACCGTCCGTCACATAGCCCCAGATGTCGCCGAGGCGTTTGCCGACATAATTGTCGCTGAGGATTTTCTTCTCATTGTCAAAGCGGGTGATGTCCGTGACAAAGTCGCCGAGGGTGGCGGTAATGCCGTAATACATGGGCTGTCCGGCTACTATGGGATGGTCTTTCCAGCTGATGGCCAGTTCATAACCCTTGGTCCTGAGGTCGGCGGCGTTCTCTTTGGGAGCGGTCTCGCCATACACATACGGCAGGGTCATTCCGGCAGTCAGCATATTCTTGGTGTCGCGGATAAAGAAGTCGGCGTTCAAGGTGAGACGGTCCCTGAGGAAGCCGAGGTCGATACCGAGATTCTTGGAGATGACGGTTTCCCATGTCAGGCTGCTCGATACTGGCGCATCCACGTAAGCATAGGCTGCATTGGTTAGGCCGTCGAAGGTGTAGCTGCCCAGGGTGCCGGTCTTCAGCTCTTCCCAGTAGTAGTAATTGTCCACCTGCTGGTTGCCGAGGGTACCGTAGCTGACGCGGATCTTGGCGTTGCTGACATAAGGCTTGATCGGAGCCCAGAACGGTTCTTCGCTAAGGCGCCATCCTGCGGAAGCCGAAGGGAAGAAGCCCCAGCGATGCCCCTTGGGGAAGCGTGAGGAGCCGTCGTAACGGCCGCTCACTTCCAGGAGGTAGCGTCCCTTCCAGTCATAGTTCAAACGGCCGAAGAAGCCGAGCGTACGATAGGAGGATATGGACTGGGATGCTTTTTCTATTTCACCGTTCGCCATGTTGATGTAAGAAAGGACATCGCTCAGGGAGCCTTTCTGCTGAATGGTGATGCTGGAGCCCAGATAATCGTCGAAGTTCGAACCGAGGGTGGCCGAAACGTGATGGCCGTTTCCGAACATCTTGTTATAGGAGAAGTAAGCGTTTGCCACCACGCCGTCCTGGTAATAGCGGTACTCACGGGTGAAATCATATACCGAACCGTTGGTGAAGAGACCGCCGGACAGGCCGTTGCCGGTGTACATGCGCTTGTTGATGTTGTCATAACTGTTGGCAGTCGGAAGGTTGCGGAAATTAGCGCGGCGGTCCCTGCGGCGATAGGTTAGGTCAGTTATGAAGTCAAGCCCCTCGAAGATGTGGGCGGTGAGCCTGTTTGTCCAGGTCCAGTAATTGTTGATATTGGAGTTGTGGCTGCGCCCGTCCAGGAATGCTCCGGCTCGTCCGGACATCATCGGCGAGGTTGCGTCCGCCATGAATCCGGGATACATGGCGATGGTGCCGTCGGGATTGTATGGCACATAGTTGGGGCCGACGTTCTGGGTCACGTTCCAGAGGATGCCCTGGCTGGTATAGCCAGTGGAGCCGTCCATCTCCCAGAAGCCGCCCCAGTCGTAATCTGTCCGCTCAAGGCTGACATTGGAAGCGTAGGTGAGCCAGGAAGTGATATTGGCGTCGATTTTGGTACGCAGCGAAATATTGGTGAAGGTATCCTGTGCCGCGCCGGCGAAAAGGCCTTCGCGGTAGAGGTAACGGGCGGAAGCATAGTAGCGTATCTTGTCGTTGCCGCCGCGCACGGTGAGATTGTGTTCGGTCTCGGGGCGTGTACGGTTGAATACGAAGCCATACCAGTCGAAGTTGCCGAGATAGACATAAGTGTACGTTCCGGTCTCGTCTGCAATGACCCAGGGACGGGTAGGATCCTCTTTTACATCGTTTCGGCGCTCATAGAGCATCTGGAGCTGCTCGTCGGAGTAGGTCCAGGCGCCATATCCTTTGTAGGTCTTGTAGAAATCGTTGGTCAGGGTCACGTAATCGTAGCCGCAGGTCATAAAGTCCGTAGAGGTAGTGTTGGCGGAGATGCTGTAGCGACCGTTGTAAGTGATTTTTGCGTCTCCGGCGCTGCCGCTCTTCGTGGTAATCAGGATGACGCCGGCCGAGGCTTTCGCACCATAGATGGCGCAGGCCGAAGCGTCCTTCAGCACAGAGATGCTCTCGATGTCATTAGGGTTGACCTGGGTCAGGGAACTCTCGATTCCGTCAACCAGTATAAGCGGGGAGCCACTGTTCAGGGACAATTTGCCACGCACATTAACGCTGTAGTTGGTTCCGTCGATGGAACCGCTGGAATTGGTGATTACCAGTGACGGGTCTGCGCCCTGGATGGCCATAGCCGTATTGGTGACAGGCCTGAAGTTGAGCTCCTTTCCGTCGATTACAGATACGGCACCGGTAAGGTTGACCCGCTTCTGGGTGCCGTAACCTACAACGACAAGTTCATCAAGGACCGTGTTTTCACCCGTCATTATCATTCTGTACGGTTGCTTCTCGCGCCCGGTGATCTTGAATTCCTGATCATCGAATCCGAGAGAGTAGACGGTAAGGACTGCAGGGAATGTGATTTCATCAAAAACAAATTCACCTTTGCCGTCGGTCAGGGTATATTTGCCCGTACTCTTTACCACGAGGGAGGCTCCGACGAGCGGCTCTCCGCTACGGTCGACAACCACGCCCTTGAAAGTAGACTTGAGAGGAGGTGTCTCCGACTGGGAGACAAGCTTGGGCCGGGTCACGGACACTGTGTTGCCAGTGACAGAAAAGTCCAGATTCTGCCCGGTAAAAATCTGTGCAAGGACATCTGAGAGTGGAGCATCTTTCGCAGAAACAGAAATATGCTTCTGCAAATCCACATCATCTGCATTGATTACGATTGTGTAGTTGCCCTGGCTCTGGAGCAGGGTCACCGCCTCCTGGACGGTAACATTCTTCAACTCGAGCGTAACATTCTGGGCTCCTAGCAACATCGGAACCAGAAGTGCAAACAACACCAGCGTCGTACGTACTTTACACAAGTGGCTTGATTTACTCATTTTGATTAATAGTATGTGTTAAAATATGGAATTAAGATTTCTTGCCATACAAATATATATTTCCGTCTGAGCGTACTACCCTGAGGTTTCCGTTCAGTGAGAGCAGGTTCAGGATTTCGTCAAGGCTTTCTCCATTCGTAAAGAAGGCCAGGAAGCGTTTGGATGCTATTTGCGTGTCAGCCACCACTATGGTGGTACCGAAGGAGCGTTCAAGGTCTGAAGCTATATCCTTGAGAGGGATATTGATAAAGTAGAAAGAACGGTTGTCGTTGAATGACTTGAAGCCTTCCGGAGAAACCTTGCACAGGGATAAGCTTCCAGTGCTGTGCTCTATCTGGGCAACGTCTCCGGGAGCAAGCCGGACTTCCCTCTGCCCGCTGTCTGCCGGGATGGCGAGGCTGACGGAGCCTTCCAGCAGCACAAGCTCCATCATAGTGGCATTGCGGTACGACTTGAGGTCAAATGTGGTTCCGTGCACCCTGACATCCACATTTCCGGAATGGATTATAAATGGACGCTCAGGATCCTTGGCCACAGTGGCCATTACCTCGCCGTCAAGGAAAATCTCTCGCTTGTCGCCCCTGAATTCCTCCGGCCAGGTGACGCGCGAGTCGGAATTTAGAATCAGGTGCGTACCATCAGGGAGGTCTACTTCACGTATCTCGGAAATAGGGACTGTAATTTCCTGCCACGCAACCGGGGAGGGCTCTTTATGAAGCTTGTAAGAGATTGAAAGAGAGATAGGTATGGCCAGCAGTACGGCAATTGCGGCGAATGCGAATCTAAGGACCGGCCTATGCTGTCCACCCATTCCGAGACGTCTCTGTACCGTTGACAGCGCGCGCTTTGCTGAAGCTTCAGATTCCGTGCGGTCGCTGTCGAATTGCTCGTTGAGGAACTCCTGTACCAATGGGTCGTCGATGTGATCGGCCAGATATAACTGAACCTCCAGGGTTTCCTTTTCGGAGAGTTTGCCATCCAGATAATCCTGAAGTATTTGTCGAGAGAAAAACATAAGTTCTTTGTGGTTACCCATAAAGAACGAATGAAAGTTCCTTCCTACGTAATGCTAACTGAGAAAATCCCGGAGATTGTCGAGAGCAAGCTGAAGATGTTTCTCTACGGTGCGGACACTGAGGCCCAGTTTGTCGGCAATCTCTTTACTGGAGAGTTGCCTGAAACGGCTCATTTCAAAGACGGCCCTTCGCTGGGGCGGCATCTGCTTCACGGCCGTCAGAAGCCTGGACTGAGCTTCAGCGAATTCGGCCAGATGGTCGGTGCGGTCCGGTGATGGTTCCTCATGGGAAACTTGAACGTTGGCCATAATCAGATGTCTTTTGGACTTGAAAACATCCAACGCGCCGTTACGCGAAAGCACCAGCAGGTAGTTCTTGAAGGATTTTGAAGGGTCTAGCCATTCGCGGTGAAGCCAGACCTTCATAAAAACTGATTGAGAGAGATCCTTTGCGAGGGCTTCTTCCTTGACCAGGGCCAGAAGGAACTTGTAAACCTGCGGATACCAACGGAGGAAGATGGCATCGAATGCACGCGCATCGCCGTCACGGACAGCAGCAAGCAGTTCGCTGTCCGTCATTTCCCTGTATGCTTCCGATTTTTTCATTGGCTGCCAATGCAACTTTACAAATATAGTGAATCTTTGTAAGCGGACAAAATTAATGCTGCCGATAGCTTCACCAGCGTTGATAATAGTACGTTTTAAGGAATTGATAGTGTCATTTCTTTGAATTGTTAGCATGGGCTAAGCCCCTACGCAGTATTTTTACAAAAAATACACGCCATGGAATCGAAAAGACTGCTAAACGCTGCATTCCTTATCCTCGGGGCGCTCCTTTTCTGCGCCTGCCCCGAGATTGATCCGTCGGGACCTGACGGACCCGACGGGCCGGACGGACCGGAGACGCCGACCGGAGACTACTTCAAACTGATGATAAACCTCAGTACGGAAGTCCCCGACGATTATGAAGTGGTGTTCAACACCGACGCCACGGGTACGAACTTCATAGTACAGACAAACCAGAGCAACTGGGCTGTCGAGTCCGATGCAGCTTGGTGTACGGTAGAGAAAAACGAAGCGACGCAACATGAGAGCGCCACCGTAGTCATCCTGGTGGAAGACTATGACGTAAGGGACGCAAACGGTTTTGTCCATAATTTACCGGCCAGGGAGTGCAAGGTGAGAGTTACCGCAGGAAACCTTTTCGACAAGACCATACGCGTAGTACAGCAGGGGGTGGTCTATTTCAACTACACCGCCGGTTTTATATGGGACCAGTCCCTTTTTTCCTACGTACTTGAAATGAACGCCGCGGGAGAGGAAAAAGACGCATACATCCTCACAAATTGCTACAAATGGATAGCCACCACCGACGCGTCCTGGCTCACGGTATCCCGCATCGACCAGGTGACCCTGCACCTTGAATCGCAACCCGCCACTGCAGGAGAAAGCCATAGAAGTGCAATAGTTACTATTACCGATGCCAACGATGACTTCCGGAGCACCACTTTCACGGTGAGGGACAAAGCCGGGATTATATCCGGACACGATTATCAATACGGTGAGCACATGGATTGGGAATAAAAAAGAGGCAACATGAAAAAAGCAATTCTTTATATACTGGCTTTGGCCGCCCTTCTGTCGTGCATGCAGGAAACAGGGCCGGAATTGTGCCGGGAAAACGGCGTTCTGTATGCTACAATCGCTAAAGATGATGCCATAACAAAGTCGATACTCCTCGACAATCCGGGAAGAACCATGGAAAACCTTTGGGCGGCTGACGACCGCATCGGCATCTTTGGCAACAATGTGTCAAACCAAGGGTTCACCATTGATGCGTCTTCGCTTTCCGCTGACGGAAAAACAGCACGTTTCAAATCTGATTCGTCTGTTCCCAAAGGCGAATTGACCGCCTACTCTCCTTTCCAGGAAGGAGCGACCCGGAGCGGAAATGAAATCATGCTGGATTTCCCTGCTGTCCAGATTGCCAATGGCGGAACAGGATACTCGCAGCCGGACACTCATGCCAATATCATGGTCGGAGCAGGAAATGCCGAAGCGGGGCTGTCGTTCCGTCCCGTGATGGCCGTGCTCAAATTCGGTCTGAGGTTCGAGCAGGACATCACTCTCTCACGCGTGGAGTTCCGCGACCTTTCCGGCGCCCCTGTGGCAGGCAAGCTGAAAGTGACTGCAGGCAGCGCCCCAAGTGCTGAAATAACCGGTTCAGGGACAGTCCTGACCCTGGATTTAGGTGCAAACGGCCTGGACATTCCCGAAGGCGACCTTCATCCGCTGTTCCTTATCGTGCCGGCACGGGAGTATCCCAAGGGCTTCGAGCTTGCATTCATCACTTCCACCGGCAAAAGGTTGGTCAAGGATGTTGGGACAAAGATGGGCAAAACGTTGAGTCGGGGCGTGCTGTACCCTGTGGGAGACGTCTCGACCTACGAATACCCCGCGGGGGTACATACCACGCTGATGCCTGGAGCCATTATAGTAACTCCCGAAGTTGCCGATATGATCCATTTGATATCCATAGGCTCGGATTACATGAGAGATGTGAATGGGGAGGCGGTAAGGTACAGTGATAGTGGAGTCGTATTCCGCCCGACCCTGCACCTGCTGGTACACGACGACCTGGGTCTGCAGGCAGGGAACTGGCTGATATATGACTATGGCAGTGCACAGGTACCGGACGGAGGCGTATTCATAATAGAGACTGTAACGCCTCTGGGCGGTGGATATTCCCAAGTCTTTGCCCGCACAGAGGCCAACATAGCCGCACCGTTCCAGGAAGTTAAGATTGGAGAGGAGATGTTCGATGCCGACGACAACGAAATCGAGGGGGCCGGAGTGGATTTGGATGTGTCGAGTTATGTCAGGCAGGTGCTCGATGAGGATGGCAACGCCGTTCCGTTCAGCGTGAGCCCTTCAGGCGAGCTGCTTTTCAGCGAGGAAGCGACGACCCAGCTTACCGGAATCAAGACCAAGGCCGGATCCACAACCAGGAGCGTTTCCCTCCCGGAGGCCTCTATAGGCTATTCAGGTGACCATATGGAAGCGTCGCTGGGCGCCAAAATGAGCATCGACTTCAGGACTGCGGTCGGATTCTTCAACGGAGAGGCACAGTATGTTTACTATACGGCACATCCGTCGCTTAAACTGACCGCCAGCTTTACCGCCAAGGCGGAAGTATCGGCCGATAAATCCAAGCGTTTCTTCAAAATCGACTTTGCACCCATTCCGGCCGCTCCGGGAGTCGTATTGATCCCGTCACTGGAACTCTGGGGCAAGATCGGCGTGGTCGCCAACCTCAAATTCACCACGTCGGCCAGTTTCACTTACGATATGGGAACTTATGGGGTGTCGTACAACAAAGGGGACGGATTCACGGTACGCCACAAACCGGCCGACCCCGGAGCGCAGGAGGAGATACATCCGGAAGTCAATGGTTTCAGCGGGTTATTAAATGCGTTTGCCGGATTGAGCGTGCGCCCTTACGTGTCGGTATACGGCCTGTTCGGCCTCGGCCTCGACCTGGACTGCCTTCTCAATTTCTCTCTTTCTGCGGCCGAGGAAGACCTAAGTTGCAAGCTTTCCCTGTATCCGTCTCTGCAAATAACGCCCAGGGTTATTACGCTGGGAGGCTATTACACCAAGACCATCAAGAAATTCTCCGGGAGCATAAGCCTGGACCCTCTGTGGGAGAGGTATCTGACTCCAAGCGTAACAGGGCTGAATTTTAATGTTCCGGGACATACTACTAAGACCTTTTACAAATTCAAGATGGGGGACTCCGATCTTAGTACTCAGTTGTTTGTTCCCGACGGTTACCTGAACTATAATATCAAGTTGGAAGGCCAGGTCTTGACGCCGGTAAGGATTGGCCTGGCAATTCTTCGCGGCAGTCACGACGACGTATCGTTCGTATCGGTCAACAGCGGATTATCGGATTATTCTTTCTCGAATTATCTTGCAGCGGGAATTCCCACCTACAGTATTAATTACAGCCATGTCCTGATGGGACATCTGTGGGATACGGTAGTCAGGGAAAGAGTGGAGGAAGTCGGAATCTATGATGTCGGGGTGCTCGAACAAAGTTTCGAAGGCAGTATCAACTTCACACCCGAAAGCGCCGAGCCATATTGGTATGGAATCTGTTACATAGGGGAAGATGGCATGGTTCAGCGGCAGAAGATCTCGAATTCCCTCTATAGGCCATACATATATCTCTGGCCTACTGACTGGTGGGGACGCGGGTTTGTCCCGGATAATTGATATATTTGCGGTAATGAGACGCCCGGGACACATATTGTTTAGCATACTGTTGCTGGCGACGGTCTGCGGTTGCAAAGGGAAATCCGGCGTGGCCGGGGATGAAGTGAAAGGAAGCGCGATGCAGATAGAGCACCTGCCGGACCTGAACATCCCCCGCCACGCTCACGCGCTGATGGAATTGAACGGGGAATTGACGGTAATCGGCGGACATACCACGGGCTTCATCCCTACGCCTACCGCCGAGTACTTCAAGAATGGCAAGTGGCACACCGTCGAGAGTATCTATCCGCACGATTATGCCGTCGTCACAATCCTTCCGGACGGGAAAGTTCTGGTAGCCGGAGGTATGGGGGAGCCTTTCGGCAAGGGACGCAGCTTGGGGGCAGAACTCTATGACCCGTCCACACACAGTTTCTCTCCGCTCCCTATCCTCGACAAAGCCCGCACAAGGGCTTCGGCCACAGTTCTCTCCGACGGCACCATAGTGGTCAGCGGAAACTGGTACGGTGAGGATAACATCGCCACTTATTCACTGGAGGAGGGTGGCATTTTCGTCAAGGACGCCGACCAGCCCCGCTGCAACCCTTATATCCTCCCGTGCGCAGCCGAAAACGCCCTGATTTTGAGTTCACGCGACCCGCGGGACAGCATTGCCGGCACGGTCATGATAGACCGCCTGCGGGGAGAGCCATTCACGGATTCATTGTTCACCCGGTGGCGGCCTGCCAGATTTGAGGCCAATTACAGGCAGGAAAGTTTTTTCATAGGGGATGAAGCCCTGGGTGGATATACATCGCTGATTACAGTTAACTCATTGACAGACGGACAAGTGGCCGTCGTCAAGCAGACCGGCGAACACTTCAGCATGCTGGAAACGGAATCGCCAATACCTATGACGGTGCATGACGGCGTACCTGTACTATGGGGCCTGTTGCATGCCGATAAAACCACCGGTCAAGCCTATCTGGCAGGAATATCCGCCGATATGGAGCATATCTGTGTATGTATTATCGGATATGATGAAGCACTGCGCGGGAAAAAAGCTCCCATAAAACTGCTCGCCGTCGACAGTTTTTTCAGGGGATGGGATTTATACCACATATTGCTTCCCGGCGGTCGCATCGCATTTGCCGGAGGGAATGGTGGAAGCAATTACGACCCCATTGGGACTGCATTTATTCTCCACACCGAGCCTTTCAGGAAAGAGGCGGCGCTGCCGCTTTGGTCAGTGTTGCTGCTTGGAGCAGCCATTTGCGCCCTGGCCCTATGGCTAACGTTGAAAAAGAAGCCATCCGAAACGCCGCCCATGCCGGAGTACCGTTACCCCGTTCCTTCCCAGGGTGCGGATCTCGCCTCCAGAATCGCCACCCTGATGGAGCAGAAGCAGCTTTTCCGCCGCAAAGGTCTCAAAGTGCAGGATATTGCTACCGAGCTCGGAACCAACTCTACCTATATCTCCGCCTGCACCAACGGACAGTGGGGGATGAGTTTCCCGGAATATCTCTCGAGCCTTCGTATACGTTATTCCCTGAAATTGATGGGCGAGCACCCCGACATGCCGCTGCACCGCGTTGCCGACGAAGCGGGTTTCTCCAGCGAGCAATCTTTCTTCCGGAGTTTCAAAGCCGCTACAGGTCAGACCCCTGCAGAGTGGCGTGAGCACCACGATTAAATCACCTCCCAGCCAAATCTGGCGGCCAGCTTTTTTGCTATATTTGAAAGTTCCATGAAATTATAAAGTTATGAAAAAGACAATAAAATGGATTCTGGCGATCCTTATCGTGCTCTGCGCCCTTGTGGCGGCAATCTGGGGCGGGGAAATCTCCACTCTCACCACGGTTAAACAAGTGGGCGGCAACAAGTACCTGTACAGCATGGAGTACAAGGCCCCCTATGACCTCGACGACCTGGTGTCCAAGGACATCGATTCCAATGCCAAACGGCTGGAATATGTGGTGGCGCGCATAGGGAAGGGGATTCCCATCAAGATGAAGAGCTCGCAGGTGGCCGACGAGAACGGCGAGACGGCGACCATGAACTGCACGAGTTTCCAGGCGGCGAAGGCCGGCGGGGAGGGATTCTGGTACGGACGTAACTATGATTATTTCAAGAATCCCACGATGGTCACCATTTCCCGTCCTCGCAAGGGCTACTCTTCCATTGCGGTCAGCGACATGTCCCACTTCGGCTACGGTCTCGAGAAACTGCCCGAGAAGTTCATGGCGCGGCTCAACTGCCTTGCCGCCATCTACGCCCCCGTGGACGGTATCAACGAAAAGGGCCTCTGTACATCCATAATGGCCCTTCCCAAGCAGGCCGCACGGCAGGAAGGCGGAAGTCACGCAGTCGGCACTACCGTGATCATGCGCCTGTGGCTCGACCGCTGTGCCACCGTTGACGAAGCCCTGGGCATGCTTGATTCCCTCGACGTGCGTCACGACGCCGCTGTCGGATCGGGCTATCACTACATGGTGGCGGATGCGCAGGGTGGATGCGCCGTGGTCGAGTTCGACAAGGACGACGGCTGGAAGACCATGATAGTGCGCAAGGGAGAGGGTGAAAAGTCGATGCTGGTTACCAACCACCTGCTTTCGGAGAAATATTACACCACCGAGCCTGACCCGGCGGTAGGCAATCCTCACAGCCGCAGCTGGTGGAGATACGAAACCGCCGGCTCCTATCTGCAGGAGCACGGCGGAATGTTAACTTTCGAGCAGGCCCAGGAGTGCCTGGCAATGGTGCACTGGAAAGATCTGGTCTGGGAGAACGGTATGGTGGAAGACACTCAGTACAGTAATGTCTATGACCAGTCGGAGTGCACTCTGGCACTCCGGAACTGGAACGATTACGAAACCACCGTCCGCTTCGCCCTCTGAGCTCTTACCAGATGTGAACGCGCTCGCTCTCGGGGCGCCACATGGCATCGCCTTCTTTGATTCCGAAAGCCTCGAAGAAGCTGTCGAAATTGCGCAGCGTCATGTTGACGCGGTTGATTCCCAGTGAGTGCTCGTCCAGCTTGGTCAGGCGGGCCTTTTCCTCATCGGTAATGTTCTGCCCCCAGACACGGGCGTAGCCCAGGAAGAAGCGCTGTTCGGCGGTGAATCCGTCGATGGGCGCGGGTGCCGTTCCGTCCAGAGCGTTGTGCAGCGCAGTCCATGCTACGCTTACGCCGCCGTGGTCGGCAATGTTCTCGCCGAGGGTAAGCTTGCCGTTTGCCTTGAGGCCGGGCAAGATTTCCACTTCATTGAACTGGTCCACAAGCACCTGGGTCTTGGCCTTGAACGCTTCGCGGTCTTCGGGAGTCCACCAGTCGTTCATGTTGCCGTCCTTGTCGAAGAGGCTGCCCTGGTCGTCGAATCCGTGGGTCATCTCATGGCCTATAACCACGCCTATCGCACCGTAGTTCACGGCGTCATCGGCATCGGGATTGAAGAACGGCGGCTGGAGTATGCCGGCAGGGAAGCACACCTCGTTGGTGGTGGGATTGTAGTAGGCGTTGACCGTCTGCGGAGTCATTCCCCACTCGGTAGGATCCGTAGGCTTGCCGAGTTTGGACATGTTGTCGGCCACGTGCCAGGCGCTGGCTGCGCGGAGGTTCTCGTAGTAGCTCAGTTCGGGGTCCACTTTCAGGCTGCTGTAGTCTTTCCACTTGTCGGGATAGCCTATCTTGACCATGAAGGTGGCGAGTTTCGCGTGTGCGTTGGCCTTTGTGGCATCGGACATCCAGTCAAGCGAATCGATGTGCTGCCCCAGCGAAATCTTCAGGTTGTTCACCAGGTCAAGCATCCTCTGCTTGGAACTCTCCGGGAAGAATTTTGCCACGTACATCTGTCCCACGGCCTCGCCAAGAATACCGTTGGGCACGCTCATGGCGCGCTTCCAGCGGGGCTTGTGCTCGGTGATACCGCTCATCTGCGTGCTGAAGAAGTCGAATGAAGCGGCGTAGAAATCATCGGACAGGGAGTTTGCGGCGCCGCTGATCAGATGTGCGGCCAGATAGTCCTTGAGGACCTCCAGGTCTGAGCTCTTGTAAAGCTTGCTGAATCCCTGGAAGAATGAAGGCTGGGCAACCACGATCTTATCCTGGTCTGGAATGTTCATTGCCTCGCAGAAAGCTTTGAAGTCAAAGCCTGGGAAGGCCTTGAAAATCTGCTGCGAACTCATTGGATTGTAGAGTTTTATCACTTCGCGGTTCTGGACGCTGGTCCAGGAGAACTGCGCCAGTTTGTCCTCTATGCCGGCGGCGTTGGCCGCACGCTGCTCCGGCTTGTCGAGTCCGGCGAGGGCAAAGAGTTTGGCGAGCATCGCTTCATAGCCCTTGCGCAGCTCGGCGTTGGCGGGATCCACGTAGTAGTCGCGGTCGCGCATGCCCAGGCCGCCCTGTCCCAGGTAAAATATCTGGTTCTTGCTGTCCATGAGGTCGGCTTCCACATAGCCTCCGAAGAAGCCCCCTTCGCCCACCAGCATGAGTTTTCCAAGGTGTGCGGCGAGCGCCTTCTTGTCGGCGACGGCATACAGCTCGTCAAGATATTTCTTGAGCGGTGCCGCGCCCTCCGCGTTCAGGCGTACGGAATCGAGGCCCTGCTTGTACAGGTCGACTATTTTCTGCTCGACGGTGCCGGCCTCGGGATTCATTTCCGTCATTCCGGCGAAGAGTTCGTTGAGGTTCTTCACATTCTGCTCGCGCAGCACGTCGAAGGCCCCGAAACGGGCGAATTCGGGCTTGAGCGGATTCTTTTTCATCCAGCCGCCGTTGGCATACAAATAAAAGTTCTCGCCGGGAGCGACGGAAAGATCCATGTCCGTGGGATCCAGGGCGGGGACCTTGGCTTCCTTGGGCTGGCATGCGGCCAGCATCATCACAGGAATCATGATGAGAAGGTACTTTTTCATATTTATTGTTATTTCTTATACTTCATTTCGAACAGGCCGTCCTGCCCTTGCACCAGGAAGCGGCGGCACTTGAAATGCGCCATGTCTTCCAGCTCGCCCGTGGTGCCCAGGCTCATGTCCAGCACTTCCACCGGGCGCTTGTGCTTGAGGTCCCAGACAAAGAGGTAGCTGGGGTATTCGGGGGTGCCGAGGCCGGTGGGCATCATAAGGTAGTCCTTCCAGATGCACAAGCCCTGGCCTATGGTGGCGTACGCGAGCCCATGGTCCTCGACGTTATAGGTCTCGATTATGTCATCCTTGGTGAACACCACGTCGCCCTCGCTGATCTTGGGCAGGCGGAACTTGATTACGCGGTGGCGGTTGCCTTCCACGTCCTTGTCCTTGGTGGTGTTGCCGTAGCCGTAGAGGAACTTGTGCCTGCGGTCCACCACCCACTGCAGGGCGTAGCCGTAGAGCTCGTCAACATCATCGAAATGAATGGTCTGCACCAGTTCCGAACCCTGGAACCCGGGCAGTACGCGTTCGACGAAGAGTACGTCCTTGCGGCCCTGGTAGGGCTTCTTGTGGCACTGGCTGACGTAAATTACAGGCATGGGGTCCTTGCGGTCGAATTTCTCCACTCCGAACGAACATACATTGGAGTGGTTTACCGGGTCATTGGTGGCCAGGTTGAAATTCCCCAGCTTGGTCAGGGCGTCGCGGCCGTCGTATTTCCAAACCGTGGCGATACCTGTGTGCTGAAGACTGACAATGTAATTCTTGTAGCAGTCCATCCCCTGGTAATTTGCCTTCTCGAAGGGAGTGATGTGCCTGTTGGAGAAACTGTCCGTACTGAGGGGAACAGAAACGAAGCCCAGGTTCTGGGCTCCGAGTCCGTTCATCATCAGCAGCGCGAGCGCTGCGAGAATCGTTTTTTTCATTCTAATGCTGTATTGCCATTAAACGCAAGTACTTGAGCACCGTGTCGCACCATTCCTGGTCGCCGGGGAACTGATAGCGGGCATTGCCCTTGGGATCGGGAGTGAAGATAGTCTCGCCGTTGGGCGTGAGTTCCACCCAGCCGCGCTCGGACAGGGTGTACAGGTCATCTCCTTCAACCGCGTTGATGACCGCCAGCGGATCCCACATCTTCTGTCCGGTGTCGCACTGTACGTTTTGGTATATCCACTTGATGGGGTGAGCGTCGGTCCAGTCCATGTCGGAAATCACCACCTCCGGCCTGTAGTCAAGGGGATCGCCCACCTCGCCGGGTGAGAAGATTATGTCAACTTCCTTGGGCCAGAGTTCGAAGAACTTGAGCGAGAAGTCGATGGCCTGGGTGAAGTTGTAGTCGGGCTCCACCGCCTCGCCGAACACGCCGCCCATGGTGTAGATGGCGTTGACCTTGCTGCGCACCAGCTCGACTCCGTTCAGCGACGAATACTCGTCGGGACCGGACTGGAGCAGGCGGGAGAGCGTGGTCACGAAGCCCACGGAAGCGATTGTCACGCTGTGGTCGGGTTGTTCGCTGAGGAGCTTGCGGTACAGCTTGTATCCTTCGGGATACTCGTCCTTGCTCTTGTAGGTCTGCTTGAACATGGGGTCGGAGTCCTCGGTGCGGGCGTATGCCACGTTGTGGTAGGGGATGAACACATGGGGATCCTTGATTCCCGCCCTTTCGAGGCCCACCGGAATGTCGGGATAGCCGTAGAAATTGTTCATCACGTCCACTGCGTCGGCATTGGCGGCACCCATGCGGTCCACCACCACGCCCAGCAGGGTGCAGCGCTTCATGTCCATGTAACGGTAGAGCAGCATGAGGGCGAAGAGGTCGTCGGTCGAAGAACCCATGTCGCAGTCAAGGATGATGCGGCAGTCCCTCTGCTCGTAATTGGACTTAACGTTGATGCCCTTGGCCACGTCGTACACGGTGTGCTGGCCGTTCTCGCGGGCGAAAGCCACCGCGGCTGCAAGGCTGTCCTCGGGGAAGCAGCGGGTCGAGTCGAAGTAGTACTTGCCGTTCTCGGGGTTGTACCAGCCTCCGATGAGTCCATTGTGGGCGCGGGCGTGCTTGACAACCGCCGCGATGCTCTTCTTGTCAAAGCTGTTCTGGGTTGCGGCGTACGACACCATGATGCCTTTCTGAGGTTGCTGAAGGGTGTTGATGTCGATGGTGAATCCCTCGGGATACATCTGCCCCATCGCCCAGATCACGTTGTAAAGCTCCTTGTCGGAGATCTTATTCTGCGCAACAGCAGCTACGCTCGCGGCGAGCATAGCTGCAACAAACAAAATCTTACGCATAAACCTAGACTCTCTGGCCGTAGGAACGGTCGGTGGTGTTGACGGT
>JAFZBM010000065.1 GCA_017561765.1 Bacteroidales bacterium | reverse complement strand
AGGACATCGGATGATCCTGGTTTCGGTATGGACTAACACTCCATATAGGGCCGGGACACCAGTATGTTCAATTATTCTACGTCGGTTTTCCAGAGCCTGTACACTGATAAGAGAGCAGAAAGTTCCCTGCCCTTCTTTTTTATAATCGATTCCGGGAACAATCGATATTATTGGGAATACTAAATGGAGAGCGAAATCTATGAATTGATTTGCCAAATTTTGCGTCGAAACGATTCATTAATTGAGATTGCAATCAAGCAACGAGCAAAATTCGAAGGATGGCTTAAGTTCGAGCTTGCCAACGAACTTAAAAAGCGATACGATGATACTCGAGTAGAGAAAAAGGTGAATCGTTCATTGGTTGATGTTTTTGCTAACAACTCTCTTATTGAACTAAAAACGCCAAATACAAACTATGCTATTACTGGGGTTGATAAGACCAAAAGCCGCCCAATAACAAAAAATATTAAGGATATCGAGGACGATATTGATAAGTTAAAAAAGAATCGATCAGGATTCACAAATAGATATATAGCATTCGTTATGTTTCCAGTAGATAGCACTGATTATCAGAAACACATTAATTGTGTCGTATCTCATTTGGAGAAAGGCACGCCCATCTGTCATGGCCATGTGATTATTAACCAGTTTAAGACATATGTGTTTGTAGCTAAAGTCTTTTAAGATGTTACTTAAGTATAATTCATTACCCTATTTCGCTCCCGAATGCGAATATTATGAGGCGCACTGGAAAGAACTATTGTGCGACAGTTATGACTCGGGAATCGATGACATCGATTACGAGGATGTTGATTGGTCCGTTAATCCATAAAAAAGAGCCGTATGAAGAATATGTTTAGAATTATAGCTCCTATTGCCATAATTGCATTGGCGGCATCTTGTTCAAGGGAAATCCAATCCGACTCCGTGTCTGACGTCTTCCGCCGTTACAACATCAGCATTGACGAATCAACGAAAACCGAACTGTCAGGCACAGGCAGCAAGCGACAGGTCAACTGGAGCGCCGGTGACGAGATCAAGTATTACACCAAGACGGGCCAGTCCTCGGCAGCGAGCGCCGGCGTCACAATCGACGGCAGCAGCGCCTGGGTGGAGATTCCCCGCGGGCGTAACGACGAACTCATCAACGCGGTGTACGGAGCCTCGCAACTCAAGAGCGGCACCAGCACCGAAAGCGTCATGTACGTCAGCTCCCCTGTCAAGAACGAGCAGAGCTACACCTCTTTCGCCCAGGCCCACCTCTGCGCCGCCTTCTCGGACGACATCGATAATCCCGAACTGAAGTTCCACAACGCCGCGGCCGTCCTGAAATTCACGCCCACGGCAGCCATCCACAAAGTTGTCTTCCATGGGAATAACAATGAAATCATCACCGGCGGCAGCAACGGAGACCTGAAGATATCTTATTCAGGCGGCGCTCTCGCCACCGAGGCCGCATCCACTGGAGGCACATCGATAACCGTTCAGACTAACGGTGCGGATAAAGACTTCTACATTGCCGTTCTTCCCGTCACATTCGCCAAAGGCATCACTGTTGACGGCTACGATGCCGACAACTACCTGATCTTCACCAAGAAGGCAGGCGGCACCATCAATACCGTCTCCGGCAGCGGCGCCGTCAAGGTCCTCAACCTCGGAAGCGCCCAGGACTGGCTTGCCAGTGCTCCTCCTACTGCTGTTGACCTCGGCCTGAGCGTCAAGTGGGCGAGCTTCAACGTAGGCGCCACCTGCCCGGAAGGAAACGGCGACTACTTTGCCTGGGGAGAGACAGCGCCAAAGGGTGAATACAAATGGGCAAATTACCAGTTCAGCAGCAGTAAAAACGGTCCTTTCTCCAAATATGTGCTTGATGCCTCATACGGTGCCGTTGATCACAAAAGCGTCCTTGACCTGGCGGACGATACTGCTCACGCCGCCTGGGGCGACGACTGGCGCATGCCGACAAAGGAAGAGGTTGCAGAGCTGATGAACACAAGCAATTGCACCTGGACCTGGACCACCAAGAACGGTGTCCCCGGCTACAAGGTCACCAGCCGCAAGTCCGGATTCACCGGCAACTCAATCTTCCTCCCTGCAAACGGTATGATGAGCGGAGTGTCACCAGTTGATGAAGGAACCGCAGGCAACTACTGGACATCTTCCATCTCGGCAGATTATCCATACTACGCCATTTCTCCGTTCTTCGATTCATCCAACAGGAACAGCGACAACTGTTACCGCTACTTCGGCCTCGGAATACGGCCGGTTCAGGGAGCAGTCGTGCCTGTCTCAAGCATCACAATGCCAGAGACTCTCCCTCTAATAATAGGAGCATCCGGAACATTGTCCGCCACCGTTCTCCCCGCGAACGCAACATACAAGAACTTGACCTGGACATCTTCCGATGAATCGATAGCTACGGTCAATGCATACGGTAAGGTAACATCTATTGCCATAGGAACAGCCACCATTACCGCTTATTCGGCGGACGGAGGAATAACTGCAACTTGCATGGTATCTTCTAATCAATTTGCAGAGTCTTTAACGTTGAATGAGACTTCCATAGAAATGTATGTTGGTGACGAGCCATTTACATTAACCGCCACAATTCTCCCTGAAAACAACACGCTCAAATCCGTCTCCTGGTCTTCTTCCAAGACCTCCGTCGCAACGGTTGATCAAGAAGGTCGGGTAACTGCTGTTGCAGATGGAACTGCCACAATTACCGCAAAGACAAAAGACGGAAGTGGACTTGAGGCCACTTGCTTGGTGATTGTCAAACTGCAAATCAACGGCCATGAGTGCGTTGACCTTGGATTGTCCGTAAAGTGGGCAACCTGTAATGTTGGCGCATTTGCCCCAGAGGAATACGGAGATTATTATGCTTGGGGAGAGACACAGCCGAGGTCAGTAGGATATGACAATTGGTCAACCTACAAGTGGTGCAACGGCACTAACAATAAACTCACAAAGTATTGTACTGATAGTTCATGCTGGGATAGTACTGAGCCAATGGACTACAAGACAGTTATTGACCCGGAAGACGACGCTGCACATACCAACTGGGGCGGCAGTTGGCGAATGCCGACAGAGGCCGAGTGGACGGAGTTAATGAACAATTGCACCAGGACATGGATGAAACAGAATGGAATTAATGGAATCTTGGTAACCGGATCCAACGGCAATAGCATCTTCCTTCCCGCCGCTTGCAGCCCGAGCTCTTGGTATAATGATGATTCCCACGGCTATTTTTGGTCTTCCTCCCTCGTTTCGCGCTACCCGCGCTACGCGTATTACTTCGACTTATCTTCCGGCAACGGTGGCTGCATCGTGGGCAGGAGCGCTTTCGGCCGTTGCTGCGTGTTCTCTGTTCGTCCAGTTTCAGAATAACAACCAAAGACTCATTTGATATGTACTACATTGTAGAACTACACAATCCTTCTTCTACCGCGATTAGTAAATCTGGAGTTCTTCTTCATGGAGAGACTACTTTGTCTTATGTGGAGAAGGTCGCTATTACCCCGTCAACGTACTCCTCCATTTTTCGTAAGCCTGGATAAGGGAGACGCCGTTTAGCAATATTAAAGATTACTTTTAAAGATACTCAGTCTAAATGCCATTCAATCTGGAGAGCTGCAAACACGAAAGGTATTACAGGTATTACGAATGATGCTATTGGCCTTCCCTTTGAAGCAATCTTGGAGCTCGACGCTACTGGAATAAAAAACGCTCAAGTATCAGTTAAGAGAGGGTGTTGGTTCCCTTTCTACTATTATCATCCGAATCATGCGGCGAGAATCGCGACGAGGCTAGGTGTTATTTCCATCCTTTTAGCCCTAACAAGCATAATCATTTCTGTAATAGCACTTTGTGCCTAATCTATCACCCCAATTCGTCAGCCATATCAGCGAGGATTAGCGTTTACAGAAAACCGTCTCTCATCAGCGGTTACAGCAAGTTCCAGCCACCCATATCCGCCTATTTGTCCGACATGAAGTATTATTCAATGAAACACTATTATGGGTTTATTTGACCAAGACCTTATTAAAACAATAGTTGTACCAGAGCCCAATTATGGACAAGTGCTGACTATTGACCACCTCTATTATACTTCCAGGAGTATTTGTGATAAAGTTACTAATCTTAATAATCTTGATCAAGCGGAGAGTGAAGCACTTTATTCTTTTTATGAATACAATCTTTCTGGAGATGGTTTAGTCCGTTTTATACCAACAC
This sequence comes from Bacteroidales bacterium, assembly GCA_017561765.1. Lineage (GTDB taxonomy): Bacteria > Bacteroidota > Bacteroidia > Bacteroidales > UBA932 > Cryptobacteroides. The sequence goes on along the minus strand of JAFZBM010000065.1, from coordinate 13,930 downwards.
TGCTATGCCGAAAAGGCGTGGCGGTTGAAATGTCCATCCAAGAAGTATCGTTTTCTGGCTTTGACAATCCGGTTGATCCATACACAAAGGTAGATGGTAGCACCGTCGTCCTTGGGGAATATATAAAGGATGCTTCGTGTAATGAAAGGATAATCCTGTATGTTAAGAATATCCGAGCCGCCGCGAAGGAGCACAAGATTGCGTCCTCTTTGTTGTTGAATGCCGTCCTGGCTCACGAGTTATACCACGCATTCTTTCATAAAGACAAATATGCTCCTGAAATAGAAGAGCCTCTTGCTGAATTCGGCTCGCTTCTTTATATGAATATATTACGGTCATGCAAAATCACCTCATATGAAAGTATCGAGAGTCTTTATCATGTGATAAAAGGTAAAGGTGCTAGGAATCCGAATCTTAAGAGTTATAGTCTTGGTGCAGACCTGTTCCAAGAGACTATCCACGATCCTTGTATTCGAAAGTATATAGAAATGTATGAGAAGTTTGATATTAACCGTTTGTCGTTTGATTTGGCACGACAATACAACCAGATTAAGGATAACCCTTCCGTTTCAAACATGAAAAACTTAATCAATGGTATAATGAAAGAGTATTAAATATTGACTTTTATAGCCACAGAGTTCTGTTCTCTTCCGTTCTGAAAAGTCTACCGGACATGGCCGAATTGACATTCTACAGGCTTAAAGTTCTGTTCCGTTCCACTGGGAGAATGGAACAAGTGGAACGGATGGAACAGCGTGGCATAATAATATGAGCCAATTGTGAGCCAATTGAATTAACTAAATAAGCGACTGATATTCAGTTGCTTATTGTTAAAATACCCAAATATTTTCTAGGAATATCTTCAGATTATGAGCCAATTGTGAGCCCTTTGATTGAATAGTATGTTCCTTTCCCGCGAGTGCCTGTCACAACCAAATAATCTGACAAGGAGGCCAAGAGTCGCGTGGCTGTAGGTTTACTTACATTAAGCAGTTTTTGAACTTCGGAATTAGTAATCCTCTTCCGTTCGAGCACACTATTGATGATAACCGCCCCACGTTCATCAATCCCGGCCTCTTTGAGCTGCACCGCAGGATTATTGAAGAATGTGACCATAAGTCCGCCAAAAGAGGTGTCGAAGAGAGGGGGAAGGAGCTTCCCTTCAATTGCACCTCCTACAATCTTTCCGATGCCACGGCCCCATGCTTCGACTTCACCACAGCGGAAGAATGCATTTGCAATTGCCGGGTTGAAGGCACAAGAGGGATGCTTCTTAAGCAAGCTGTCTACAGTCCATGACTCCGGGAGTGATCCTGGGTTCCAGAAGACTATCCGGTCGGGATAGACACTAATTTGGATAGGAATCTGCTCAGCGTAATCTTTATGAGCGATGCTATTAAGAATGCATTCTCGGAGAGGGCCTTCCGGGTAGGTTGGAGTCTCAATGCGCTGCAGATGCTCGTATGAAACCATATAGTTCATGTATTTGGTGGTGAGCAGGTCAAAGGTCTTATCGACCTGTTGCACTAAACTGCCATGAACCTCATCCTGGAAGACCAAGTCGGTATCAGAACGGAAAAAACCTATCTTTATGAAGGAGCCAGGAAATAACTTCTCCGGCTTCGTATGAAACAGAAGAACACCGGCACGTGAAATCTGGCCGTCATTCATCAAATCAAGCGAAGACAGAAAGTCGGGAATGCTGTCACTCAACACTTCCGGGTCTAAACGCTTCTTCTTGACACCTTTATCTTTGAAGGTTCGGATGGCGTCTGCGTTCAAGTCTTCGGGGTTTACAGCGGGGACTGGAACATCACACCAGCGGACACCGACTTTATCAAGAAGGAATTTGCTGAGAGCTGCGCCTTTGAGCTCCTGCTTTGTGCTCCCGGAGCGGTAATGATACTGACCTTTGTAATTGACCGGATAGGGGTACGGCTCTACCGTCATCTCGATGTATTTCTTGTCGCCCTCGTGATGAAGGTCTACATCGACCATTATGCCCAGGACATCGCGCACCTTGTTAGGCAAGTCTTCCATCAGCTTGTCGGCATCAGCGAGACCAATGACTTCATGAGGCGGGTCATCATCAACCCCAAGGAAGATGCGCCCGCCGTTAGCGTTGGCGAAGCCGCAGATCCACTTGAGGTATTCGTCCTTCCAGATACCCTTGTATTCTATGTTCTGACTTTCGTCCATACGTAGTCGTTTTAGTCGAAGCAAATATAATGATTTCATTGAGATTCCTCAAAATCGATGGGCAAACTGCATTTCAGGCCGTCCCGGAAAGTGGACCTCAAGAGCGTTTTCCCGATAGTTTGGAAGGTGTTATTGTTTATTGACTGGATTTGATTAAATTTACACCACCAAACAATTATATCAAATGAAAAGAATCTTTACTTTGATTTGTGTCGCTTCTTTGCTGGCGCTGGCTGGTTGCGGCAACAATAATTCCGGCAATGGACAGAAAGGCTCCGACGAGCAGGCTCAGACTGCGGAGGCGGATTCTTTGTCCCAGGCCGCAAATGAACAAAACGCCATGGATAAAATTACCGAAATTCCCGAAGAACCGGTGTTCGACATCAAGACTTCGCTCGGCACCATAAAGGTGCGCCTCTATTCCGACACGCCCAAGCACCGCGACAATTTCGTCAAGCTTGCCACGAGCGGTTACTACGACGGACTTCAGTTCCACCGCATCATCAAGAACTTCATGATCCAGGGCGGCGATCCGCTGACCAAGAGCATGGATAACAAGGCCAGTTTCGGCACCGGCGGTCCCGGCTACCAGATTGAAGCTGAGATACTTCCCAACCATCATCACAAGAAGGGCGCGCTCGCGGCCGCCCGCAAAGGCGACATCGCCAACCCCATGAAAGAATCCAGCGGCTCACAGTTCTACATCGTCCAGAGCGAGGAAGGCTGCCGCCACCTCGACGGTGAGTACACCATCTTCGGCGAAACTATCGACGGCTTCAAGGTAATCGACGATATCGCCGCCGTGCAGACCGACCAGCGCGGTCTGCCCACCAATCCGGTTTTGATAATTTCCGTCAAACTCGATCCCGATCTTAACTAGTTTGGCACACCCTTTGCAATTACCTTTAACCGAATAGTTTTTTCATAGGTTAAATTTTAGGTTAGAATTGCAAGCGCCCCGCGTCGAGAGATGCGGGGCGTGTTGTAATTATTTTGTATCTTTGAAATCGAAATGCCATGTTCAAGGTCAGCGATATCATAACCACTCCGCCGTCGGAGTTCTCATCGGAGTTGCAGCAGAAAGTTTACGAGACTTTTGCTTCTTTGTGCATCCCATTCGAACGGGTAGATACCGATCCCGGCATAACGATGGAGGATTGTCAGCACATTGACGCAAAGATTGGCGTCCGCATTGTCAAGACGGTTTTCCTTTGCAACCGGCAGCAGACGGAATTCTACTTGTACGTTACTACGGACGACAAACCGTTCGTGACGCGCGATTTCTGCGGCGCCCTTGGCATCCCCAGGGTATCCTTCGCTCCTGCCGACAAACTGTGGGCGCTCACGGGAGTGCTCGTCGGTGCCACTACCATCCTCAGCGCCATACTCCCGTCGGCGGCACCGGTACACTTGGTCATGGACCGAAGTGTGGCGGAAAGCGACTGGTTCGCCTGCACCGACGGTACCGCCACCTGCTTCGTCAAGATCCGCACACGGGACCTTCTGGACAAGTACATTCCTGCCTCTGATCACAAGCTCACAATTATTTGAAACGATTCCCGGCATGCTCTTCCGAAAGCAGGGAACGGGTGCAGAAGATACCTGCGCGCAGCGTCGTTTTATTTAGCGATTGCCTTCCACCAACGGATTATGAAACGGATGCCGGCAGACAAGAGGCCGGGACCGAGGCCGCAGTAGAACCAGGCGATAAAGGAGTCCGGAACCTGCGGGATCCGCTTGAGCGTGATGCCAAGGGTAATCATGAAAGCGATTATAAGGTATCCTTTGACGCTGAAGGTCTTGAATATGGATGTCCTGGGCTCAGGCATGGCCATGATCCGTTCTGCATATTTGCGAACCACTCCTGTGAACATGAACCAGAATAATCCAAAGACGACGGCAGACAACAGGTAGTACCACCACGGAACACTCTCCAGACGTCCGTAATAGTCCACGCCGATCAAGGCTATCTTGGTTCCTATGGCCGTCCAGAGAAGACCATTTACCAGAAGCAAAGATTTGGTGGGAATTCTGAGCATGCTTACAAATATATGGCTTTTCTTGATAACAATCCTACTGATTCTCGCCGGAAAAACGTAGATTTGTATGTTTGAGGAGAAGAAAACTTATGGATTCACGTTATTCCGGAACACAGAAAGTCAGAAAACCGGCCTTTGCCGGATCCTTCTATCCGTCATCGGCAAATGAAATCAAGTCCATGCTTGGCGCCTGGATACACCCATCTGGCGAAATAGCCCCCCAGGCCGTTATCGTGCCGCACGCCGGATACGTTTTCAGCGGTGAGGTTGCTGCATCCGCCTTCAACAGAATTCCACGGGGGCATGCCTACAAGCGGATCTTTCTGATTGGCCCCAGTCACAATGGGGCCTGGTTCAACGGAGCCAGCGTGGACACTAAGTATTCCTTTGCCGAAACTCCGCTCGGGACTGTCCCGGTTGACGTTTCCCTTGGGAAGGCACTGATCGCCAACGGAAAACGGGCGTTCACATTCAGGAGCGATGCGCATGACATGGAGCACTGCCTGGAAGTCCAGCTGCCATTCCTGCAGATGATTTTTGCCGAGGTCCCTCCGATCGTGCCGATACTTATAGGATCCCTGCATTGGGATATCCTTCAGAATATTGCCGAAGTCCTGAAGCCATTTTTTACTCCGGAGAACCTGTTCGTCATCAGTTCGGATTTCTCCCATTATCCTTCATATGAGGACGCAAAGGCTTCCGACCTGTATCTGGCCGACGCAATCTGCTCCGGCGGCCTGAAATCATTCCTCAACGCCCTCACTTACATCGATAAGAAAAACTATGTCGGTCAGGACACTGCTGCTTGTGGCGAAAACGCCATCGCCGTCCTGCTTTCCATTATGGATTCACTTGGCAGAAGCAGCTTCCCGGCAGAACATGTTATGTACAGGAATTCCGGCGATTCTCCGTATGGCGACAAGGACAGGGTGGTGGGATACAACTCGATTGTAATCACAAGGAGACATTTATTCAATTTCACCGAGGAGGAGAAGAAGGCTATGATTGCTACGGCCCGTTCGGCCATTTATTCATCTCTTCGCCTGGATTTTGACGGGGACGACCGCCCGGTGGGAATCTTGAAGGACAAAGGCTATGGCGTATTCGTCACGCTTCACCTGAACGGCAGGCTGCGCGGTTGCATCGGCCGCTTCGTCTCTGATGAAAGCCTCTCGGCCACAATACGTGATATGGCGGACAGCGCCGCCTTCCACGATCCCCGCTTCCCGTCGCTCTCCCGTGGAGAAGCCCCTCTGATCGAAATCGAAGTATCTGTGCTCTCGCCACTGAAGAAGATATCGTCCATAGATGAGTTCAAGCTTGGACGCGACGGCATCTACATCATCAAGGGCTCCCGTCACGGAACCTTCCTGCCGCAGGTGGCGGAAGAAACGGGCTGGAATACGGAAGAGTTCCTTGGTCACTGTGCCCGTGACAAGGCAGGAATAGGCTGGGATGGCTGGAGGGACGCCGATTTATATACCTATCAGACCGAAGTGGTGAACGAATCGGAACTGCGATGAAGGAAGCCCGGTTCTATTCGGCGGGCGAGGACGGGGTCCGGTGCCTGCTTTGCCCCCATCAATGTCGCATAAAGGAAGGAGGCAGGGGAATCTGCCGCAGCCGTGAGTGCCGTGACGGTAAATTGTACGCGCTTTCTTACGGGAGGCCGTGCGCCATGGCAATCGACCCGGTTGAGAAGAAACCGCTGAACCATTTTATGCCCGGGACGTACTGTCTCTCGCTCAGTTGTACGGGCTGCAACCTCTCGTGCCGGTGGTGCCAGAACAGCGATATCTCCCAGGTCGCTCCCGAGTCCGCTGATTCTGAACCATGGTCTCCCGGGGAAATAGTCGAGGCCTGCATAAGACGCGGCCTGCCGTCCATAGCCTACACCTATACCGAACCGTTCACATGGTGGGAATATATGTACGACATTGCGGTACCGGCGCGTGAAAAGGGGCTGAAGAATATCCTTGTATCGGCCGGATACGTGAATAAGGAGCCATTGCATGCATTGCTTCCTTATCTTGATGCCGCCAATATCGACATAAAGGCAATGGATGATGCCATCTGCCGCAAATATTGTGGTGTCACGCTTGCCCCGGTGCTGGAAAATATCCTGACGATGAAAGAGGCCGGCGTCCATATCGAGATTACCAATCTGCTCGTAACGGGGCTGAATGATACGGAAGAACTGATAACCGCGCTCTGTAGCTGGATGGCGGGAAACAATCTTCAAGCAGTTCCGCTTCACTTCAGCCGATTCTTCCCCAGATACAGGTACAATGATGTTTTGCCAACTCCCAAAAGCACACTGCTCAGGGCCCGCGACATCGCCCTTTCTTCAGGAATCAGGACCGTGCATCTGGGCAACATCTGAATTTCAAGTTGCAATACTTAATTCGTATATTTGTCCCTGTTGACGGCAGTATACTGCGTCGGAAATGATGACCATATAATGATAACAATTATTCTCATTGCCATTACATGCTTGGTGAGCATCCTGTGCTTTGCCGGTAAATTGAATGTCAATTCGCTGATATTCAGTGCGTATCAGGTCTGGCACGGGAAGCAATGGTATCGCATGTTCAGCTATGGCCTGGTCCATGGAGGCTGGGGACATCTCTTTTTCAACATGCTCACGCTCTTCTTCTTCGGAAGAGTGGTGGAGCAGTATTTCACGCTGGCTTTCGGGGACATATCGGGCATCGTCCTCTATGTGGTTCTGTATGTGAGTGCCATTGCGGTCTCCAGCATCTGGGACCTTGTTAAATATAAAGATGACGGGAATTACCGGGCCGTAGGGGCTTCCGGGGCCGTGTCCGCCATTCTTTTCGCATCTATCCTATTCGAGCCGAAGATGGGGATTTACATCTACCTGATTCCCATTCCGGTACCGGGCTATATCTTTGCTCCTCTCTACCTTCTGTACTGCTGGTGGATGGCAAAGCGCAACATGGACAATATCGGACATTCCGCCCACTTCTGGGGCGCAGTCTATGGCCTCCTTTTCCCGCTGGTCTGTCGCCCCGACATCTTCCGGCATTTCTTGTCACAATTAGGCTTGTAATATGAACATCTTCATCATAAACGGGAGCCCGAAAGGGAATAATTCCATCACGCTCCATACTTGTCTCTATCTGGAAAAGAAATTCCCGGAGCACAAGTTTTCCTATATCAACTCCGGTCAGAAGATCAAGGCCCTTGAGAAGGATTTCATGCCTGCGTCGGAATCGCTCAAGTCGGCGGAACTGATTGTTTTCTGCTACCCGGTCTATACATTCTTGGTGCCCAGCCAGCTGCACCGCTTCATCGAACTGATGAAAGCGTCAGGCATTGATTTCTCGGGAAAGGCTGCTACTCAGGTCACCACCTCCAAGCACTTCTACGACATCACGGCTCACCGCTTCATAGAGGACAACTGCGCCGACATGGGCCTTCCATTCCTGGACGGACTCTCGGCGGATATGGACGATATCCTCTCAGAAAAGGGCCGGAAACAGGCTGTCGACTGGCTGGAATTCACTTTGTGGAAACTGGAGCGGGGGGAGTTCAAGCGCACCTCTGTCATGCCTGGCTCCGACCTGGCATCCCTTGCCACCGTCCCGGCTCCCGTTGAGCACAGCGGCACGAAGAAAGCCGTCATTGTCGCGGACCTCCTTCCGGAAGACACGGCCCTGAAGTGCATGATTGACCGTTTTACGGCTGTCTTTCCGTATGAATGCGACGTCATCAATATCGAGGATTTCCCGTTCATGGGCGGGTGCCTGAGCTGTTTCAGCTGCGCCGCCACCGGGAAATGCGTTTACAAGGACGGTTTTGATGACTTCCTGAGGAATACCATCCACAAGCACGACGCCATTCTTTACGCCTTCCGCATCAAGGACCATTCTATGGGTTTCCGCTTCAAGATGTACGACGACCGCCAGTTCTGCAACGGCCATCGTACCGTCACCATGGGCACGCCATTTGGATATTTGGTGGCGGGGAATTATTCCCGGGAAGAAAACCTGCGCCTGCTGCTGGAAGCCCGCGCCCAGGTTGGGGGCAATTTCCTTGCAGGGGTGGCCACTGACGAGTTCGACGTCGACAAGGATATCGATACCCTGGCCGCTACCGTTGCCTATGCCATTGAGAAGCGGTACACTCCGCCGCAGAACTTCCTTGGCGTCGGCGGGATGAAAATATTCCGTGACCTTATCTACATGATGCGCGGTCTCATGCGCGCCGACCACAAGTTCTTCAAGTCACACGGCCAGTACGACTTCCCACAGAAGAAGTGGAAGACCTCCTGGATGATGTACCTCGTCGGTTGGATGATGAACAATCCCCGCCTGAAACGCAAGGCGGGTTCCAAAATGACCGAGGGGATGATAGGGCCGTACAAGAAGATACTCGAATTGTAGTCCGGCCGTTCGGTCCGAATCAGAACTTATACCCGAGGCTTAACTTGCTTAAGCTCCATGCCGGGCCGTATCCAATATCTACGGCGAAGTAAATCCGTGATCCGACGGAAACCCCGAAAGGACAGATGTGATAGCTGAAGCGCAGGTCTCCGCCGTATACGGTGTCGCCGTCAAGTGTTTCGGCGTATAGGCGTGTGCGCAGGCCGCCGGCCAGTGATGCATAGAGCCGTACTTTGGGCTTGTACAGGTAGTAGAAACGCACTTCCGGCAGCAAATGCACGATGGATTCCCTTTCCCGGAGAACTCCGGGCCCTCCGTACAAGTTGTGCTGGGCATAATTCCAGAACACGTTCATGTAGGCGCCGATGAAAGTGCCGGGGAATTTGTATCCTCCGGTTACCGAGAAGGTGGGAAGGATAACAGGGGATGACTGCATATCGTATGAAATGGTTCCGGTGTACGCGGAACGGTCGACTATTTCGGCGTTGGCGCCTATTCCGTAACGGTCGTAAGCGCTGATGCTGATGCCTCCTTCAAACTGCCAGCCGCCGTCCTGTGCGAAAGAAGGTAGTGCTGCAGCGAGTGCTATGATGATTGTCAGGAGTTTACGTGTCATGGCTTTTCAATAATGGTGGCGAGTCTGAAGAACCCGTGCCGCAAGTAATACTTATTGCCGGAAACGGATGTGCCTTCCAGCTCGAAACGCGCTTCAGTGACAGTGTCGTCAGGGCTTATCTTGGTGAAGCTCAACCATCCGTGCAGTTCAATATTATCTCCGGTGACTTCGTCCGATATATAGGAAATGTATGCTTCGTTGTCTCCGGAAGGGAAGGTGTATCTCACGCCCGGCGTGAGTGCCTGCACGTCGGACACCTGGAGGTTCAGCGTATAAGAGCGCTGGTCGATATTATGATACAGGATTATGGGGCTGGTGGTGAACCGGTAGGGCCCTGTGCAGTTGTATCCGGCGTAGATGTTGTTTGAGTTCACGCTGCCGAGCATGATACACTTGGTGCCGTTGATGTTGGCCCGGGCACCGTCTCCTCCTTCGTACGGGTCCATCCCCTTTACGCAGGAAGACAGTATCATCACGACCGACAGGAAAAATAGAATCTTTCTCATATGCTTGAAGTGTAAGTCGTTACAAATATAACAATTATTTATCATCTTCCACGGTCACTTCATTCCTGGTCACGGTGAGTTTTGTTTTTCCGCTGATGTGGGCGCTCACTTCGTCCATCGGGGCGAAGATGACGTTGAATGCGGATGAAGTGGGGAAGCGGTTGAACCACGGATCGTTTTCCATGTAATATTTGATGCCGGAGACATCGGGGTTTCTTCCCACCGTCCTGTGGTAGGCGGTGATGCGCTCTTTGATGCGCGGCAGAAGTTTCAGGCCCTGCCGTCCATCCGTGAAGTTGACGATTGCCACCACGTGCCACTTGGGACGTTTGTCGATAAGGGCTTCACGTTGTTCTTTGGTTGACCGGTGCGATATGGTGATGTGTCGGCCGTACTTGCTGTTGATGTCGTTCATCATCTGCCGGAAGACCCTGCCGTGCGCCGAACTGTCCTTGATGCCGTTAAGCTTGATGTAGTAGTGAATCATTTCGTGGATGATGGTGTCCTCCACTTCCGTTTCCGGCAGGTCGAACCGGGTGCTGAAGCGCAGCCGGAAGCCGTAGTGCTCCAGCCCTCCGAAAAACTTCCTGCGCGTCTTGAATGTGCACTGGCCGACGTACGAAGCCGATTTGCCCAGCGCCACCGGAATCCGCGGCAGCGTCCCGCCGAACATCAGGCTGTTGAACTCATCGAACTTGGCCTCTATGAATGGTACTGTGGGCTTCACTGGTTCGTTATTATATTAAGTCAGATGCAATATAGGTTTTTTCAGTGGTAATATTGCAAATTAATCGCACTTTTCCCGGATTCCCCTTGCAAAATCGAAATTCTGTTGTATCTTTGCAATATCAAAATGATATTATTATGAAAACGAATGAATTCTCCTACAAAGGCATTTGCCTTAACGGTTTTCTTGCATTGTTTATAGTAATCGTGCTGTTCGCCGCCGTCATATACCTTTTTATTCAGGCGGATAATAATAGTACATATGCTATCTTCGGCGCTATAGGGATGATGCTCTTTGCCTTGTGTATGAATGGTTTCATCAAGCTTGAACCCAACGAGGCCAAGGTGCTGGTGTTCTTCGGAAAGTACAGCGGAACCTTCACCAAGACCGGGTTCTACTGGGTCAATCCTTTGCTGAGCAAGAAAGGCGTGAGTCTCCGTGCCCGCAACCTCAATCCCGAGCCCATCAAGGTCAATGACAAGGCTGGCAATCCCGTCATGATAGGCATGGTGCTGGTCTGGAAGCTGGCCGATACGTACAAGGCCCTGTTCGAGATCGACAGCCAGTCGCTTGCCGCTCCCGCCGCCAACACATCTTCCCGTGGCGTGGCACGCATGCTTTCGCAGGCCTTTGAGAACTTCGTCCGTGTCCAGAGCGACGCCGCCCTTCGCCAGGTCGCGGGCCTGTATGCCTACGACAATGCCGACTCTGCCGATGAACTGACTCTTCGGAGCAATGCGGAAGTGATTAACGAGCAGTTGGTTACAACTCTCAACGAGCGTCTTTCGATGGCCGGTCTCCATGTAATTGAAGCCCGCATCAACTATCTTGCTTACGCTCCCGAGATTGCCGCTGTAATGCTCCGCCGCCAGCAGGCGGACGCCATCATCGCAGCACGCGAGAAGATTGTCGACGGCGCTGTGAGCATGGTCAAGATGGCTCTCGACAAACTCAAGGACGAAGGCGTGGTCGATCTTGACGAGGAGCGCAAGGCTGCCATGGTAAGCAACCTGCTGGTAGTGCTCTGCGGCGATGAGCCCGCCCAGCCCGTGGTCAACTCCGGTTCGCTTTATTGATATGTCAAGGGAGAAAGAAGCTGTCAAGAGTTTTGTCCTCCGTATCGATCCCGAGACGATGGACGCTCTGGAACGTTGGGCTGCGGACGAGTTCCGCAGCATCAACGGTCAGCTGCAATGGATAATCAGCGATTCTCTCCGCCGTGCCGGCCGGCTGAAAAAGAAGCAGGTGCCGTCATCCGGAACGCAGACAATAGAAAAATGATAATATTATGCTGAAAATTGGAGATAAGATGCCTTCCTTCGAGGTCATTGACCAGGACGGCGCAGCGGTGAAGTCTGAAGATTTCATCGGCAAGGGTAAAAAGACCATCATCTACTTCTATCCCAAGGACAACACCTCTGGCTGTACTGCCGAGGCGTGCTCTTTCCGGGACAATTATGCCGAACTTGCCGCCGCCGGATACAATGTGGTGGGCGTGAGCAAGGACAGCGCAAAGTCCCACACGGGCTTCCGTGCGAAGTATGAACTGCCGTTCCGTTTGCTGGCGGACACCGGCATGCAGATGCTGAAGGACTTCGGCGCCTGGGGGGAGAAAAAGATGTACGGCAAGTCAACTATGGGAACGTTGAGGCGCACTTTCATCTTTGATGAGAACGGAATTCTCGAACGCATCATAGAGAAGGTGGACACCAAAAACGCGGCATCCCAGATATTGGAGGGACAGGGGCGGTGAATTCCATAGGCAACATAATCTGGCTCTTCCTGGGCGGCATTATTATCGCCCTGATTTACTATCTGGTGGGGCTGCTGATGTGCATCACCATCATCGGTATACCATTCGGGGTGCAATTGTTCAAACTGGGTACCTATGCCTTGTGGCCTTTCGGGCACGATTTGGTCAACGGTCCCAATGAACCGGGATGCCTGTCCACTATAATGAACCTTATCTGGATCCTGCTCGGTTGGTGGGAGATTGCAGCGATTCACCTTGTGTGCGGCCTCCTGTTCTGCATCACTATAGTGGGCATACCCTGGGGACTGAAGCACTTCAACCTGGCAATCAGTTCCGTTTTCCCGTTCGGGAAGGAAATCAGGTAACGGCATTCATAATCGGATCAATCAGTCTCACGGGGCCAGCCTATTTTAAGGTTCCGCGTGAGGGCCATGATGATGCAGAGGATGAAGAAGAGCAGGAGAGTGCCGGTAAGGAAGGCGAAAGTCTCCATCTGAAGCAGGATGTAGATAATTCCATAGGCGAGTGCTACCAGGCCGGTGAGCACGATTGCCCATTTGCTCTTGACGATGCCGGCAAAGTACAGACACAGGGCGATTACGGTCATGGAGGCGGCAATCAGGTATGAGAGGCCGAATGACATAAAGTCGGAGAATGCCAGCAAAAGCGAGTAGAACAGCACAAGGGAGGCGCCTATTACCAGATACTGGATGATGTTGATGGGCTTTTTTGAGACTATTTCTACCACGAAACCGGCTATGAATACCAGGAAAATGACGAGCAGCCCGTACTTTGTCGCCCTTTCGGTCTGGCGGTACTGAGTTACCGGTTTTACGAGCTTGACACCGAAGCTGGAGGACGAAAGGCTGGCCAAAGTAATCTGCGAAACCAGCCATTTTGCGGTGAACCCGTCCTCGCGCACTTCGCGCTCTACCGGCAGGAAGTCGCCGGAGAAAGAAGGATCGGGATAATCGGAATTCATCTCCACTTCGGTGATGCTCCCCACCGGCTTGAAGAATATCGACTCGGAGCCATTCATTCTCATTGATATTTGGAATGGTATTCTGTCGCCTTCCTTCGCCTTTTTATCCAGCACAAGTTCCGCATTCAGTCCGCCTTCTACTGCTTTCAGTTTGAGCTCCTTTCCGTCACAGACGAATACGGGATTGCCCTGTATGCCCTTAAGGTCCGACAGATTGAAGGCGAGAGTCCCTTCACCTGTGCCGGCAAGGTGTTCGTCGAGGATAAAGTATCCTTGAATCGAGATGTCCGCAGTGTATACAGAAACATCAAAGATGGACCGGTGCAGTTCCTTTGACGTGGAGTTGACGACATACTTGAGGCTGTCGGGATACAAAGTGGCGCTTATAGTTTCCGTTTTGTCTTTATCGCCCGTGTCTTTCAAGTATTTGTAAGTGATCATGGGACCGTAGAACGTTTGTGCGTGTCCCCAGTTGCCGGTGATGTCCCTCAACGACTCGTTGTGGTGATATTCCCGCTCACCCACTTGTTTGGTTATCAGGCTCAAGGGGATAAGCATGAACAGGGCAAGGATGATAATGATGCAGATCTTGTTGATGAAAGGATTCTGCCAGAAGCGGTTGTTGTGTTCCATTTTTGTGTAAATTTTACGCAAAGGAAAGAATAAAAAACCAAACATGCAAATATTTTGTGTAAAATT
>JAFZBM010000064.1 GCA_017561765.1 Bacteroidales bacterium | reverse complement strand
GATGGCTGCGGCCGAGGCCAACGCCGAGCTGGGCGCGCTGGACCGCAAGATAGCGGACGCCATAGTGGCCGCCTGCTGCGAGATTGTGGACGGCAAGCTGCACGACCAGTTCCCCGTGGACATGATGCAGGGCGGTGCCGGTACCTCCGTAAACATGAACGCCAACGAAGTAATCGCCAACCGCGCCCTGGAACTCATGGGACATAAGAAAGGTGAATACCAGTTCTGCTCGCCCAACGACCACGTGAACTGCGCCCAGTCCACCAACGACGCATATCCCACCGCATTCAGGTACACCTTCGTGCGCATGAACAAACATCTTGTCAACTCGCTCAAGGCCCTCATCGCGGCTTTCCGCACCAAGGGCGACGAATTCAAGGATATTATAAAGATGGGGCGCACCCAGCTGCAGGATGCAGTGCCCATGACCTCCGGACAGGAGTTCAACGCATTTGCCAACAACCTTGAGGAAGAGGTTGCCAACCTGGAGCGCAACGTAGTGCTGCTCAAGGAGATAAACATGGGTGGTACGGCCATCGGCACCGGCCTCAACGCCGTTCCCGGCTTTGCCGAGCTCTGCACCCGCAGGCTTTCGGAATACACCGGCGAGACGTTCCTCAAGGCCCCCGACCTGGTGGAAGCCACTCCCGACACCGGCGCTTACGTGAGCTATTCCGCAGCCCTTAAGAGGCTGGCCATCAAGCTTTCAAAGATATGCAACGACCTGCGCCTCATGGCCTCCGGTCCCCGCTGCGGCCTGCATGAGATCAACCTTCCGCCCATGGCGCCCGGTTCCTCCATCATGCCCGGCAAGGTGAATCCCGTCATCCCTGAAGTCACCAACCAGGTATGTTTCAAGGTGATAGGCAACGACACCACCGTGGCTTTCGCCGCCGAGGCCGGCCAGCTGCAGCTCAATGTCATGGAGCCCGTCATCGCCCAGTCGGTGCTGGAAAGCGTGACCTGGCTGCGCAATGCACTTGACACCCTGCGCACCCGCTGCGTCGAGGGAATCACCGTCAATGTGGATCATTGCTACGAGATGGTCAAAAACTCCATCGGTATCGTAACCGCCCTCAATCCTTATATAGGATACAAGACCTCAACGAAGGTTGCCAAGGAGGCGCTGGAAACCGGCCGAAGCGTGTACGACCTCGTGCTTGAGCACGGCTACATGACCAAGGAAAAACTGGACGAGGCGCTCGATCCAGCCACAATGACCAGCTCACACGCGTTTATCAAGTAACGAACTACTTCTCCCGCAGGACTTAATTTCCTGCGGGATTTTTTATGCGAGACCGGGCTTGCAGGGCTTGCCTATGGAGCGGCGCCAGGCAAAGTATAGTTCTTCGGTAGCGAGCGCCATCTTTGTCACGGAGCAGCGGGGGACCTTGGGATAGGTGTACCAGGTGTCTTCGAGCGTATTCAGGTCGACGCAGTCGCCCCACTTGCCAAGGTAATTGTACTCGATGTGACATGAGTACAGCGAGGGTACGGGAATCTTCATCTCGTACTCCTTTCCAAGCAGGCTCCGCACTTTCACCACGAAGCCGTCGGCATTGTGGCGCATGGTACCGCTGCCCAGGGCGATGAAGCGCTTGGCGTTGGGCAGCGAGCGCACCTCCACCGGCAGTTCGCCGCTGTCGTAGGTTCCCGCTTCCACCTCCGCACGCACATTCGCACGCTCCCATTCGTACCAGTCGGGAACATGTGGGAACTCGGTGGGAGCATCGCCTACCGCATGCAGCACGCCGTACTCATCCATAGTCCAGCGCTTGCCGCAGTGCTTGCAGATCAATTCGTTGCCGCTGCTGTCCATTTCGTACTCGGTGCCGCAGTGCGGGCATTGGTAGAGCACCCGCTGCAGGCCCTCGGCGCGTTTGTCATATTTCATCTTGATGCCCTTCTGCTGCAGCCAGGTGAAGTCGTCGTACTGGAACGCCTCCACCAGACGGGCGTTGATTTCGTCCAGCGGCAGGGTTTTGAGATCCTCCGGAGTGAACAGCAGCTTGAAATCGGCCTCCGTGGGCTTGATGCCGCGGGAGTGCAGGTTCCAGAAGGGGGAATTGACATGATGCCCGTGGCAGACCAGCACCGCTACCGGCACGCCCAGCATGCGGCACAGCTTGCCAAGCGATTCCGGCAGTACGGCGGTTGTGCCGCAGAGGGAATAGCGCGCCTCGGGATAGATAACCGCAACGTCCCCGTTTTCAATCACTTTCGACAGGTGCCGGACCAGCGTGATGTCGTTGGTAAACTTGCGCTTGCAGATGCAGCCTACGTTACGCAGCAGCCACTCGCGCCCGATGAAGCCGTCGATCGCAACTACGTAATTGGCACGCCGCGGGTAGATGGCCTTGGTCAGCACCTTGAAATCCATGAACGCATTGTGGTTGCTCAGAAGCACATAAGGCCCTTTAAGGTCCTTGGTGCCGTCGTAATGGATGACGGTCTTGTGCGAGAGTACGTCCGGGAGGCTCAGGAGATAAGTAATGGGGCGCAAGTACCAGCGGGTACGGATCGGAGGGAGCGCCATGTCGAAACGGGGAGTCATGAAAACAAAGATACTGCTTTTCTTGAAAAAACGAATTATTCTTATCTTTGCAGATGAAAAACTCAACGTCTATGAAAAAGATACTGCTTGTTGCTATTATGGCGCTGGCTGCCTGCTGGGCGGTCCGGGCGCAGGATATTGTTGTGCTGAAGAACGGCACGGAAATAAAGGCCAAGGTCACCGAAGTGAGCTCCGACGCTATAAAGTACAAACGGGCCGACAATCCGAACGGCCCCATTTATGTGCTGCAAATCAACGAGATAGCTTCGATTACTTATGAGAACGGCACGGTTGAGACTTTCAGACTGGTGCGGGAAGATAACGCCGACAAGCGTTTCCCGCAGCCGCCCGTAACCGCAGAGCGCTACCCGCAGCCTCCATATTATGCCGAAAGGAACTATGAGCCGAGGCCGGATGTGCGCTATGCCGATATCAAGAACCTTTACAATCCTTATTATTACGTATCCCGGAGCAGTGATCCCTACCAGCCGTGGGTAGGCGGAATGTGTTCATTCCTCGTTCCCGGCCTGGGCCAGGCTCTCGCCGACGAATGGGGCAGGGGCCTCGGATTCTTCGGAGCGAACCTTGGTTTCCTGGTAGCTGAATGCATTGAAATGTCGGCATTCGGCTACGGCCTGTCCGGCCTCTCCGGTCTCTCCGACGCTTATTATTACGGAGAGAGCGAAAAGTATATAATCAACGGCGGCGGAGCCCTGCTGCTCACCCTGGCCGGACACGCCATAGTGAATATCTGGGGCATTTGTGACGCAGTACGCATTGCAAAAGTCAAGAACATGTACTTCCAGGACGCTGACGGGCTTCTTGGCGGCGTGCAGGTCAAACTTGATCCGACGCTGGCAATGGTTCCCTCCGCAGGAACCGGGAATTTCACTCCCACTTTCGGCATGTCGCTGAAAGTGAACTTCTGATGTGGGACGCGTAGGGCGATTCGTTCAAGACTGGATGCTGCCCGGCGCTATAGTGCTGGGAATCAGTTTGTACTTTATCTACCGGGGGATGCCGTTCCTGCATCCCTACGGACACGCGCTGGGCACGGCGGCGTCGGAAGGACAGCGGCTCGTGATAGCGCTGCTGCTGTTTTTCCAATTCGTTAAAATCTCCCCGCACGACTTGAAGATACGCCCCTGGCACCTGATAGCACTGCTGTTCCAGGTGCTGCTGTTCATCGGAATAGCCGTCGTGCTGTCGCGCTTCAGCGGCGAAACGCGTATCCTGCTTGAGTGCGCGATGCTCTGTCTGATATGCCCGACTGCGTCCGCGGCAGGGGTGATTACCGACAAGCTCGGCGGATCTCTTGCCGAGACGGTGACTTACCTGGGACTGATTAACGTCGCCGCTACTTTCCTGATACCCACGGTGATACCTATGGTGCGCCCGTCTGCCGAACTTGGCTTCTGGAGCTACGTGGGGCATATTGCCGGCAAAGTCTTCCCGGTGCTTGTGCTGCCGGGAGCGCTGGCTTGGCTCATCCGCTACACCACCCACAAGCTGCAACGTACCATGATGCGGCTGAGCAGGTATGCATTCTACATCTGGGGCGTCGGGCTTACACTGGCCATGCTGCTGTCGGCCAGGGCCCTGGTGATGAGCAATCTGAGCGGCGGCGCCATTGCCGGCATCGTACTTGTGTCGATATTGGCGTGCGCGCTGCAGTTCGCTTTCGGCAAGTTCCTCGGACGGCGGAGCACGGAAAAGGAAGATGAACGAGTGACGGCCGGGCAGGCGCTCGGGCAGAAGAACACGGGATTCCTTATCTGGCTGGGATACAATTACTTGACACCTGTGACGTCAGTAGCCGGAGGGCTATACGCAATATGGCAGAACCTCTTCAACAGCTGGCAGCTCTACCGCAACCAGCACCAGGCGACCGTCAGAAGTCGACGTTGAAGACGGCGCCCCAGTAGTGGGGACTCTTGCCGGCTGGAACCCCTATGTTATAGTAATAGCTGACCCCGATGCGGGTGTCGGACGGGATCCACAGCAGGTTGCCGAGGATGGCGCAGAGGTCGGCGCCGAAACTTGCGAGCTTTTTGCTGGAATACTCTCCCTTAAAGTACGAAAAGTCACCGTGGAGGGTGCATTCCAGGTTCCTCACATAGGCCACAGGGCCGAGTCCAGACCAGTCGAGCGGTGCGAAGGGGAAAGCATAATCGGTCGTGAAACGGCTCTGAAGCGGATATCCGGCCAGGCTGGAGGCCATGGAAACGTAGGACGACATCCCCCTGGGCAGCACGGCCACGTAACGCTCGTTGAAAATGGCATCAGAGACCGGTGTCTGGAACGTGGCCGAAAGGCGTACGCCATGGGTGTCCATCAAGCCCGGCAGATAACCGTAAGTATAGAAATAAGCGCAGGAAGAAAGTATGTTCTGGGCCCACGGCCTGCCGCTCCATCCCACCTCGGCCCCTCCTCCGGTCGACGGATAAATGCGCCTGGGCGGAGTCGCCCGCACCGCGTAGGCCCTGAGGCTCAATGACAGACGGTTCATGGGAGCGAAACTGCCGTGAGTGAACAAACTGTTGGATATGTTCCAGCGTATCTGCGGCACCACTCCCCTGTACCAGCCTCCGTAGTTGAACCGGAACGGCACATAGGCGGTGACGCCGGCGTTGAACGAGGGGAGGCCGGACATATCATCGCTGCCTAGCGATACCCGGTACGAAAAATCGGTGAAGTCGGTCTTCAGGAAATATAGCGTCGCGGGACGGCTGCTCAGCGTCAGACTGGTCTCGATGACGGGATAGAAACCGGAGTAGGTGAATTTGGCTTCGGCCTTATGTATCAAGCTTCCGTCGGAAAAGCCGGCGTTGTATGCCACGGAACCCTGCATGGTGTTGAGATGGTTCTGGAAGAATGCGGTGGCCCCGAGGCCGGCGGAACTGGTGATGCTCTCGAAACTCATGTCCGCTATGGCGTCATAGTCCACGTAGACCGGGGCCCAGGAGTGGAAGCGGAAAAGGTTGGCGAGGCGGTTGTAGGGCTCGGAGGGATGCCCGATCGGGTCGGGCATGA
The DNA here is from genome assembly GCA_017561765.1 of Bacteroidales bacterium. Classification (GTDB taxonomy): domain Bacteria; phylum Bacteroidota; class Bacteroidia; order Bacteroidales; family UBA932; genus Cryptobacteroides. The sequence goes on along the minus strand of JAFZBM010000064.1, from coordinate 4,170 downwards.
CGGAGTCGGAGGGCACGACGGTGCCGGAGGCCTGCTGCCCCTGGGCAGCCAGGGTTTCGGCGAATTCGAAGCGGTGAGGCTGGCTGAAGTCGGCGGGGACGGGGTCAGGCAGCTGCCGGGCCGATGTCAGATGCAGATTCCGCCCGCCGCGCCCCGGCACCGAGAAGGCAAGAGTCTGCCCGTCGGGCGAGAAGCGGTAACTCCCGCCTCCCTGCACCGACGAAGTCAGCCTGACGACAGCACCGCCGGAAGGATCGAAGGCGTACAACTCGTCGACGCCGTTAAGGTCGGAGGTAAAACAAAGCCTGCCGTCGTGGGCGAAAAGCCCCTTCATATTCACATTTCCGCAGTCCAGCACGCGGGTCCAGCCGGATTCGTCGTGGCGGTAGATCCCGAATCCGTCGTCGGTGACGGCGCTCGCGTACAGATTACCGTCCACCCAGTCGCTCTCCACCAGCTGCATCCCGTCCGGCGCCGCAAGACGGTCCACCGCCTTGAAACTCAATGCATCCAGCAGCACTATGGCAGTACCGCCCGCTACCGGATATTCGGTAACCGACACCAGCGAACCATCCTCGGACGGCGCAGGATTGTACCACCTTGTACGGGAGCTTATGCGTTTCTTGCATCCGTCGACAGTGACGAACCATATCTCCGAGTACGACTTCAAGTCCCAGCGCGGATCGGACCTGACTTCGCTCCAGTAGATACGCCGGAAGGCGTCGGAGCCCTTGAGAGGCGATACGCTGTAGGAAAACGGCACAAGGTAAGTCTCCCTGCCCGAAGTGTCGATCCGCACCAGCTGCGGAGCCATTGTCATGCCGCTCCGGACGCTGTAGAGCAGGCTGTCCATATAGCAGTTCGAGGAATACTCGGTGTAATGTCTCCTGTCGGCAGTCAGGGCCCGCGACGGCATGAACGGGGCGCGGGCGGCCTCGTCGCGGCTCCAGCGTGCGCCGAGGGTGTCGGTGATTTCGGCAAAAGCATCTTTGAAGCGCTTGCCGGACACCTCCTTTACCGTGCCCTGCAAGTTGAACAGAGGGAGCGGCCATTTCTTCCGGAAGATGCGGCCGTAGTAGCGGGCCGTGAAATCGGGGACGTCGTACACATCGCGCATACCGGCCATAGTGATATAGCCAAGCGTATAGTAATCAGGAGTAAAATAGCGCAGCGATCCGTAGCGCCAGCGCCAGTAGTTGCGGGTGTCGCCCTCCCTGAAAGCGGCGCGGTAGTACTCCAGGAAAGCGGAGTTGCGCCCGCGTCCGGCCCGGCTCAGCTCGGTCTCCGCCACCACCGCGTCGCCCTCGTAGAACGCAGGCCCGCAGTAAATCGCCGACACCGCACCCGCCGTGAATTCCCCGAGCAGCCAGGACGCGGGCCTGTATGGCTTCTCGTTCACGAACTGCATCTGCGCCACGTGGCGGCTCTCGTGAGTGACCAGATGCTCCACCCATGGCTGGGGCATGCGGACGTTGGCATCCGGGGTCGTCAGCAGCTCCATGCGCCGGGGCGTCCAGGCCACCATACCGTTGGTACTTGCCGTCCAGGGATGCAGAATCACGGGCAGCTGCTTTTTATATAGCTGGTTGGGATAATAGCCTGCAGTTACGCCCACGGGCATTTTCTGCCGTTCGAGGGCGGCGGCGTAAACTTGTGCCAGCGAATCCAGGCCCCGGGGATAAATGACGTCGTAGTCGGCTGTGCGTATATGACGCCATGCCGCAAAGGCCGGCTCGCTGCCCAGCGAGTAAAACTGGGCGGCGGCTGGCAGGGCCATGATCAGCCCCAGGACTACGGCAAGAAGGCGTCGTGACATTCTATAGTCTGCGCGCTCCGTCGGAAATTACAACGTCATAGACCTTGAGTTCGTGACCGAACTTTGCCTTGTACTGCTCTGCCGCAGCGGCGACGAATGAGTCGTAGAGTTCGTCCTTGACGAGATTGATGGTGCATCCACCGAAACCGCCGCCCATAACGCGGGAGCCGGTGACTTCCATCTTCCGTGCAAGCTTTGCCAGGAAATCCAGTTCCGGGCAGCTCACCTCGTAAAGGCGGCTGAGGCCGAAGTGGGTCTGGTACATCATCTCGCCTACGGTCTCATAATCACCACGTTCCAGGGCGTCGCAAACATCGAGAACCCTCTGCACCTCGCCTATAACATACTCGGCACGGATGAAGTCCTCTTCAGTAATCTTGTCGCGAACTTCGTCAAGCCACACCCTCTTGCAGTCGGACAGGAAGTCCACCTCGGGATGATTGACCTTTATGGCCGCGGCGGCCTTCTCGCAGGACTGACGGCGGAAGTTGTAGGCAGAACTTGCAAGCTCGTGCTTCACGCAAGTGTCGAGCAGCACCAGGCGGTACCCCTCGGGTTTAAACGGAAAATATTGATAATCAAGCGTCTTGCAGTTCAGGCGAATGAGCTGGCCGGCCTTGCCGAAGCAGGAGGCAAACTGGTCCATTATGCCGCACATCACACCGCAGTAGTTGTGCTCGGTGCTCTGTCCTATGCGGGCAAGTTCGAACTTGTCTATGCCGTTGCCGTTGAGGTCGTTGATGGCGAATGCGAAGCAACTCTCGAGAGCCGCGGACGAACTGAGACCTGCGCCAAGGGGCACGTCACCGGCGAAAACCGCGTCGAAACCGGCCACTTTGCCGCCGCGCTTGATGGTCTCGCGGCATACGCCGAAGATATATCTCGCCCACTGCTCGGCAGGCAGGTCCGCCTCCTCGAGGCCGAATTCCGCCGCTGCATCATAATCGAGCGAATACAAGCGCACGCGGGAGCTCCCGTTGGGCTTGATTTCAGCCATAATGCCTTTGTCGATGGCTCCGGGGAACACATACCCGCCGTTATAGTCGGTATGCTCACCTATGAGATTTATGCGGCCTGCCGCGGCATAGAACACCCCGCCCTCGCCGAAGAGCTCCGCAAATTTGCCATGGATTCTTTCTTTCATTGGTTATCAGTATTATACGTTAAACAAAAAATGCATTATATCGCCGTCCTGCACCACATAGTCCTTGCCTTCGACGCCCATCTTGCCTGCAGCGCGCACGGCGGCCTCGGTGCGGTAGGTCACGAAATCCTCGTACTTGATGACTTCCGCCCTTATGAAACCTTTCTCGAAGTCGGTGTGAATCACTCCGGCCGCCTTGGGCGCCTTGTCGCCGGCATGAATGGTCCAGGCGCGGCACTCGTCAGCACCGGCAGTGAAGAAAGTCCTCAGGCCCAACAGCTTATAAGCGCCCTGGATGAGACGCACCACGCCCGATTCCTCGAGTCCCATTTCCTCAAGGAACATCTGGCGGTCTTCATATTCCTCCATTTCGGCAATTTCCGACTCAGTGCGGGCGGAGATGATGAGTATACCGGCGTCCTCGTCCTTCACCGCCTCGCGGACTGCGTCCACATAGGCGTTGCCGGTAGCTGCGGAGGCATCGTCGACATTGCACACATATAGCACGGGCTTGTTTGTAAGCAGGAACAAGTCGTGTGCGAGACGCTCTTCGTCCTCGTTGAGCAGTTTCACGCTGCGGCACGAACGCCCCTGCTCCAGGGCCGCCTTGTAGCGAGTGAGCAGGTCGGCGAGCTTGCGGGAATCCTTGTCGCCCGCCTGCGCCGCCTTGACGCACTTGGAAAGACGCGCCTCCACCGTCTCAAGGTCCTTTATCTGAAGCTCCGTGTCCACAACCTCCTTGTCGCGTACGGGGTCGACAGAGCCGTCAACGTGCACGACGTTGCCGTCGTCGAAACAGCGCAGCACGTGCAGGATGGCGTCGCATTCGCGGATGTTTGCAAGGAACTGATTGCCAAGGCCTTCGCCCCTGCTGGCCCCCTTCACCAGACCCGCTATGTCAACAATGTCGACGGTTGCAGGGATGCTGCGCTGGGGATGGCAGATATCGGTCAGGACTTCGAGCCGGCGGTCCGGAACATTGGTGGAGCCGAGGTTGGGCTCAATGGTGCAGAAAGGGAAGTTGGCGCTCTGGGCTTTGCCGCTGCTCACGCAGTTGAACAGCGTGGATTTACCCACGTTCGGAAGCCCTACTATACCACATTTTAAACTCATATTATCTATCTCGTTTCTGTCAAAAAATCTATGCTGGCGAACTTTTGTTGCTGCCAGGCGGACGGCCTCCCTGTGCCGGGGGCCTTTTCCCAAGTTT
>JAFZBM010000063.1 GCA_017561765.1 Bacteroidales bacterium | reverse complement strand
TTTGTAGTAGTTGGCCCAGTGCTTTGCACCTTCACCCCAGGTGGTGGAGATGGTGCCGCCCAGCCAGTCGTAGGTCTGGGTGCGCTGGTTCCAGTCGTCGGTCCATCGGTCAGTAGGCCAGAGGCGCCAGGCTTCGGTGTACCACATGGTCGGCTTGTAGAGGGCGTTGAGCGAAAACTCAAGTTCCTGGGCCGTGGAGTACCAGTTTTCGCTGGAGCCCTGGCTCTTTGGACTCAGGTCAAGGTCCACACATGCGGTCAGAAGTGCCGCGGCGGCAAATATCGAGAATATTATCTTTTTCATATCCTTTGTTTTTTTATTCTACGACCATAATCTTGGGATTCTCGGGAACCTGGAGGTAAGCTTCAGTCTCCGTGGCTTCCAGGAATTTTCCTGCAAAACGCAAGGCGTCGCCCTTCACAAGTTCGGTAAGCTCTACGCCGGCGCTGTTAAACTGGGATGTGCATGTGAACCGGAAGCAGGCATCAGGGGTATCCTTGGTCAGGGTGGCGCTTCTGATTATAATAGCGTTGACCTGCTTGGGATCGGCCTCGGTTCCGGCGGCACTCGGATGGAATTCAAGCTGGACGGATTCAAGTTCTTTCCATGTGTCTCCGTCAAGGACTTCACATTTCCAGTCCCTCATGACACCGGCTCCGTTGGGACGGAGGGCGAAATTGACCTGGATTTTGGTCCCGGCCGCCAGCGGCGCATCATTTTCGGTAGAGGCAGTCCATAAAATGTAATCATCCTTCCATGATCCATAGACACAAAGCTCTCCACGGGTGCCTATACGGCGTTTATGCTTCTTGGTGGCATAAGCGCTCTTGTCGGATCCGTTGTAATATTCGAGCTTTCCTTTTCCTGATACAAGTGCCGGGACATAAGGATTTCCAACATTACCGGGCAAATTGTCATCATCGAGTGAAACTCCTTCAATACCACCGGCACGAAGTGCTTCAGTCTGGGCTGTCTCGAATTCCCACTCAGCCAGAACGGTTCCGGGTGCAGGTTTCACGGCAGGATTGTCGGCCTTCCCGGCTTCCTGCGTGATGGTGACTACAAGTTCATTGTTGAGCACGCCCTCATCGGTTGTGCTGACAGTGATCAGGGCCGTTACCTCTTCGGGCACCGTATTGGCAGGGAAGCTCACCGTGACGGTGCCGTCACCCTCGCCGGATGCGGGACTGGGAACGAACGCAGGATTGGAACTGCTTACTGTCCAGGCGACTTCGCTGGTGATTGTGAATGACGCGCTTGTGTCATCGGCCTTGGCGAGCAGCGATTGAGTTGAAATCTGGAAGTTCTTGCGTACGACTTCCTTTTCGGTTCCGAGCTGCACCACGTCGAAGCTGGTGACGGAAATATTGAGCTCTTTGTCGATGATGCTCAGGTGGGCGGCGCGGGCCACGGCGGAGCTGTTTGCCTTGACGTTCACCGTTACCGTACTGTCGGCCTGCGATACCGAAAGCCAGTCGGCCGTCTTGGGAACGGATACTGTGAATTCCGGACTACGGTGCACTTTGGCAATCAGCGTGCCGCCTTCGGCCGGTAAGCGGTCAGTAGTGGAAAGTTCCACTGATGCCCTGCTGCCCGCATATTCCTTCACCTCGTTTCCGGGATTGACTTCCGGAGTACAGGCGGCCAGTGCGAGAGCAGCGGAGAGTAAAAGAATCAAATATTTTTTCATGGCGCGTTAATTACTTGATGATACAAACGGCAACACGGTTGTCGGACGGGTCTGCATTGGCATCCCTGTCTGTGCCGGCGGCCTCGCAGACGATGCGGTCGGCGGAGATACCGGCGTTCTTAAGCATTTCTGCAACAACGTTTGCGCGGTCTTCGGAGAGGGCCTTGTTAATCTCTGTCGTGCCGGTGCCGGAGTCGGCATAACCGGTGACCACGATCTTGGCGTCAGGATTATCCTTCAGGATCTGGCAGATACGGCCGAGCTTGAAGGCCTCGTCGGGACGGATCTCGGACTTGCCGATGATGAAGTAGAGGTCGTCGGTGTATTCACCCTTGAGAGTGGAAACAGGTACTTCGACCTTCTTTTCAACAACCTTCTCGACCTCGACAATCTTTTCTACTTCCTTTACGACTTCTTTGATTACTTCCTTGACTTCAGGCTCTGCTGCTTTGACTGACTTGATGGTTGCAGCGGCTGCGGCAGGTGTGGTGTAACCGGCTCCGCGGGCAGAGGCAATGGAAGTGTCTCCACCGAATACTACCTGCAAACCGATGGTGAAAGTCCTTGTCATGTAGGCGCTGAGGTTGGAGTAGGACTCGGGATCCCAGCCTTGAGGGAATCTGTCGATTGAGAAAGGATCGGTGGCGCTGGCGTATACGCGCAGTTTTTCGAGGTTGATAGCTTTGATAATGCGTTCCGGAATTGTATAGCTCAGGGTTATGTTCTTCATGCGGAAGTAACCGCCGTTGAAGAGCCAGTAGTCTGAGGTCTGCTCATAGTCGTTCTTGGCGGAGTTGGTGAGGGTCGCGCGCGGGTAGAGGGCCTTGGCGTTATCCTCGTCGCTCTTGTAACGGCTCCAGTAGTGCTTGTCGTACTCGACGGGGAAGGTGTAGGCGTCGCCGTCGCGGTACATCATGGCCTGGCTCTTCCATGCCAGGACCTTGCCTATGCCCTGGAAGGTCATGGAGAGATCCCAGTTCTTCCAGCCGAGCAGGATGTTGCCGCCGAACTGGTAGTGAGGCGAGGAGCTGCCAAGCACTTCGCGGTCGTAGGTGGCGTTCACGATACCGTCGGGGACTGGATTGCCGGGAGTGCCGTCAGGGCCGTCAAGATCCTTGTACTCGATATTTCCAAGGCCCACGCTCGGATAGAGCTTGGCGCTGTTGGCGAGCTGCTCTTCCGTAAGGTACAGACCGTTGCTGCGGTAGCCGTACCATGCCAGGTATTCTTCACCTTCCTTGATGATCTGGCTGCCGAGGCTCTGATAGCCGCCCAGGTCGCCCATGATGGAGGTGTAGTCGGAGAGGTTGGCGCTGAATGCATAAGTGAAATCACCCTTGCGGTCCTGCCAGCCGAGCTGGATTTCCCAGCCGTTGGTATGCATCTGGCCTATGTTGTCCTGAGGATCGGAATAGCCCAGCACATCAGGAATCTTGCGGCTGAGGAGCATGTTGTATGTATTCTTCCGGTAGATGTCGCCGGTGAAGTTCAAACGGTTGTTGAACATGGTGAGGTCGATACCTACGTCCCAGGTCTTGGTGGTTTCCCAGGTGATGTCGTAGATTGAGTATGCCGTCTGGGCCGCGGTCATCATGGAAGCGATGCTGGTGGGGGAGTCGTACATGGGTACGCTGCCGAAGGCTATGAGGCTCTGGTAAGGATAGTTACCTATGCGCTCGTTACCGAGGGTACCGTAGGATGCGCGGATCTTGGCAAAGTTGAGGGCGCCGCCCACGAGGCTCTGCATCCAGGGCTCTTCGGTGACCACCCAGCCGAGGGAGACGGAGGGGAAGAATCCTCCGCGGTACTCCTTGGCGAAGCGTGACGACTGGTCGTAACGGGCGTTCACCTGCAGCAGGTAGCGTCCCTTGAAGTCATAGGTGAAGCGGCCGAAGTATGAACGGTATGCGTTCTCGGAAGCGTTGCCCTTGGGATAAACGATGTTGCCGTCGGAATCGGTTCCGATGAGGTAGTTCCTGTTGGCGAGGTTCATGTAAGGATAACCTGCGAGCGCAATCTGGTCGGACCCGGATACCAGGCTCTCGGAGAAGTTGTAGCTGTCCTCGTAGCCGAGCAAGTAGGTGGTGTGGTGGTCCTTGCCGAAATCGGCGCTGTAATTGAGCAGGAGCTGCTTCGTAATGGTTTTGGCATCCGTACGGCTCTCGGTTAGGGAGTTGTATGTACATCCGCTCAGCGGCGTGCTGCTCAGCACTCCCGGCTCGCGATAGTAGTATGCCTGCTGGACATAATCTTTCTCCTTGCTGTTGCGCAGCGAGGGTGCGAACACGCCCGTGATGGTGAAGTTCTTGAACGGGGTGATGGTGAGGGATGCCTTGCCGTAGAAGGCGTCGCGCTCGGTATTGTCGAAGCCGCCGGCATTGATGCGGGCGTAGGTGTTGGTGCCGTTGTTGCCCGGGCCCATGGTGCCGTCGGACCAGACTGCGCAGTAGATGGGATTGTACTTGAACGCCGCCTGTACGGGGTTGACCTGGTTGTTGTTGGACAACTTGTGGTTGAAGGTCATGTCGAACGACGCCGAGATGAAGTTGTTGATCTTGATGTCGTTGTTGAGGCGGGCGGTGTACTGTTCCACGTTGCGGCCTACGTAGAGGGCGTCTTCGTTCTCGTAGGAGAGCATCGCGCGGGACTTGATGTTCTTGTTACCATAGCTGATGCCGACGCGGTGCTTGTGCTGGGGAGCCCATTTGTCAATCATCAAGGCATCCCAGTCGGTGAGGGGATAGGCGTCGGGATCGAGTTCATGGTTGGCCATGTAGTTGTTGACGAAATCCTCCTCATATGTGAAGTAATCGCGTCCTTCGGGGTTGCCTGCATCGTTCCAGTTGGCCTCGTTCTGCAGTTCCATGAAGCGTTTGGCGCTTACCTGCTCGGGATGGCGGGTACGGGTCAATACGCTGAAGGAGCCGTTGTAGTCGATGCTCAGGTTTCCTTCCTTGGCCCTCTTGGTGGTGATGAGGATGACGCCGGCCGATGCACGGGCACCATAGATGGAGGCGGATGCCGCATCCTTCAGGACGGTGATGTTTTCGATGGCGTCCACATCGACGTCGTTGATGGTGCTCACGGGCACGCCGTCAACGATGACGAGAGGGTCGGAGTCGCCGATGGTGGTGATACCGCGCACGCGGATGGTGGCGCCTGCCCCCGGGAGTCCGCTGGTACGCGTGACCTGCACACCGGGCATGGAGCCCTGGAGGGCCTGGCTGAGTCCTACCGCCTGGATGGTGGAGAGTTTGCCTCCGTCCACTGCGGCGACTGCGCCGGTGAGGTCTTTCTTCTTGACGGTGCCGTAGCCGATGACCACAACCTCGTCGAGGAGCTTGGAGTCTTCCTGTAGAACTACGTCGATTGTTTTTCTTGTGCCTACCGTCTGCAGGGAGCTTTCAAATCCTATGCAGGTTATTTCCAGCACAGACTTGTCGGACGCCACGGACAGGCTGTACTTTCCGTCGATGTCGGTAGTGGTGCCGTTGAGCGTTCCCTGCTCTACGACACCGGCTCCGATGACGGGGGCGCCGTCATTGTCCAGAACTGTTCCGGACACCACAATCTGGGCATTCAGTGCGAATGCGCCGAGGATTGTGGCCAGGAGAGTTGTCAGAATGTGTTTTTTCATTGATTTTGGTTGTTATTAAGTGTGTGTTTATCCGAGGAAGGCTCCCTGCTGAAGCAGTATGGTGCGTACTTCGTTTGCGTCGATGCTGCGGGGCTTGGTTCCACCTTTTGCCGCGAGCGCCGCGGCTATGCCGGCGGCGTGCCCCATGGCCATGCACGGAGGCATTACGCGAACGGCTCCGGCTGCGTCGGAGCTGGCGGAAATGGCCCGGCCTGCCACTATGAGTCCGTCGATTTGCAGGGGGATGAGGCTGCGGAGCGGGAGTCCGTACCATTGTCCTTTTTCCACCGTCTTGTACTCGGTGGTGCTGGCGCCTCCGCGACCATGTACATCGACCGAATTGGAGGCGCATAGTATGCTGTCGTCGGGTACTACTCCCTGAAGCAGGTCGTCGGCGGTGAGGAGGTGTTCTCCCTGCACGTGGCGAGATTCCCTTATGCCGAGTGTGGATGCGGAACTCTTGATGGTTGCGTTCTCGCAGCCCGGCACATATTTATGGAAGAAGTTGAGGAGTTCCTGCACCTGCCTGCGGCCTTCCTTTTCGGCGGCTGAGAGGCTCTCGGTGCTGGTGGAATCGACATTGGCGATGCGTGTGCAGTTCACCGCCCATTCGTCCTCGCGCACGCCGCGGTAGATGTTGACGCTCTTGCGGGCTATGTCCCATTCGCCGGCGGCTTCGGCCTGCTCCACTCTCCAGTGCAGGGCCCTGTAGCTCACGCCGTTGACTTTGCGGAACTCGTGCAGGTGGGCTTCGACGTCTTTTATGAGTTTGGGGCTGTCGACGTTGTTTATGTGGAAGAAGAGGGTGGCGGGCTGAACTTTGCCCAGTTCGGGGTTGCCGAAGGTGCAGGGGACGCCTGCGCGCGCGGCCACGTCGCCGTCGCCGGTCGCGTCGATGACCACTTTGGCTCCGATGCGGGCGATACCTTCGCGGTTCAGGACGCGTATGCCGTTGATTCTGTTGCCTTTGAGTATGGGGTCGATCAGGGTGCTGTGGTACATTACCTTGACGCCGGCTTCGTCGCACATCTGGTCAAGGACGAACTTCATCGTTTCGGCGTCGAAGGGGGTGAGGTGGTCGTGGCCGGCGGTAATCCAGGCGCTGAAGGGGGTGCCGGCGCGGACTTCGCGGGGGTGGATAGCGCCGCCCAGGGCAACCATCCTGTCGACTATCTCTTCGAAGATGCCGCGGATGACCATTATTTCTCCGGTGGTGTCGTAGCAGGTCATGAAGGGGGCGACGAGACCGCGGGTTGCCATGCCGCCGAGGCAGTTGCCTTGCTCCACTATCAGGGTTTCGGCTCCGCAGCGTGCAGCGGCGATGGCGGCGCACACCCCGGCCGGGCCTCCGCCGACTATCAGCAC
>JAFZBM010000062.1 GCA_017561765.1 Bacteroidales bacterium | reverse complement strand
GGTTCTGGGAACCGTGCCACCCTCGGCACCGGAAGAGGGAGGGGCCCGCTTGCGGGAAGGGTCGCGTAGCGACGTTCCCAGAACCGCAGTCCCACTCCGGCCGACGGCCATCAGAATACAAATTTACAATTTTTTATTGTCAATGCAGCACCGGCGGAGCAAATCGGTGCAGATAAAGCCGTCGCTTTCCAGCAGGCAGACTATCGCCGATACCTTTCCGTAGTCCATGTCCAGCTCCCGGCTTATCTCGTCGGGGGAGATCCCCCGCCTGTCGCGGATCAAAAGGCAGACCTGCTTTATCGCCCCCAGCCTTTCCTGCCCCGAGCCTGAATAACAATCCTCCAGCCTCTTCTCCAGTCCGGGGCCGGCGCCGCCGCCCCGCGAATCCAGGCCAAGCATGCCCGGCAGCGATTCAAGATCGGTGATAGGTTCGGCTATCTTCTCTTTAATCAATCGGTTGCACCCGGCGGAGCGGATGTCGTCGATGCGCCCAGGAAGGCAAAGTACGTCCCTCCCGTAGCCGGCGGCCAGCCGTGCTGTCATGGTGCCGCCGCCCTTGGCCTTTGATTCGGCGAGAATGGTAGCCCGCGACAGTCCCGCGATTATGCGGTTCCGCCTAAGGAAATGGAATGCCTGCGGCGTGGTCCCCGGCGGGAAATCTGTTACCAGGGCGCATCCCGGGGTGTTCAGCATCTGCCGGGCGATGTAACGGTGACGCCAGGGGTAGATATTGTCTATCCCGACGGGGAGAACGGCGATGGTGGGGAGCCCGAACGCGAGCGCCGCGAGGTGGGCGGTGATGTCGACTCCCATGGCGAAGCCGCTCACGATGGCCGGTCTTTGCCTGGTTGATGCGATCGTACGTACTATCCTTTCCGTCCAGTCTTTGCCGTATGGGGAAATGTCGCGGGTGCCTACTATCGACACCGAATTGATGCCTTTCCACAGTGATTCAGGGGAATCGGCGCTGCGGATGTAGAGCCCGCAGGGGGCGTCTTCGCACTCCGCCAGAAGTTCAGGATAGCCGCTGCCGCCAATGCTTACGAAGCGGCATCCCGTGGCTTCAAGGGACGCCCACTCGTTCGCCGAGACTTCAATCTCGGCGTCACAGATGAGGGGACGGTATTTGCTGAACGGCCCGAAAACTTCGTCCAGGGTGCCCGGACTTTGGGAGAACACGGCGCCGGGGGAGCCGAAACGGCCGATAAGCCTGCGGGCGATGGAAGGCTCGTAACCGAAGATACGGTTGAGCGTAATGCCGCAAAGAATTTCATAGTTGTCCATAACAGTTTTTCATTAGTCATGGACAAAGATATGAAAAAAATCAGATAATCAACAGGGCGTCTCCGTAGGGTCCGAAGCGGTAATCCTGCTCCAGGGCCACTTCGTAGGCCTTCATCACCTTGTCGAAACCTCCGAATGCCGCCTCCATCATGAGCATGGTGGAGCAGGGCGTATGGAAATTCGACACGAACGCGTCGGCTATGCTGAACTCATAGGGCGGGAAAATGAACTTATTGGTCCATGAGTCGTTGGCGCGTATCTCCTTGTTGGTGGTGACATAGGTTTCGAGGGCCCTGAGCACGGTAACGCCTACTGCGCAGATCTTTCCGCCGGCCCGCTTGGTGCCGTTTATCTCGTCCGACGCCTGCTGGCTGATGATCATGTGCTCGCTGTCCACGCGATGCTTGGACAGGTCCTCCACATCTACGCTGCGGAAGTGGCCTATACCCATGTGGACGGTAATGAAGGTCTTCTCTACATCGTTGAGAATCATTCTGTTAAGAAGTTCCCTGGAGAAATGCAGACCCGCGGCGGGAGCCGAAACGGCGCCTTCCTTGGATGCAAAGATGGTCTGGAAGTTCTCGGCATCGGATTCGTCGGTCTCCTCCTTTACCCACTCGGGCACGGGGGTGCGGCCGAGCGCGAAAAGCGATTCCTTGAACTCCTCGTACGGACCGTCGAACAGGAAACGCAGCGTCCTGCCCCTGGAGGTAGTGTTGTCGATAACTTCGGCCACCATGCTCTCGTCCTCGCCGAAATAAAGCTTGTTGCCTATGCGGATTTTTCTCGCCGGTTCAACTATCACATCCCAGAGCCTCTGCTCCTTGTTGAGTTCGCGGAGCAGGAAAACCATTATGTCGGCCCCGGTCTTCTCCTTCTTGCCGTAAAGCTTGGCGGGGAAAACCTTGGTGTCGTTAAACACAAAACGGTCGCCTTTGTTGAAATAATCGAGGATGTCCTTGAAAAGCCTGTGCTCAATTTCTCCGGTCTTTTTGTGGAGAACCATAAGCTTGCATTCATCCCTCCAGCGGGCAGGCTCCTTGGCTATGCGCTCCTGGGGGAGATTGAAGTTGAATTGCGAAAGTTTCATTCCGTTCCGAACTAAAGATACTTAATATATACGGACACGGAAATGAAAAAGTTTCACACCTTTGCCTCGCGGAATACTTCAAGTATGGAGGGGTAAGTGTTTTTAAGGTAAGGAGGGAGGCTCGACTTGGCCACCCAGGCCGCCTTGCTTATGTCCTCTTCGCGCTGGGGGGTGAGATTCACAGGGTCAGTGTAGAGCATGTCGTACCACCATGTGTGCTTCAGGTGCCACTGCCCGTCGCGTTCGTAGCAATGGTCGGTAATGCAAATAAGGTTGCGCAGTTCCAGTTCTTCGACGCCGGTCTCTTCCTGCACTTCCCGCAGGGCGGTTACTTTGATATCCTCGCCCCTTTCCTGATGGCCTTTCGGAAGGTCCCAGACACCTGCCCTGTTGATAAGCAGATAGTCGCCCCTGCGGTTGGACACCAGGCCGCCCCCTGCGTTCACTTCCCTGAATTCAGCACAGAGCCGCCGGTACATTCGGCCGGTATTCTCCGTGGGAATGTATATGCGGCTCAGCGATTCGGAGGCCTTGAACATGCTGACAAGGGTGGGGATGTCGAGGCGCTCGCCGCTGTGGAACTCGATTGAATTGGGATCGGCAAGCGACTGGTCCGAAGGATTGCAGATAATTATGCAGCGTTTCTCGAAATAGATTTTATGCATACTTTTTGTATATTTGCAGACGGGCCCCTTTCCAAGGCCCATCAAACATGGGCAAAAGGGCC
>JAFZBM010000061.1 GCA_017561765.1 Bacteroidales bacterium | reverse complement strand
TGCCTGATTACCGGATATGTCTATCGGCGGGCTTTGATTTTTTCAAAGCTCTTATTATATTTGCATAATGCACGATTGGAATCAATTAGGACGGCGGGAGGCCATACGCCAGTTGTTCGAAGGGACGCCTTTCAAACCTTTCGAACCGGCCTCCTTTAACACCGGCAACGGAAGTTGCACGTTGGCTTCCAGGCTGCTGCTGGAAGGCATCGATTTCGACCTTGTTTATTTTCCCCTCAAGCATTTGGGCTATAAGAGCGTGGTTGCCGTTACCGGTGAGCTGTACGCTGCGCTTTCGCAGCCCCGCAGCCTTAATATTACTCTGGGACTTTCGGCCAAATTGGATTTCAATATGGTGCGGGAACTCTGTAGCGGAGTGGTGGCTGCCGCTACGGAATTCGGGTACGGGAAACTGAACCTGGAGCTTCAACCTTCGCGTAACGGTCTGGTAATCAGCGCAAATGCATTAGGGACTGCGGCCGCTTCGGAAAGGCCCGCCCCGCAATCAAAAGATCTTCTTTGCGTCAGCGGCGCACTCGGGGCTGCTTATCTGGGGCTGCAGGTGATGGAGCGCGGCAAGGCACGCTTCGACCAGGGCGGAGACGGAAAGGAGGATATGGAAAAGTACCGCATGCTGGTGGCGGCCTACCTTAAGCCGGAACTGCCTGCAAGACTGCCCGGCGCGCTCGAAGAATCCGGCATAAAGCCCTCCGCTGCCTGCCTCGTCGACCGCGGGCTGGCGGACGCACTGCTACGGATGTGCGCACAGACGGGCCTGGGGGCCAAAGTGTACGCCGACCGCATCCCCTTCGAGGGCGGCAGTTTCGAACTTGGCAGGACGCTCGACATCGACCCGGTGTCGGCCGCGATGAACGGCGGGGAGGATTTCCGCGTGCTTCTGGCGGTTCCGCCCGCACAGTACGAGCAGTTCAGGCATGATTTCCAGACTTTCGACATAATCGGACACCTTGCCCAGAGCGATGTAGGCGCCGTGCTGGTAACGCCGGACGGGCTGGAGCACCCGGTATCAGCTCCCGGATGGAATGAACACAACCACTAATTTCTTTATACAATGAAAAAAATTATCGTTATTCTCAGCGCTCTGACGCTTTGCGCAACAGCAGCTAACGCCCAGGACTGGCTCAAGGACTTCCTCAAAGTCGCAACCGAGAAGGTTGGTGACGTCATCTCCGGAAAATCATCCGCCACTGCATTCGACATCAAGGGTACCTGGAACTATCAGGGAGTGGCCATCGGCGCAACTTCCGACAATGTGCTTGCAAGCGTAGCCGCTTCCGCCAGCACCGGCACCATCGAGAAGAAGTGCGACGAACTGCTCGCAAAGGCCGGCATCAAGCCCGGTCTGGCCAAGTTCAACTTCAATGACGACGGCTCCTTCACCCTCAATGCAGGCAAGGTCAACCTGCCCGGCACATGGACAAAGGAAGGCGACAAGCTCACCATCAACTTCGCCAAGCTCTTCACCTTCAAGCTCGTAGGAACCATCAAGCAGAACGCAAACGGCTGCGAGATCCTCTTCCAGGCCGACAAGTTCGTGAACTTTATCCAGAAGGTTCTCGAGGTCGTGAACAAGGTGGCCAACAACTCCACCATCTCCGCCGTACAGACCGCACTTTCAAGCGTTGACGGCGTGAAGCTCGGCTTCAAGCTCAGCAAATAAGACTTAGCGTCGGAAATATACTTCAAGCGGCCCGGAGAAACACCGGGCCGCTTGTTTCAGAACCTGTACCCCACGCCTACGAGGGCCAACGTTGCGGCGGTGCTCAAACTCAACTCCGCAACGCCGTAGAAATGATTGCGGCCGAAATTGATGCCTATGGGCGTAAGGTTGGGGAAAATGGGCCAGACAAAGGGAAGATAACTGAGACCGAAGGAAGTATACAGGCGTACGGAGTCGCTGCAATACCATTTCCAGCGGAAATCGGCCATGTAGGAAGGCCACAGGTAAACGCTTGATTTTGTAGATATCGGGCCCGACTTATAGTCGTATAATTCATATCCTTCCGCTTCCTCGGAGGCCTTGGCATATTGCTGACGTGTATAATACTTCTGGGTCAGGTCGAAAACAAAATTGAAATCCCACTTCTCGTTGATTGCATAGGTATAACCCAGATTGATGCAGGCAATAAAATTAGTGGACTCACGAAAACCGCCATACATCTGGGAACTCCCGTTTGCACCCAGCATAAAAGTATGCAGAGGAGGGATTCCGGTAGATATTTCAATGGAATGACGATGCTCGGGATCGAAGCGCTGGCCGGCAGCAGGCAGGCAGAACATCAGCAGTAAAGACAGAATTGCTATTCGTTTCATACCCGTTAAATCCATTTTCGAAGATAATCTTGCATGCCCCTACGGCTTCTTTTGCAGGCTGTAGTTCATTCCAAGGTGGCGCACCCGCTGGGCGAAGTCGCTGGTGACGTTGACAAAGTACTTCTTGGAATGGAATTCCAGCTTGTAGCCTGTGGCCTTGTCGGTAAGGATCAGCGACAGCGGGGTTTTGCCCTTGTTGGCCTTTAGCAGCGACGACAGGCGGGCGCGGAAATCGGGTGACAGCAACGCCGTGTCAAGTTCCAGCACAATACCGGAAATGAATGTTTCCGTGACATTGCCAAGCAAGAGTATCTTCTTGATTTTGAATGTATAAGGAGCCGTCTTGCCCTGGGCGCGCTCTTCCGGCTTTAGGAAATAGCGTTCGTCTATCTCACCTTGCAGATACAAATACTCATGGGGCTTCATATAAGCCATATAGGACTCATAATCCTTGCCGAAGAGGGCGAATTCATAATGGCCGTTATAGTCTTCTATGGTCACGCGGGCGCCGGGAGAGCCGGACTTGGTGGTGATGCTCTTGACGTCGGTCACAATGCCGGCCATGGACACGGAAGCCTTCTTCTTGTCCTTTTCAAGTTCCTGTATCTTATCCCCGAGACGGCCTATGGAAAGATTGGTAAAGTTGTCTATTTCAAACGAATACCTGTCAAGCGGGTGGGCGCTTAGATACATCCCCACATAATTCTTTTCCTCCTGCAGCAGCGCCAGGGTGTCCTCATCTTCCGGGGCTTCGGGCATGACGGGACGCTGCGGCTTGAGTTCCTCTACCTCGCCGAAGAGCGACAGGCTGTTGTCCATCTTGTCCGTCTTGTAGAGTTCCATGTAGCGCGTAAGGGCGTCAATGAAACGCTCGCCGGTGCTGCACGGGCAGAAGAACTGGCTGCGGCGCAGGCCGAAGGAGTCGAATGCTCCCGCGTAGGCCAGAATTTCTATCGATTTGGCCGTAATAACCACGTTTTTGGAGTCTTTTGCGCTACGTTCGGCCATGCGCTCCACAAAATCGTAAACGTCCTTGAACGGGCCGTTTTCACCCCTTTCGGCGATTATGGCGTCCACCACGTTGGAGCCGAAGTTCTTCAGGCCGCCCAGGCCGAAGCGTATATCCCCTTTCGCGTTCACGGTGAAGCGCGCCTCGGACTCGTTGACATCGGGGCTCAACACATTGATACTGTGGAGCTTGCAATCGGCCATTATCTTCTTGATCTCTTCCATGTTGGAGAGATTGCAGGAGAGGTTGGCCGCCAGGAATTCAGCCGTGTAGTGGCACTTGAGCCAGCCGGTCTGGTAACTCACCCACGCGTAGCAGGTAGCATGCGACTTGTTGAAAGCGTACTGGGCGAACTTCTCCCAGTCCTTCCAGATTTTGTCCAGAGTCTTTTCGGGATGCCCGTTGGCCTGCCCCTGGCTCATGAACTTGTCCTTGAGGACCATCATCTCGTCTATCTTCTTCTTGCCCATGGCCTTGCGCAGGCGGTCCGCCTCGCCCTTGGTAAATCCCGCCAGCTTGCGGGAGAGCAGCATCACCTGCTCCTGATAGACTGTAATGCCGTATGTTTCAGCAAGAAACTCTTCCATCTCCGGCAGGTCGTACTCTATTTTCTGTACTCCCTGCTTGCGCTCCACGAAGTCGGGAATGTAATCCATTGGGCCCGGACGATAGAGGGCGTTCATAGCTATGAGGTCCTCGAAGCGCTCGGGCTTGAGGCGCTGCAGCCAACTCTTCATGCCTTCCGATTCAAACTGGAACACTACGGTGGTGTCTCCCCTGCCGTAAAGTTCAAGCGTCGGCTTGTCCGTGATGTCTATGGCTTCTATATCGATGTCTATTCCGTGCCTCTGCTTGATCGTACGCAGGGTTTCATGGATGATGGAGAGGGTTATCAGGCCCAGGAAATCCATCTTCAGCATGCCCACGTCCTCTATGTAATGCCCGTCATACTGCGATGTCCACAG
This sequence comes from Bacteroidales bacterium, assembly GCA_017561765.1. Taxonomy (GTDB): domain Bacteria; phylum Bacteroidota; class Bacteroidia; order Bacteroidales; family UBA932; genus Cryptobacteroides. Next base: position 4,345 of record JAFZBM010000061.1, on the reverse strand, counting down.
ATCCTTGCCGGTGTCTTTGTCCTTGGAAAGGCAGATGGGGATGTAGTCGGTCAGGTTGCCACGTCCGATGATGGTGGCGCAGGCGTGCATTCCCACCTGACGCACGCAGCCTTCAAGTTTCTGGGCGTAGCGGAGCACTTCCTTGTTGATGTCGGGGCCGTTTTCGAGCTCGTTCCTGAATTCCGGCACGAGGCGGTAGCAGTTGGCCAGGGTAATCTTGGCGTCAACCTCCTCCATACCCTTCTGGAATGTACGTTTCTGCTTGACGCCGTCTATTTCAACCTCTTCTTCTATCACCTTGAAGCCCGGTTTCAGCTCGTCCAGCTTTGGGTTGAAGGGGTATTTCTTCTCCACCTTCTCGCTAAGGCGGTCCGGAACCATCTTTGACAGGCGGTTGGCCTCGTCGATGCTGACCTCGCTGATGCGGGCTACGTCCTTGATGGCGCTCTTGGCGGCCATGGTACCGAAAGTTATAACGCGGGACACATGGTCCAGGCCGTAGGTCTTCTCCACGTACTCGTGGGCGTCGGGCAGATTCTCGAAATCCACGTCGATATCCGGCATGGAGATACGGTCGGGATTGAGGAAACGCTCGAACAGGAGGTTGTACTTGATGGGGTCCAAGTTAGTGATTCCCAAGCAGTAAGCAACCACGCTGCCAGCTGCCGATCCTCGTCCGGGACCAACCAGGTATCCATGCGCTCGGGAGGCCGCAATGTAATCCTGGACTATGAGGAAGTAGTCCGGGAAGCCCATCTTTGAGATAGTCTTGAGCTCGAAATCGATGCGCTCGGTCTGCTCTTCGTTCAGGCTGTCCCCGTAACGCCGGTGGGCGCCCCTGTACGTAAGTTCGCACAAGAACGCCACGGAATTGCAGAACGCATCGCCCCTGTACTCCCGTTTCTCTATGCCGGTGGTCTTGTCTTTGGTCACGCTGTAGCGGCCCTCGTCGATTATTTCCTTGTACTGCTCCAGCTTGGTATCGATTACTGCAAGGAAGTCGGGGTCGATTTCAAACTTGGGAAGCACGTGCGGGCGGTCTATCTTGTAGGCCTCTATCTTGTCCGCCACCTCCAGGGTGTTGGCCAGGGCCTCGGGGTGCTCCGGGAACAGAGCCGCCATCTCCTCCTCGCTCTTTATGAACTCCTGCTGGGTGTAACGAAGGCGCCCGGGGTCGCTGATGTTCGCATTGGTAGTCAGGCAGATAAGCCTGTCGTGCACTGGACCGTCCTCGCGGTTGATGAAATGGGCGTCGTTGGTGGCAACCACCTTAATACCCAGTTCTTCGGACAGTTTGAATATGCCCTCGTTGACTATCATCTGCTGGCGGTACACCTCGTAAATCTTGTCATAGGCCTCCGGCGGAATGCCTTCCACCTCGGTCTTGTGAAGCATCACCTCCAGATAATAATCCTCACCAAAGACGCTCCTGTGCCATTCTGCTGCCTTTCGTGCACCCTCGTAGTCCCCTGTCATGAGGTTTCGGGAAATCTCGCCGGCAAGGCAGGCGGAACTGCAGATCAGGTCTTCATGGTATTTCTCCAGCGTCTCGTGGGTTACGCGGGGCCTGTAGTAAAATCCGTCGATGAAGCCCTCGGAGCATATCTTCATCAGATTCTTGTAGCCGTTGTAGTTCTTGGCCAGGAGAATCAAGTGGTAGTAGCTCTTGTGGTCGTTGTCCTTGAGATGGTTGTCATAGTGGCGCGTAACGTATACCTCGCAGCCGATCAGCGGCTTGACTATGGGCTGCTTGTCAGGCCCCAGGTTCGACTTGTCCCAGGCCCATTTGAGGAACTCCTTGACACCGTACATGTTACCGTGGTCGGTGATGGCTATGGCCGGCATATTGAGCTCGCGGGCGCGGGCAAACAGCTTTTTGATATCGGACAATCCGTCAAGGATCGAGTACTGGGTATGGACGTGCAGATGAACGAATGACATACTACAAATATAGTAAAAGAAATTACAGCATCTGCAACAAATCCTTCACAAAGGGGCGGGACTCTACCTGGGGATGGGGAATGGTCAATGAGGGGGTGTTGACGGAATGTTCCCCGTAGAACAATATGTCGATGTCTATTATGCGGTCGTGGTAGATACGGCGGCCCTCCGCGTCATATTCAGGAGCGTCCGTACGTCCCATTGAGCGCTCAATCCGCTTGCAAATATTCAGAATAGTCCCGGGCTGGCGGGCGCTTGAATAAACCACCACCATATTGAGGAACGGCGGCCCGTCAAAACCGCAGGCTTCCGTCTCCAAAACCGGAGAAATACGCAGTCTGCGGCCGCCGAAGGCCTTGTCCAGCATATTCAGCGCAAGGCAAAGATTCTCTTCCCGCTCGCCAAGATTGGTGCCGAGAAGCAGCACCAGTTCACTCCGTTTCATAGCTCGGGATCCATGCCGAGGGCCACCCGGGCCTCGTCGGAGAGCATGCTCTGGTCCCACACGGGCTCGAAAGTCAATTCAATCTCGCAACTTTTCACCCCGGGGGTGCTTTCAACGTTGGTTTTAACCTCCGAAAGCACCTCGTCGGCCATGGGGCAATTGGGCGCCGTGAAGGTCATCTTGATGTACACCTCGTGCTCCTTGTTGATGTTCAATTCGTAAATCAAACCCAGGTCATAGATATTGACGGGAATCTCGGGGTCGTATACCGCCTTCAGCGCAAGCACCACATCATCGTAAAGCGGCGCAAGAGCCTTCACATCTTCCGGGGTCAGCACTTCTTTCTCACTCATTTTCAGCAGCTTTAGCACGAATCGTAGCTATCATCGACACAAGTCCGTTGGCCCTGGTGGGGGAGAGGTTCTCCTTGAGGCCGATCGAATCGAGGAACGAAAAGTCGTCGGCAAGAATCTCTTCCGGGGTGCGGCCGGAGTAAACGCCGATCAGCAGGCTTATGATGCCTTTGGTGATGATGGCATCGCTGTCGGCGGAAAAATATAAAAGCCCTCCGTCTATCTGGCAGTCAAGCCAAACTCTTGACTGACAGCCTTTTATAAGACGGTCTTCGGTTTTCTTTTCCTCCGGGAAAGGGGGAAGCGACTTGCCCAGCTCTATGAGGTATTCGTATTTATCGAGCCACTCGTCGTAGAGCGAAAAGTCATCTATGATCTGTTCTTGCCTTTCTTTCAGTGTCATCGGAGCATCTTGATTGCTTTGAGCAGCGAAGATACAAAATATTCCGCTTCCTGCATAGTGTTGTACGGGGCAAACGACGCCCGCAGCATGCCTGTAACGCCGAAGCGGTCCATCAGCGGTTCCGCACACATCTGCCCGGAACGAACGGCGATGCCCATTTTGTCAAGAATGAGCGCAAGATCCTCATGATGAGCGCCTTGCACGGCAAATGAGAACAGCGGCACCTTCTCGGAACGGTCGTCACTGGTGCCGAAGAGCCTGAGGCCGTCAATATGCGTCAGCGCTTCATAAACATAATCCCGCACAGCTTCATCCTGCGGCATTTCCTTCATCGTTTCAATAGCCTGGACGAAGCAGGGGACACCGGAGATATCCTGCGTGCCGGCTTCGAACTTGCGGGGCAGGGGAGCCCAGGTGCTGCCGCTCCATCTCACCGTCTCTATCATCTCCCCGCCGCCGAACATGGGGGGCATCTGCTCCAGCAATTCACGTCGCCCCCATAGCACGCCGGTGCCCGGTACGCCGTACATTTTATGCCCGGAAAATGCATAGAAGTCGCAGCCAAGTGCCTGAACGTCAACCTTTTGATGCACTATACCCTGAGCCCCGTCAACGAGCAGCGGCACGCCGAGAGCATGGCAAATATCAGCAATCCTGCGCACCGGATTCACCAGCCCGAGCACGTTGGATACATGTGTCACGCAAACTATTTTCACCTGCGGCCCGAGCATGCCGGGAAGAGCATCGACGCAAAGATGCCCGCTGTCGTCGACCGGAAGCACCTTGAGCGTTGCGCCCTTCCTGCCGCAGAGCATCTGCCAGGGCACCAGGTTGGAATGGTGCTCGCTCTCCGACACAATTATCTCATCGCCGGCACCGATGAACGCCTCGCCTATTGACCAGGCGGCGAGATTGATGGCATGAGTAGTGCCGGAAGTGAATATAACTTCCTCACGCTCAGGAGCATTGATGAAAGCACGCACGGCGTCGCGCGCCTGTTCGTAGGCCTCGGTAGCCTCCGCCGCAACGTGATGCACGGCACGGTGAAGGTTTGCCGTGTAGCGGGACGATATATCCGTCCAGCGTTCTATTACGCTGACCGGGCGCAAGGATGTGGCCGCATTGTCCAGGTACACCAGCGGCTTGCCATATACTGTCCGCGAAAGCTGCGGAAAATTATCTCTCAGATTCATAACTTCGTTA
>JAFZBM010000060.1 GCA_017561765.1 Bacteroidales bacterium | reverse complement strand
CACTCGGAGCAGCTTTTCAAGGGCGTAGTGTCCGGCAGCGCCAAGGCGGAATTCGACGGTCTCGTATATGTCGCTCCCGGAGCTATGAAGACCGTCGCCCACCAGCAGTGCCATTCGCTGCTGCTCTCGCAGGATGCATCCGCCGAGGCACGCCCGCAGCTGGAAATCTATGCCGACGACGTGGAATGTTCGCACGGCGCCACCACAGGCTATCTCAATCCCGAAGAACTCTTCTACATGCGCAGCCGCGGCATCCCGGAGAATGAAGCGCGGGCGATGCAGGTCGAGGCCTTCCTCGCTCCCATTTTGAACCGCCTATGACGGTACATACCTGCACCAAAGTCAACGTTGGACTCAATGTGATGCGCCGCCGCCCCGACGGCTACCATGACATTGAGACCTTGTTCGTCCCCTATTACGGTTTCGGTGACATGCTCACCGTGGAGCCGGCGGAGAGATTGACGATACATATCGAGCGCGACGGCGGGGTGGACTGGGATCCGATGGAAGACTTGACAATCCGCGCCTGGCGCCTTCTGAAGGCCGATTTTCCGGAACTCCCGGAGGTGTCCATACATCTTGAAAAACATGCTCCCGTGGGCGCCGGGCTGGGAGGCGGAAGCGCCGATGCGGCATTCATGCTGAGGGCGATGAACTCTATTGCGGCCCTTGACCTGGACGATGCCGCCCTCGCATCATACGCCGCCCGCCTCGGCTCCGACTGCGCTTTCTTTATCTATTGCCGCCCCATGTTCGCTACCGGCAGAGGGGAGATTCTGGAGCCATTCGACATCGACCTCTCGGCATACGAACTGCAGGTGGAGATTCCCGTCGGTCCGTCCGGCGCTCCCGTCGCCGTCAGCACCCGCGAGGCCTACTCCGGTATCATCCCCCGCGACCAGTGGACTTCCGCCGGAGGGGTGGGGGGGTGTCCAGGGACCGCGGCCGCCCGTGAATTGTGGGGTTCCGCCGGAGGTTGGGGGGATGGACCAGGGACCGTGGCCGCCCGTGGCCACGTGAACGGGAGGGGCCCACGCGTATGCGTGGGAGGGATGAGCGAAGCGAAGTCCAATGGTCCATCCCCCCAACCTCCGGCGGGTGGACATATGCCGTTGCGGGAGGCCCTGTCGCTCCCGGTAGAGCGGTGGAGTGGCCTGGTAATCAACGACTTCGAAGCATCCGTCTGCCCCGCGCACCCCGAAATAACCGAACTTATTCAAGACTTCTACCGCCGCGGCGCCTCCTACGCCGCCATGTCCGGCTCCGGCTCCTCAGTTTTCGGATTGTTCCGAAAATGATTATCTTTGCAGTTCGTACCTAATGAAACGCGCGTTGCTCATACTGGCGATGCTCCTTGCCGCCCTGTCTCTCGGCGCCCAGACCACCAAGGTCCGTGGCACGGTGACGGATGCCGATACCGGCGAGCCAATACCTTTTGCGGGCATATTCTTCAAAGATACGACCATAGGCCTTACCGCCGACATCGACGGAAAATTCACGCTCGAGACCCGTGATCCCGCTGCGCATGTGCTTGTGTGCCAGCTGCTCGGCTATGATACCCAGGAGGTGGATATAAAGCACGGCGCCTTCACCGAGGTCAATTTCAAGCTCAAGCTCACCGACAATGAGCTCTCCGGGGCCTTCGTCAAGGCCGACAACAGGCTCATCAAGCGTCTGCTCCGCAACATCGACGCCCATCGCGACCGCAACGATCCCGACTTGCGCCCGTACTATAAGTGCAAGATTTACAATAAGATGGAGTTGGATCTCACGCATCCCCGCGAGCAGCTCAGGAGCAAGCGCTTCCTCAAGGACTTCGGTTTTGTGTTTGATTACATCGATACCTCCGTGGTGAGCGGCGTGCCCTATCTGCCGGCCATGATCTCCGAGTCGGTAGTGGAGCGCAGGCACTCCACATCGCCCGACCTCGACAACGAAACGATGCTGGCCAACCGCATCTCCGGTATCAATCCGGACCACAACATGCTCAGCCAGTTCACCGGGAGCATGCACTTGCGCGTTAATTTCTACCGTCCCTTCATCAACAGCTTCGACGTCGAATTCCCTTCGCCCATACAGAACGGTGGCTTGCTCTACTATAACTACTTCATAGTGGACTCCCTGCAGATGGACGGGCGCAAGACATACGTGGTGCGATATCATCCGAAGAGAGGCATTTCCACCCCTGCGCTGGACGGCGAAATGCGTATAGACGCCGAGGAATTCGCACTCAAGAGCATCAAGGCCAAGATGGTCAAGGGAGGCAATGTCAACTGGCTGCGCGACATAGTGCTTGAGACTGATTATCAGCGGCTTCCCGACTCCACCTGGTTCTATTCCCAGGACAAGTTGTACGCCGATTTCTCCGTGGCTCTGGGTGATTCATCCCGCGTAATGTCGCTCATAGGCACGCGCCAGCTCAACTATTCCGACCTGGATTTCAGTCCCATCGAGGATATGCAGCCGGGCGACGGCAAGGTCAAGGTGCTCGCGGACGCCAACCATAAGGATGACGCTTTCTGGGAAGAAGCCCGTCCGTATGAGCTCACGCAAAAGGAGCAGGACATTTACAGGATGGTTGGACAGGTGCAGGACGCCCCGCTTTACAAGTCGATGTACGCCACCATCTACACTCTTGTCACCGAGTACTGGGACATAGGCCCTATAGGTATAGGCCCGTACTTGCAATTGATAAGCAGCAACAACCTTGAGGGCTTCAAGCCGCGCCTGGGACTCCATACGTCCAAAGACCTGAGCAAGGAATTCCGCTGGACGGGATTCGTGGCGTACGGATTCAAGGACAAGCAGTTCAAGGGTGGACTGACCTATGAGCGCCTATTCCGCAAGGAACCCTTCAGCAAACTCACCCTGGACGCTTCGTACGACGTCTTCCAGCTGGGCAAGGGAAGCAGCAACCTTACCAGCGGCAACCTGCTGGCGTCCATCTGGGGAGGGGAGTCCAGACTGTTACACCGCAGCAATTTTTCCGCATTCTACGAACATGAGTTCTCGATGAACTTCAACTTTTTTGCGGAAGTGGCGGCCAGGCGCTATTATGCCAGTGAATTCGTGCCGATGAACAGGTGGGACGGCACCTCGCTGGGCAGCGTAGCCACCAACGAAGCCCGTGTCCAACTGCGTTTCTCCAGGGAAGAAACCGTCAACAGGGGATACTTCAACAAGGCCTTCGTCCATACTTATTATCCTATTTGGAGCATAGACATTGCCGGATCGATTCCCGGCCTTCGTCCCGGAGACGTGGGTTATTTCAAGCCACAGCTCTATATAGACTGGAAATTCAGGGTACCGCCGTTCGGCATGTCGGACATGCATTTCAACGCCGGAGCCATAATCGGACAGGTGCCATGGCCGCTTCTGAACATGTTCCCGGGCAACGCCACAAACATCCTGGACAAGAGCGCCTTCTCCTGTATGGAGTACTTTGAATTTGCCTCCGACCGCTGGGCCCAGCTCATTTGGTACCACAATCTCAACGGCTTCATCCTGGGCAAGATACCTCTGCTGCGCAAACTCCAGCTGCGCGAGGAATTCAGCGCCAAGATTGCCTACGGCATGCTTACCGATGCCAATAACGGAACGGATAAGTCTTATGGTGCAATTGCCCAGTTCCCTACCAACTACTATCCTCTGCGTAACGGCGAAATGGCCTCCTATACCACCCAGCCGATGGGTGGCGTACCTTATGTCGAACTTGGAATAGGCGTGTCCAATATCTTCCGCCTGCTGCGGGTGGATTACGTACGCCGTATCACCCATACAACGGTCCCGGGGCCCGATGGCACCACCGTGCCGGCCCGCCGTCTCTGGACTATCAATTTAGGTATGGAAGTCCGCTTCTAAGGGCTTTCAGATCAGCCCTTCGGGCAAATCCATCACAAGCGTGCGGCTTGCCGGGTCGGCGGAGATTATAAGGTCTTCGTGCAGGGGGACGAGCGCGTCGCCGACAATCAGGCACGGATTGCCGGGAATGTCTTCCAGGCCGTCCACCGTTCCTACTTGGCGCTCGCCGTCGTACAACGTCCAGCCGGTGAAATCTTCGAATTCATCATCATCCTCTTCGGCGTCGATGCAGATTTCGCGGCCCACCATTTCTTCGGCGTCGGCAAGATTGTCGACGTCGGTCAGGTGCACTATCGCCCGCGTGTTGCCGCGGGGCGTGAGACTTTCAATAAAAAATGGAACCGGCAGTCCATCAAATTCGATGAATACCGGTTCCTCTGTGTTGATTTCCGAAGCGTCGAAGCCAAGCAGCCCTATCAGGACATCGCCTCCGATGCCGTTGGATTTCAAGATTTTGGCAACGGGAAGCATTATGCTTCTGCAGGAGTTTCCTCAGCAGGAGCGGCCTCCTCGGCGGGAGCCTCTGCGGCGGCCTTTGCTGCAGCCTGTGCGGCGGCGAGCTCGGCGGCCTTCTTGGCGAGAGCCTCGGCGCGGGCCTCATTGACCTTTGCCTCTTCGGCCCTGGCGGCCTTGCGGGCCTCGATTGCGGCGTTCTTCAAGCCGGTCTTCTTGGCCTCGATCTTGGCATCCCTGCCAGCCTTCCAGTCGTTCCATTTCTTGTCAGCCGCCTCCTGGGTAAGAGCTCCCTTGGCGACACCGCCGTCGAGGTGGTGACGAAGGAGAATGCCCTCGTAGGAGAGGATACGGCGTGCGGTGAGGGTGGGCTCTGCGCCTACCTTGATCCATGCCAGAGCACGCTCGAAGTTGATAGTGATGGTAGCGGGATTGGTGTTGGGGTTGTAAACACCAAGCTCCTCGATGTAACGACCGTCACGCGGGGCGCGTGAGTCTGCCACAACAATGTGGAAGAATGCGAAATTCTTCTTACCGTGGCGCTGTAAACGAATCTTAACAGCCATTGTGAATCTGTTTGTTTATTAAATTATTATTCCTGTACGCCCTACCCGAGAGCGGACTGCAAAGGTAGTTATTTTTTGGCGAAATCCAAGATTTGTGTCATTAATTATTATATTTGCGATATGAAACGGCTGGCTATTATCATTGCGCTACTGTTTTCGGCGTTAATACGCGTCGATGCCCAGGTTATTCCCGACGTGAAACTGTCCGACGCGGGCGGCAAAACCGTCACCGCCGTTTCGCTCGCCGATCACAAGACTCCCTTCGTGGTCAGCTTCTGGATGACCACCTGCAAGCCATGCATGAAAGAGCTGGAGGCGCTTACTGACGCCGTCGCCGACTGGGAGGGATCCTTCCCCCTGCGCATCTACGCCGTGTCCGTCGACGACAGCCGCTCCCTGCAGCGTGCGATGGCCATGTCGCGGAACTGGGAGGGAATCACTCCGCTGTTCGACCCCAACGGGGACCTTCGCAGGGCCCTGAACATTTCTGCCGTGCCCCAGGTGTTCGTTTACGATAAAGACGGTAAACAGTTCTACACTCATATCGGCTATCGTCCCGGGGACGAACAGGAACTGCTTTCACAGCTCCGCAAATGCGCCGGCAAATGATGCCGGGCCGACTATTGCCAATAATCTTTTTTCTGTTCCTGCCCGTGCTTCTGCATTCGCAGGATGAAGCGTCGCGTGGTGCGGTCCGTGGCGGCTTGGAGAGCAATTCGGCGGTTTATCTGGATGACGCGGCCATAGGCCCGGCTCCGGCAAGATGGGGCTCCAACAATTATCTCAAACTGGACTGGCAGAGGGACTCCCTGTCGGCCGGACTGCAGGCAGAATGGTATCCGCAGGCTCTTGCCGGGTATCCTTCGGAGCTGAAAGGGGCGGGCCTGACCGGACTCTATTTTGACTGGCAGGGCCGTCTGGTGCAGCTTCATGCCGGGAGTTTTTTCCAGCAATTGGGCAGCGGCCTGCTGATGCGAAGCTGGGAGGACAGGGATCTGGGCCTCAATAACTGCATCACCGGCGCCCTTGCGTCTTTTCATACGGCCGGCAGGGCTTTCGAGGCAAAGGCTTTCGGGGGATTCCCGAAGTATGGCCTGTGGCCCTCGACCGGGAGCGCCGTTGCCGGGCTCGATCTTTCGCTTGACCTTATTTCGGCTTTCGCGCCCGAATCGTCCCATTCGCTCAGGCTTGAGGGCAGCGTGACCGACAGGATTGCCCGGGAAGTCGAAGACGGCGTATCTTTCCTTGCACACACTGCGGGATTTGATCTTCCCGTCCATACTCCGGGATGGTCGGCGCGCATGTTCTATGCGTGGGAGGGCTTTTCGCTCAAGGCAGAATATGTGGGTAAGGGCAGAGATTTCTATGCCGAGCAGCTGCCCGGTGCGCATGAGCAGTACCGTCTGAAGCCGGGTAACGCCCTGCTCGTCGAGGCCTCGGCGGCCGTAGGACCGTTCTCCGGCAGCATTACCCTGCGCCGTCTCGAGAATATGGCCTCCCGCATCTTCAATACTACCGCCAGTCCGTCCATAGCCAATACCTTGAATTATCTCCCTTCGCTCTGCATGCAGCAGACTTATCTGCTGGCGGGGCTGAATCCTTATGTGACTTATGCCGACGGCGAGGCGGGCCTGCAGGGCGATCTGTTCTGGAATTTCCGTCGGGGAACGGCACTTGGCGGGCGCTACGGCATGCGGCTGCACATTTGCGGGAGCTGGATAGAGGCGCTGCCTTTCGCTCTCCCCGACAGGGAGACTTCGCATCTGGCTTATCGGGATATCAACATCGATCTTGAAAGACGCTGGAACCGCAGTTTCAAGACTATATTCTTCGTGTCGATTCAGGAGAATTCGCCCACTCACGGCAACCGCAAGGCGACCAACGCCCAGAATGTCTTCGTGATTGACGGACTCTATAAATTCTCTCCAATTGCATCTTTGCGCATAGAGCTGCAATATCTTTATTCCCAGGAGCTTACGCGCGACTGGATGGCAGCCCTGGCGGAGTTCTCGCTCGCGCCTCACTGGAGCATTACGCTCAGCGACATGTACAACCACGGCAGTACCGGCGTGCATTATTTCAACGTCGGCGCCGCATATTCGGTATCATCGTTCAACATCTCCCTTCAGGCGGGACGCAACCGCGAGGGCTTCGTGTGTTCCGGCGGCGTATGTCGCTGGCAGCCGGCCTTCAGCGGTGCCGTACTGCGGGTCCAATGGTCTTTCTGAGTTATGAAAAAGTGGATTCTGATACTCTCTTTCCTGCTGCCTCTCCTGGGCTGCGTCGGCCAGAAGGACGATCCGGAGCCCGATCCGACT
>JAFZBM010000059.1 GCA_017561765.1 Bacteroidales bacterium | reverse complement strand
CTGCTCGCTCTCCCGGTCGATTACGCGGATCTTGTCCACCACGGCGGCCGGCAGATTGTTAAGCGCCGTGCCCTGGTCGCCGAAGAAGAATGTCCGCCCGCCGACGGTAAGCTTGTCTATTGCCTCGCCGTTGAACTTGACTTTGCCGTCCTCCGTGATTTCCATGCCCGGCATCCTCTGCAGCAGATCCTTGAGCATGGCGTTGGCTCCCACGCGGAAGGATGAGGCATTAAATTCCACCGTATCCTGCTTAATAACAATGGGATTGCCGACATCCCTCACCACGGCGGCTTCCAGGAAAAGCTCGTCCACCTGCAGCCGAATGGTGCCCATATCGACCCGTTCCTCCCTGAAAAACCGTTCTTTCACAAACGGCTTGTATCCCATCATCTCCACATGAAAGACATAGCTGCCGAAAGGAACCTCATCCAGTTTCGCTTCTCCGTTGGCGTCGGAAAGGGTGAAATTGGTGATGGTGGTATCTTTGGAAGGAATTACATAGACAGATGCGAAACTTACCGGTTCATTGCTCAGCGAGTCAACAACTGCGGCCTTGATTTCACTCATCCTGCCCGTGAAGAGATTATCGTTGAGAATGACCACCTGTGCCCTGGCGAAAGTGACGGACGCTAATGACAGGGCGAGTATAATCAGTATTCTCCTCATTTCCTGTCGGTTTCCTCCATAAACAATTCGCCCTTCAGATACTCCACGCTTTTAGCGGCCCACTCATATCCCTTCGTTCCGGGTCTGGCCACTTGCAGATATTTCTCGAACCACTGGATCGCCTGCTTGTAATCCTTTTTGATTTCATAGCAATAGGCGATGGACGAAAGGGCCGAAATCAACTTGGGATTGTAGCGGTAGGCCTCTTTATAATGCTCTATGGCCATGTCCATGGAATCCTGCTTACGGGAGTACCCCAAGCCATATTGCTGCTGGATACGGGAGGCTGTCGCGGGGTCCGGCTGGATCATCTTCCATGCCTTGTCAAGCCATGGTTTCACTGCTGTATTGAACGGACGATAAGGCTCATTCTTATAATCCAGCTTTACCGCTGCGATAGAATATGCAAGGTTTACATCACTGGAATCAATCTGCCATGCAGCCTCCAGTTCTTTCTCCGCACGGTAGATAACCTGCGTGTGCCAATAGCTCTGCCCCAGATAGTAGTGTATGGAATATGTGTCGTTGCCTATGTCCTCCTGCCGCTGGAACACTTCGACCGCGGACTCATAATCGCCCTTACGGTACAGGGCAAGGCCTTTGAGCGGGGCGATGGTGGTATTGTCGGGGTCTTCGGCAAGAAACGGTTCACAGAGCTTCAGCGCTCCTTCGTAATCTTCTTTCGCAATGAGAATGCCCATCGCCTTTGACAAGACAGATTTGTTCACCGGCCTCATGGCAAGGGCCCTGCGGTAGTACCAAAGTGCCGAATCGGCCTGTTCCATCTGATTGAACGCATCGCCCACATAGCTCACTACGGCTGGTATGGAGTCCAGCTGCAGCACCTCCCGTCCGGTCTGGATGCTAAGGGGATAAGCCTTCATCCGGTAAGAGGCCTGCATCATCCTGATTTTGTAGAGGATGTTGTCCGGCCGGAGGGACGAAAGCATGAAATAGGTACCGGAGGCACTCTCATAGTCTCCGCTCTGGAAGTGGCAGTCGGCCAGTTCGGCCAGCACGACTTCGTCCATCGCGCCCGGCTGCACCAGGGCCGAAAGCGCTTCTACGGCGTCTTCCGTGCGGCATATACTCTTCAGGTACCGCGCCCGGGTCAACACGGAATCCCGATGGCTGGTCTGCGCCCCAAGCGGAACGACGGCCATCACCCAAAGAAATATCAAGAGTGCCCTCCTGATCATTGTCAGAAGAAATTGACGGTCTTCTGCTCAATTGCGCTGATGAGGTTGTTGCCCAGACGGCTTACACCGAAGCGGAAACGCTCCTTGCACAGCCAGTCGCGGCCGAGGATATTGGAAACTATGTAATAGTAGCAAAGGGCATCTGCGGCGGTAGAAATGCCTCCTGCGGCCTTGAAACCCACCTTGCGGCCGGACACTTCGTAGTAACGGCGAATTGCCTCGCACATCACGTAAGCCGCCACCGGCGTAGCGTTGACGCTGACCTTTCCAGTGGAGGTCTTGATGAAGTCGGCGCCGGCCTCCATGGCCAGGAACGATGCCTGGGCTATCTTTGCGGGAGTGACAAGCAGGCCGGTCTCAAGAATCACTTTGAGCGTCACCTCGCGTTTCTCGGCAACGGCAGCCTTGTCAATAGCATTCTTCATGGTCACAATCTCTTCGTATGCGCGGTCAGTGTCACCGGCAAGGAAAGCATTGAGAGCCAGAACGATATCTATTTCGTCGGCACCGCCCTTTACGGCCAGTTCGCACTCGCGGACCTTTACGTCGAGGAAACTCTGCGCGGAGGGGAAACAACTGGCGACTGTGGTCACATGCACCTCGGGATCCTTCTTGCGCTCGCGTACGGTAGATGCAAAATTGGGATAAACGCAGATGGAAGCGGGGGCGGGATAATCCGGCCATGCTTCGGGAAGCTTGTTCACCTTGTCCACAAGTTTGGACACTGATTCCTCCGTATCGGTGGGATTCAGGGTGGTGAGATCCATGATCGAGAAGCACTGCTTAAGCACTTCGGGATTGGAAAGCTGGTCGAGATTGTCGGCTATTGCCTTGATACCGGCAGCAATCTTCTCTTCGTCGGGGGTGTACCCGTATTTCTCAAGATAATTCATATTATTTATATTTTATTAGTAAATATCTTTGGTGGTTTCAGTTTGCGGGCCTTAGGATTAAGTTTATAAAGCGAATCCAGCCTCAGTGAATCACGTCTCAACGAATCGATACGCAGGGAATCGCGGTAAAGCGAATCACGTCGCAGCGAATCGGCCACGGCTGCACGCCAGCGCAAAGAATCTTTGTACGGTGTGCGCCAGAGCATGGTATCTTCCTTGAAATTCTTCAACTTATAACCCTTGATGGAAGCATTGAATTCGCGCACCTTCTCAAGACGGTCTGTAACGTTGCGGTAGAAATCGCGCCGCTCCTTGAGCTTTATCGAAGCGTCCCGGAACACTTTTGAGAACTTCTCCGGGTCCTTGAGGTAATGGCGTACACTGGCGTCATAATCCTCGAATGTATACCCGTAACGCTTAAAAATCGGGTCGTAGAACAGCATTGTGTCAACCCTGTTACGCTCCGCCCGGTGATCTTCAAGCCACTGGTCCGCAAAAAGCATTTCGGCATAAATGTCCGTCAATACACCGCGGGGTATGATGCGCGCCCTCCCGCTGCAGGAGCACAGCAGGCCAAGGGCCGCAAGGGCGATAAGTATATGACGGACTATCCTGTTCATCGGAGCTGGGCGCCGAAACCTTTAATGAATGTTTGCAGGAGAGAGTCCATAAGGCGCTCCGTATCCTGGTCGGTAAGTGTTTTCTCTTCGTCGCGGATCACGAAACTGAGGGCGTACTGCTTCTTGCCGGCCGGTATCTTGTCCCCGCGGTACACGTCGAAGAGACCAACCTGCCGGAGCAGTTTCCGGGCCTGCTTGAAGGCGGCGGCCCGAAGGTCGGCATAACTAACGCTCTCGTCCAGCAGGAGGGCAAGATCCCTGCGCACTTCGGGGAATCTGGGCAATTCCTTGAAAGCCACCTTGTCACGCTTGACCAGCTCGAAAAGGGCGGGCCAGTTGATCTCGGCAGCAACTACTTGCTGCTTTATTCCGAAACGCTTGCACAGCGAGGGCGCGACTATGCCCATGGTCACGAGGACGGGGCCCTTGCCGGGAAGAGAGTAGCGGACGCCGTCGGAGAATATGTCGGAGGGAGCCGCATCGGCCCACATCTGGTACAGATCGGCGCCGTAGCGCTTCAGCAGCAGTTCCACATAGCCCTTGAGCTGGAAGTAATCGCTCTTTGCGGGCGCAGCCTTCCATGATTTCTCCGGAGTGCCGGAAAGCATCAGGCAGAAGCATCCGTGTTCCTCGTAATTCTCGAGTTTGGTCGGGTCGGCACCGGCACGCTTGCGGTACACATTGCCGTACTCGAAAGTCTTGACGGAATAAATCTGACGGTTGATGTTGTAGGCTACCACCTCGAGCCCGCCGAGCAGCAGGGTCTGGCGCATCACGTTGAGGTCCTGGCTCAGGGGATTGACAATCTCCACGCAGGCTTCAGCAGGGAAAGAGCTCAGGGGAACATAGTAATCCTTCTTGGTGAGCGAATTGTTCATGGTCTCGGTGAAACCGTTGGCCGCCAGGAAGTTGGATACCGCGTTGCGAATTGCTTCGGGATCCGGAACCGGAGTGGGAGCCACCGACATCTTCATGTGATGCGGAAGTTCGATATTGTTGTAGCCGTAGATTCGGAGTATCTCCTCCACCACATCGCACTCGCGGTACACATCTACCATGTACGACGGGGCAAGCACCACGGCACGGCCTTCACCGCGCTCCAGGAACTCATAACGCAGCGCTCCGAGTATGCATTCTATGGATGAATCGTCGATGTCCTTTCCTACGAAACGCCGTATATGATTGTAGTCCAGTTCGATGCGCTTACGCTCGACAGGCGCGGGATAATTGTCGATAGCTTCTCCCTCGATTCTGCCGCCGGCGCACTCAAGTATGAGCTGTACGGCACGTTTGAGGGCGTACGGAGGCATGGCGGGATCGCATCCGCGCTCGAAGCGGAATGATGCGTCGGTCTGCAGCCCCTCGCGCTTGGATGTCCTTCGCACTGAAGCGGGATCGAAGTAGGCGCTCTCGACGAAGACGCTGACGGTAGAATCGCTCACGCCGCTTTCCTCGCCGCCGAAGACGCCGGCAATGCACATGGGGCCCTCGGAGTCGGCTATCACCATGTCGCAGGACTTGAGTTTGCGCTCCACCCCGTCAAGGGTACGTATGGGCTCCCCTTCCGCGGCACGGCGCACTATTACCTTGCCGCCGCGGATCTTGTCGGCGTCGAAGGTATGCAGGGGCTGTCCAAGCTCGAAAAGAATGAAATTGGAGATGTCAACGATGTTGTTGATGGGATGGCTGCCAATGCTGAGCAGGCGCTTCTGGAGCCATTCGGGCGACGGGGCCACTTTGAGACCGCGGATCGTGATGCCGCAGTAGCGGGGGGCTCCGTCGGTGTCAAGCACCTCGACGGGGACTGCCTGCCCGGGGGCTGAAGGGATATCATCAACGTCGGGCAGATTGAGTTCGGCCGGGATCCCGTTGAACACGCACCAGGCATAGAGGTCGCGGGCGACACCCCAGTGGGACGCCGCGTCGGCGCGGTTGGCGGTAATCTCATACTCAATCACAGCCTCGGTCTTGAGCTGCAGATACTCCTTGGCGGGCGTGCCGGGAACGGCGCTGTCGGGCAGCACCATGATGCCTTCATGGGAAGTGCCGATTCCGAGTTCATCTTCCGCGCAGATCATTCCCATGGACTCAACTCCGCGTATCTTGGACTTTTTGATCTTGAAGTCACCGGGGAGCACGGTTCCGATGCGGGCGAACAGTACCTTCTGCCCCGCAGCGACGTTCGGAGCGCCGCACACGACGGTCAGGGGTTCGCCGCTTCCGTCATCCACTTTAGTGATGTGGAGATGGTCGCTGTCGGGATGGGGCTCGCATTCGAGCACTTTCGCCACCACTACGCCGGCAAGACCACCGGGAATTTCCTCGCTCTCCTCTACGCCGTCGACCTCGATACCGATGGAGGTCATGGCTTCCGCCACCTGCGCGGGAGTCAGTTCACACTTCAAATAGTCCTTTAACCAACTGTAACTGAGTTTCATATATCTTCAGGATTAAATAATGCCGCCACAAAAGACTCTTTGTCGAACGGCTTCAGGTCTTCTATTTTTTCTCCGGTACCGATGAAACGTACCGGTATTCCGAAACGGTCGCTCACGCCCACCACGACGCCGCCCTTGGCGGTCCCGTCAAGTTTTGTCACCACAAGGCCGGTGATGTCGGTGGCACGGGCAAATTCCTTGGCCTGGGCGAAGGCGTTCTGGCCTGTGCTGGCATCGAGCACCAGCAGCACCTCGTGAGGGCCTCCAGGAACCACCTTGCGCACCGAATTGCGGATCTTGGTGAGTTCGTTCATCAGGTCAACCCTGTTGTGGAGACGGCCGGCGGTATCGATGAGCACCACATCGGCGCCACGTGCAACGGCAGCCCGGGCCGTATCGAACGCCACTGCGGCGGGATCGGAACCCATCTGCTGCTTGATTATGTCAACTCCGGCACGCTGGGCCCAGATGTCAAGCTGGTCCACGGCGGCGGCACGGAAAGTGTCGGCGGCACCGAGCAGGACCTTCTTTCCCCGGGACTTCCAGTAATGGGCAAGTTTGCCTATGGTCGTGGTCTTCCCCACCCCGTTCACGCCGACCACCAATACTATGTAGGGACTGGCGTTCAGTTCAACGGGGCCGGAAGGGGGAATCAGGGCGGAGATCTCTTCGCGAAGCATGCCGCGGAGCTCGTCCTGGCTCATATATTTGTCACGGGAAGCGCGCTCCTCAAGGTTGTCGATAACCTTGAGCGTGGTGTCCACGCCCATGTCGGATTCTATCAGAGCCTCTTCGATAGCGTCCAGAGTATCGTCGTCAACCCTGGAGCGACCGGCGATGGCCCGGCCTATCTTCTGAAAGAAACTAAATGCCATAACTTACAAAAGTACAAATAAACTCTGTAAAAAAAAACTTCCGGGACCTCAAAGGCTCCGGAAGAATCTGTCAGAATCACTTCTATATGAAGGACTATTTCTTGTTGAAGAAATCCTTGGCCTTCTCGGCCTCAACCAGCTGCTCTGTGAAAACATAAGCTCCGGTCTTGGGAGACTTCTCCATGCGGATGCACTTGACCATGCTCTTGGCACCGGCCTTGGCTGCGAATGTTGCAACGGCTTTCTTTGCCATAACTTATTCTCCTCTAATTATTTGATTTCACGATGAACAGTTACCTTCTTCAGGTAAGGGTTGTACTTTTTGCGCTCCAGGCGCTCGGGAGTGTTCTTCTTGTTCTTGGTAGTGATGTAACGGGAGATGCCCGGTACGCCGCTAGCCTTCTGCTCGGTACACTCGAGGATGACCTGCACCCTGTTTCCTTTTGCTTTCTTTGCCATAGTCTTAAAAATTAAACAAGGTTAATCAATCCTTTCTTCTGAGCGTCGCGGACCGTTGCTTCGAGACCGTTCTTCTCAATAATCCTCATACCCTTGCAAGAAACCTTGAGGGTGATGTATCTCTGCTCTTCCTCGCTCCAGAACCTCTTGTTCTTGAGGTTGAGGGAGAAGTCGCGCTTGGTGCGGAGTTTCGAATGGGCAACGTTGTTGCCTTTCATTCTTTTCCTGCCTGTCACTTGACAAACTTTTGCCATAACTATTTGATTTTTATTGTTTTCTTGATAAGGGCTGCAAATATCGCTTTATTTTCTCTTATTTCCAAACCGGAAACTATAGAAATTTGAAGAATCTGCGCCACCTGATATTATTGGGGAATTTCCGTCCCGCATCGGTGGAGAGCCAGATCACCGACGGATGTCCGACTATGTGATCTTCAGGAACAAAACCCCAGTATCTCGAGTCCAGGGAATTGTGCCTGTTGTCTCCCATCATAAAAAAATAATTCTGCTTGAAAGTATAGGAGCCAGCCGCGAGAGCCGCCTGCACGTCGGAGTGCTCATAATCGCGGATAATCCTCTCATACAGAGGGAGATTGGCTTCGGAAAGCTCAACCGTGGCGCCCTCGCGGGGTATCCACAGGGGTCCGAAGAAGTCGCGCGTCCATCCCGAATCGTGCGTAAAGGGGAATATCTCCTTCCAGCACAGGGTGTCGGTCTGCAGCGCAGGCTCGACGGACAGAACGGCCTTGACGGACTTGAGCTTTTCCAGCATTTCGGCGGTAAGGGGCATCTCGGGATATCCCGGGAGCGCCGGAGAGTACTGCAATTCCCTGACATTCAGGCCAAGCTGGTCGATTATCTTGGGATTGAGTTCCTTGCCGGATGTAATCACCTTATAGCTGAGCTGGACGCCGGGCCACACGGTCTGCTGCTCACCGTTCACCCATACGAAGCCCTCGCGGACTTCCAGGGTATCTCCCGGCACAGCTACGCAGCGCTTGACATAATGGTCTTTCTTGTCCATGGGACGCACAATCACGGGACCGAATGCGGCCACCGCATTTTCGCGGCCCATATAGCGGACGAGAGTGTGGTAGTCTTCCACGGGCGCTTTGGTGAGAACGGTATCCCCGTTGGGGAAGCCGAACACCACGCAGTCGCCCCTGCGGACCTTCCTGAATCCCGGCAGACGCTTGTATTTCCACTGGACGGAAGTCGAATATGACTCCTTGCTGCCAATTACATTGTGCGTAAACGGGATCGTGAGGGGGGTCATCGGAAGCCTGGCGCCGTATGTAAGCTTGCTCACGAAGAGATGGTCGCCGGTGTAGAGGCTGCTCTCCATTGACGAGGAAGGGATTTTGAAGGACTGGAACCAGAATACGTTGATGAGAGTGACCACGACCACTGCGAACAGTATCGCGTCCACCCAGTCAAGTATCCAGTTCAGGACCTTGCTCTTGGTACGGAATCTCTTCCTCCGGCTCACTTCCTATCTTATTTTACAGAATTGATGATAGCCTCGAAAGCCTGGGGATTGTTCATGGCCAGGTCGGCGAGAACCTTGCGGTTCAGTCCTATGTTCTGGGCGTTCAGTTTGCCCATGAACTGGGAATAGGAGATGCCGTACTGGCGTGCAGCCGCGTTGATACGCTGGATCCAGAGAGCGCGGAAATTGCGCTTCTTGGCCTTGCGGTCGCGGTAGGCGTAGGTGAGACCTTTCTCGTAGGTGTTCTTTGCAACTGTCCAGACGTTCTTGCGGGACAGGAAATTTCCGCGGGTTCTCTTGAGAATCTTCTTGCGGCGTGCCCTTGAGGCAACGGAGTTAACTGATCTAGGCATAATTCAATACTTTTAGAGAACCAACATTTCTTTTACCCTTACCAGATCAGCCTTCTCGAGGAGGGCGAAATGGTCAAGATTTCTTTTGCGCTTCTTGGTCTTCTTGGTGAGGATGTGGCTGTGGTAAGCATGCTTCCTCTTGATTTTTCCCGATCCGGTAAGCGTGAAGCGCTTTTTAGCACCGGAATTGGTTTTAAGCTTTGCCATTGTTTTAAATAATTAAATAGTTAATAATTGTTCTTGTCTGCCGGTACACTGGGTCTCCGGGGCCCTTTTCCCTAAGTTTTATGGGCCCCGG
>JAFZBM010000058.1 GCA_017561765.1 Bacteroidales bacterium | reverse complement strand
CCCTGGAGCGGCAAGACGCCGTGCTATCATAACATACAGGCCCCCGTGGGCGCTTTCGTGCGCATACGCCGCTGCCCTGAAAACAAGATCGCCCCGCTCGGGATGCTTGAGTCCTACGCCCTGCTGTACTCGTCCTGCTCCGGTTTCAAGGCCGACAAGACAATAGCGGACGGACTCCATTCGACGCTTGAAAGAATAGTAACCACCAAGCCGTGCTACGTACTTGACTGCCGTCCCGACGAGGAGGCCGCAAGAGTGTGTGCCGCAGAACTACTGAAATGAAAGCGACGAAGGTGATATTGCCCAATGCGGTGATGCTGGGCGAGGTGTCGCGCTTCCTTGACGAAGGTAAGTCGGTGATTATCGCCACCAAAGGCGCCAGCATGTCGCCGTTCATCCGCGGGGAGCGGGACAGCGTCGAGCTGCTCAAGATGCCGGATGTGGCAGTGGGGGACATTGTGCTGTGCCAGCTTACTCCCGGCCACTATGTGCTGCACCGCGTGAATGCCATAAACGGGGAGAATCTGCGCCTAAAGGGCGACGGGAACCTCGACATTACCGAGCGCTGCACCAAGGCGGACGTGTGCGGCACGGTTACCGCCATCCTCCGCAAAGGCGAGAAACGTATAGACTGCACCACGGATTGTTTCAAGCGCCGCAGCCGCCGGTGGGTAAATGCTCCTCGTATAGTAAGGCGCTATGCTTTAGGAATTTACAGAAGAATCAAGATATTATGAAAACAGTACCCGGATTTACCCTCCGTCCTCTCGGGAAGGAGTTTATCATTACCGCTGAAAGCATTCAGAAGATCAATTTCAATAAAATGATTTCGCTCAACGAGTCCGCGGCCTACCTGTGGAAAGCTGTTGACGGAAAGGAGTTTACCGCCGACACCCTGGCCGACCTGCTGGTGGAGCGCTATGAAATTGACCGGGCCACGGCATTGCGTGACTCCGAGAATATTGCCGCCAAGTGGATCGAGGCTGGAATCGTTACTGAGTAATGAGACCCTTCCGCGAGTGTTTCAGGGGCTTGATGCAGATGCTCCGTCCGCATCGCGCCCGCGTGCTGCTGAGCGTAGTAATAGGCTTGGTAGGCGTGGGAGCGTCCCTGGGATTCGTGTGGGTGTCAAAAAAGGTGGTCGATGTGGCCACCGGTGCCGCTTCAGGCGCCCTTATGCCATTCGTATTCCTGATGCTGGGGATCATGCTCCTGCAGCTGCTCTGCCGCGTCGGGGGACGTTATTGGGAGGGCCTGATAGTGGTCAAGGCGCAGAACGCCCTCCGCAGTTCTGTCTTCAGCAAGGTCATGATGAGCACGTGGAGCGGCAAGGACAAGCTTCACAGCGGAGATACGGTCAACCGACTCGAGGAAGATATACGTGTAGTTGTCGATTTCCTGTGCGTGAGTCTGCCGGACGCCATGATTACCCTGATCCAGCTGCTCGCCGCATCGGCATACATATTCATTCTTTCGCCCAATCTGGCCTGGATACTGCTGCTGATAATGCCTGTGGCGGTGCTGTGCAGCCGTCTGTTCTTCAGAAAACTGAGAGTCCTGACAGGTGAAATTCGCGCGGGTGACGCCCGGGTGCAGGGGCATATTCAGGAAAACACCCAGAGACGGGTGCTGGTGCGAATGCTCGGCGCTACCGGAAGTGTGCTGGAGAAGCTGGGCGGACTGCAGGAATATGTGTATTCCAAGACCATAACCCGCCTGAACTATAACGCCGTGTCCCGCGGATTCATGCAGCTGGGATTCTCGGCGGGCTACGCCCTGGTGTTCCTGTGGGGCGTGTTCGGCCTGCGTGACGGCACTCTCGGGTACGGCACCATGGTGGCGTTCCTGCAGCTCGTCGGCCAGGTACAGCGGCCCGTGGCGGGAATAGCGTTGCAGATTCCGGCATTTATCCGGGCCCTTTCTTCTGAAGACCGTCTTATCGACCTGGTGGAAGCGCCCCAGGAAGAGGATGGGAGCGACATTAAGTTGCAGGGCGCTCCGGGCGTACGCGTTGAGGGACTTACGTTTACATACGAAGGCGTCAACAGTCCCGTGGTGAAGGGGCTCGACTTCGATTTCGCTCCCGGTTCCATGACCGCTATTGTAGGGTCGACGGGTGCCGGAAAGTCAACGCTGGTGCGTGTCATCATGGCCCTGCTGCCGCCGGACAGCGGCACAGTGACGCTGTACGATGCCGCCGGAACGTCAGTTACCTCCGGTGTGCGTACGCGTTGCAATTTCATGTATGTGCCGCAGGGTAACTCGCTGATGAGCGGTACTATACGCGAGAATCTGCTGCTCGCCAGACCGGATGCGACGGATGAAGAACTGCATGAGGCGCTGCATCTTGCGGCCGCCGACTTCGTTTATGATCTGCAGGATGGTCTGGAGACGACTTGCGCGGAGATTGGCGCTGGTCTCAGCGAGGGGCAGGCGCAGCGAATCGCCATAGCGCGCGCGCTGCTGCGTCCGGGAGGCATACTTGTTCTCGACGAAGCCACTTCCGCCCTTGATGCCGACACCGAGCTGGAACTTCTTGAACGTCTCGGGGCGCGCTACCGCGGCAGCAAGACTATCCTTTGCATCACTCACCGCCCCGCCGCCACTTCCTACGCCGATTCTGTCCTGAAGCTTTAGTTTCAGAAGTTCTCCGACGTCCAGGTGGAGTCGGAGGTGATCAGGCAGGCCTCGATACCGTCGTGCCCTTCCACCCATTTGCGGGCGTCGTCGAATCCGATTACCATAAAGAATGTGGCGAGCGCGTCGGCCTCGGTTGCCGTCGGCGCTATCACGGTGGCGCTCAGCAGGTTGTGCTCCACCGGCCGTCCCGTACGGGGGTCGATCGTGTGGGCATATTTCCGGCCATCCTTGATGTAGAATTTACGATAGTTCCCGGACGTCACGACCCCGTAGGCCCCGCCGTCGGAATGCCAGATTCCGGCCAGCGACGCTCCGGGAGTATTGTTGCCGTCGGCGGGCGTATCAATCGCTATTGTCCAGCCTTGCCCCTTGGGATTAAGCCCCTCGCAATATATCTCACCGATATCGACCAGCATGTCCTTGACGCCTATGGAGTGCAGGTAGTCCGCCACTTTGTCGCAGGTATAGCCTTGAGCTATAGCGTTGAAATTCAGCACCTCCCGCCTTTCGCACCGGGCTCGCGCCGCCGCAATCGCCTCGTCGGAAGGCAGGCTGTCCGCGGTGAAACCGAAACCCCAGATGTCGAACAGCGGCCCCGCGGCCACATCGAACGCCCCGTCCGTCAGGGCCTTGTAATGTTCAGAGATTGCCTCCAACTCCCGGAACATATCGTTCAGGGGCACGTCCTCGCCTGCGTTCCTACGGCTGAGCAGCGACTTGCGGTTATAACCCGACAAGGTGGTGTCAATGGCTTCGAGTATGCCGTCAACCGCAGCCTGCGCCTCGGCGCGGCTCACCTTTACTCCCTTCGCATTGTATTTCACGCTGTACACTCCGCCCTGGGCATAGCCGCCGAGGCTTACATAATTATCGGCGCAGGAGCAGAAAACAAGCGCTGACAATGCTAAAAGTGCTGTTTTTAAGTTCATTTTCGGCAAAGTATTTGCACAAAGGTAGCGGAATTTAACATAAAATTGACCATATTTGCATTTTGTAACCTTAGAAAAATGAATTTTAACAGATATTTCATACTGTCCGTCGCCCTTGTCCTGCTTGCATTTTCTTCCTGCAAGAAGGACACGGAGAAAACTTATATGGACGGTACTTTGAAAGTTGACTGCGAATTCCCGTTTTATGTCACTCCCGGGGATAAGTTTACCATGACCGCATCCGGCATTACGGCTCCCGACGGAACAGACGTAGCGTATTATTTTTCTTCTTCGGCATCCGACAACCGCCGTGACACGGTCAGGACCGTTCCGGCAGTATATCAGTACGAAGTCCCGGACACTCTGGGCACATTCTCGATGTCCATCGTGGCATTCGCCGTAGAGTCTTCCGACAAGTATTACGTCTCGTCCGCGTCGTTCGAATTCGTGACTGTCAAGGATGGCGGGGAAAAGGGTTCCGTCCGCGGCGTAGTAGAACGCGAAGACGACCAGACCGAATCGCTTTATTCCAGAAATTACTTGGTGACCAGCGCCGGAGGAAAAGAGTGGATACGCAGCAATCTGTGCTATGTAGAGAGGAATTCTTCCGGAGAGGAAATATTCGGCCGCTCCTTTGCCGGCAGCCCCGCCATGCAGAATATATTCGGGGCCTATTACACATGGGAAGAGGCCGTCAAGGCCTGCCCTGCGGGTTGGCATCTCCCTACGGATGCCGAATGGGTTGCGCTGCTCAAGGCGTCGGGCGCTCCGGACACGCTCCAGCCGCTTGAGTCTTCGCCCTGCGGCGCCGGCAGCCTGATGGTCAGGGCCACTTTCAACGGAGAGGAATTATGGAGCTACTATCGTGGCGTCAATATTACCGACAAGTCCATATCCGCACTCCCGTTCGGCTATGCAATAAAGGAAGCCAGGGGCTGGACTTATATTGGCTATCAATCATATGCTGCGTTCTGGACTGCCGATGAATTCGACGGCCAGGGCGTTTACCGCTATATTTACAAGGAAAACGACAACGTGTTCGTAGGTTCGGCGGACAAGCAGTCCTTCGCGGCCAGCGTACGTTGCGTCCGTTGATATGGAAGAAACTGAAAGGATACAGCAGGCCGCCAACCACGTGTTCGACGTGATGGCCAGGCGCGTGGGCCCCGAGGACCTGCAGCGCATCAAGGATGCCTACGCCATGGCGGCGGAGGCTCACAAGGGTCAGAAACGCAACACCGGTGAACCGTACATCGTACATCCCGTGGCGGTGGCTGCCATAGCCGCCGAAGAACTGGAACTCGATGCCAATACCGTCATCGCCGCCTTCCTGCACGATGTGGCGGAAGACACGGAATACACGGTTGAGGATATTCGGGCCCGTTTCGGCGACGACGTAGCCTTTCTGGTGGACGTGGTAACCAAGCGCAAGAAGCACAATTACGAGTACACAAAACAGGTGGACAACTACCGCCAGATACTCGAGTCCGTGCATTACGATATCCGCGCCCTGCTCGTCAAGCTCTCCGACCGTCTGCACAATATGCGCACCCTCGACAGCATGCGTCCCGACAAGCAGATGAAGATAGCGGGGGAGACCGATTTCTTCTACGCACCTCTTGCAGGCCGCCTCGGGCTGTATCACGTCAAGACCGAACTCGAGAACCTGTCGTTCCGCTTCCGGTGCCCGAGGGAGTATGAAGCGATTGCCCGCCAGCTCGAGGAAGACAAGGCCCGTACGGAGCACGCCCTCAAGGAATTCACCGATGAGATCAACGACATGTTCAAGACCGTCGGCATTCCCGCCAGGACACAGATCCGCTACCGCAAGCCCTACAGCATCTGGCGCACCATGCGCGAAGTGGGCTGCGACTTCTCCCATGTGGATTTCAAGCATTTCATCCGCATCATCTATACCCCTATCACCGAGTGGTCACGTTCTCTGTCCCCTGAGAAAGATACCACTCTTTTTATTTATTCCTGTTTGTCTGGACGCTTCAAGGAGAGGCCCGGCAGCGTTGTCAACTACATCGACAATCCCAAGGACAACGGCTACCAGAGCTTCCACGTACAGATGCTGAACCGCGCCGGCGCCTGGGAGGAGCTTCACATAGCATCCGAGCGCATGCACCGCAATTCCAAGCTCGGCTGCATCGTGGAGCGCGGCGAAACCTGGCTCGAGCGTTTCAAGACCGTTCTCCAGAACATCGCCGAGAGCGGCGACGGATACATATTCATGGACGGCGTGAGTTCCTCGCTTTACAACGAGGACATACTTGCGTTTACGCCCAAGGGCAAGGGAATAATCCTGCCCAAAGGCGCTACGGCCCTCGATTTTGCATTTGAAGTCCATTCGGAGATAGGCGAGCACGCCAAGTACGCGCGCATCAACGGAGCTCTCAGCCCCATCAAGACCGAGCTGCACCGGGGTGACTGCGTGGAGATTGGAACCTCGGAAGATGTCGTTCCCAAGCCTGAATGGCTCGACTACGCCAAGACCTACAAGGCACGCCGGCGCCTGCATGACATCCTGCGCAACAGCCCCGCGCCCGCATATAAGATCTGCGGCAAATGCAATCCGCTGCCGGGCGAGGAAGTAATAGGTTTCAAGGATGCCGACGGAGTGGTGACAGTGCACAGCCGCCATTGCCCCGAAGCCATCAAGCTTGCATCCGAGAACGGCAACAGTCTGGTTTCCGTCGATTTCGAGCCCGATCCGGCGTATATGTATCCGGTGCGCATACGCATCATCGCCATCGACCGTTACCATCTGCTGCGCGATATAATTGACTGTTTCGTCGAGCGCCAGCATCTTTCCATGAACAAGCTCTCCACCCACACCGAGGATGAGATTGTGGAATGCCTCATCGATTTTCCCGTGCATTCCGTGGACGAACTTCATCTCACCATGGAGAGCATTTCGGCCATCAAAGGGGTGGACGAAGTGCAGCGCATCATATAGTCGCAATCGCTTCCAGGCAGAATTCCAGCGTTTGTATCAGCATTCCGCAGGCCTTTATCAGCGCCTGCGGGCATATCCCCGCGGCGTCGAGCAGCAGCGCCCCGGCGGATGCGCTGATAATGATTTCCGTCAGCGGCATGGCCAGCAGATTGGTAATCAGGAAGTATTTGGGAAAGCTCCGGAAATGCAGCCACGCCACGGGTGCGGTGAACAGCTGGCAGGATATGGACAAGGCCGCGCATTTCCAGACGTATCTGACCGGACTCCGGCTTTCGGGGTACCAGCTTTCCAGCCTCGGGTACAGCAGCGTAATTCCCAGCATCGCCAGATATGATAGCTGGAAACCGGCGGAAGCGATGTAGTCGGGGCGTACTGCCAGCTGCAGCGTGAGTGCCGTGCAGAAGGTGCCCAGCATCGAGCCGCTGCGGGAAGGGGAGAGCCTGCGGATTTCGTTGATTATTATAAACAAAAGCGCCCTGACTATCGACGGGGAGGCGCCGGTGGCATGTGCGTAGAAAGCGCTGAGGGCTATGGTGAGCACGCTTCTGCATATTTGGGCCGGGCGTGAGTTGCCGAGTGGTGCGAGAAGGCGCCGGACGAGCAGGTAGAGAACTCCCAGATGCAGTCCCGACAGTGCCAGGATGTGCGATGCCCCGCTCCGGCGGAAAGCGGATATGGTGCTGCGGTCCAACGAGTTGCGCCGTCCTGTGAGGAGAGCCTTGAGTATGGCGGCGCTGTGCTCTCCGGGGAACCCGGCGCCGTCTATCCTTCTGCACAGGGCGTCCATCGCCGGGGAGTCTCCGGAAGGCGGCGGGACGGGGCACAGGGCCCTTGTGCACCAGCACATGAAGCCCAGGGCAAAGAAGAGCAGGGCCATGGCCGCGGCGTTCCTTTTGCCGTTCCGTATGCACAGATATATAAGCAGAACGACGGCCATGCTGCTTGCGAGCCCGCCCGCGAAGGGCGCCGCCGTGAGCGCTGCCGCCGAGACTCCCGCCGCGAAGGGGAGGGACACAGAAATAATTCCGCTTTTGTTTGTCATAGTTTGTCGTTTAAGCGCTGCAATTTAGACATAATTTGTTAAATTTGTACCCATTATGATAATACTAGTAATCAATTGCGGCAGCTCTTCCATCAAGTACCAGCTTCTGGACATGAAGAGCGACGATGTCTATGACATCCTGGCCAAAGGTCTCGTTGAGAAAATATCGCTTCCCGAAGGCACCATCACCCACAAACCCACCGGCAAACAAGGATTCGTCCGTGATCTGCCTATACCCGACCACAAGATCGGTATGAAACTGGTCCTCGACACTCTCGTGGACCCGGTTTACGGCGTGCTTTCCTCGTTCGACGACATAGAAGCAGTCGGCCACCGTATAGTTCAGGGAGCCGATTTCTTCAGCGGCAGCGCCCTTGTTGACGAGGATGTGCTCAGCAAGATCGAGATATGCTGCGATTTCGCGCCGCTCCACAATCCCGCGCACCTGCTGGGTATCCGCGCTGTCAGCGCAGTGCTGCCCGACGTGCCTCAGGTCGTCACCTTCGACACGGCATTCCATCAGACCATGGAGCCTTACGCATATATGTACGCCCTTCCCTGGGAATATTACGAGAAGTATCACGTACGCCGCTACGGAGCCCACGGCACGAGCCACCAGTATGTGTCCCAGAGGGGCGCAAAGCTGGCGGGAATCGACCTCGCGCACTCCAAGATCATTACCTGCCACATAGGCAACGGCAGCTCGGTAACTGCAATACGCGACGGTAAGTGCGTCGATACATCCATGGGCTTCACCCCTCTCGAGGGCATGATAATGGGCA
Source organism: Bacteroidales bacterium (assembly GCA_017561765.1). GTDB lineage: Bacteria > Bacteroidota > Bacteroidia > Bacteroidales > UBA932 > Cryptobacteroides. The sequence goes on along the minus strand of JAFZBM010000058.1, from coordinate 10,309 downwards.
CCCGCTGCGGTATTATCGACGCCAACATTATTCCCTACATCATGAAGAAGGAGAACCTTACTCCTGACCAGATGACTGAGATAATGAACAAGAAGAGCGGTTTCCTGGGCCTGAGCGGAGTAAGTTCCGACGCGCGCGACATGAACACCCTTGCCCTCCAGGGCGACCACAAGGCCAAGATAGTGCTGAAGAAGCTCACCTTCGATATAGTCAAGCTTGTCGGCGGGTATATTGCCGAGATGAACGGTGTCGACCTGATTGTTTTCACCGCCGGCATCGGCGAGCACAACCCGCGCCTGCGCCGCCGCATATGCGAGCAGCTCGGCTACATGGGCGTAAAGGTCGATGCGGAAGTGAACGAGAACGCTCATACCGAAACCATCATTTCCACTCCCGATTCCACCGTCAAGGTGGCGCTCATCCCGACTGACGAGGAGCTTGTCATCGCAAGGGACACCATGAAGATAGTATCAACATTAGAAGAATAAAGTATATGATCAAGAATTTCAACGACGTATTCGAGACCCTCAAGGCAAAGGGCATTTGCAAGCGCATGGTCGTGGCCTGGGGCGTTGACGAACACTCCATCGAGGCCGCGTACAAAGCCGCGGAGAAGGGATTTGTGAGCGTTACCCTGGTTGGCGACGCCTCCAAGATTGCCGAGGTATGCTCCAAGTGCGGACTTGACATGGGCAAGTTTACCGTGGTTGACAACCCTGTGGAACTCAAGGCTGTGGCCCAGGCCGTGCAGATGGTTCACGACGGCGAGGCCGATGTGCTTATGAAAGGCCTCTGCTCCACCGACAAGTTCCTCCGTGCCATATTGAACAAGGAGACCGGCCTGCTGCCGCCCAAGGGCCTGCTCAGCCACGTCAGCGTAGTGGAGAATCCTAATTATCACAAGCTTATATTCTTCAGCGACATGGCAGTGGTGCCCCTGCCGGACTTCCGCCAGAAAGTCAAGATTGCCGGATTCCTGCTGGGAGTCGCCAAGTCATTCGGTATCGCAGTGCCCAAGATCGCCTTCGTGGCGGCTTCCGAGCAGATGCTCGACTCCATGCCCGCCTGCATCGAGGGCGCCATGCTTGCCAAGATGTGCGACCGCGGCCAGATTCCCGGCTGCATTGGCGACGGCCCTCTTGCTCTCGACGTCTGCATCGACCAGGAATCCGTCGAGATCAAGAAGCTCCGCAGCGAGGTTGCCGGCGACGCCGACTGCCTGCTGTTCCCCAACATCGAGTCAGCCAACGTGTTCTGGAAGACCAACAGCAAACTGTGCCCCGGTGTGCGCCAGGCCGGTATGCTGGTCGGCACCACGGCACCTTGTATCCTTGCCAGCCGCGCCGACAGCGTAGATACCAAACTGAACTCCATCGCGGAAGCGGTGATGTTCGTCAGCAAATAACCCGCCGTGCATAGCAGAGAAGAAAAACTAGCCGCCTTCGGGCGGCTTCTTGACGTCATGGACGCACTCAGGGAGCAGTGCCCATGGAACGCTGAGCAGACTATGGAGAGCATACGCCGCCTGACCGAAGAGGAAGTGTATGAACTAAGCGACGCCATAGTCAAGGGTGAGAGCGCTTCTGTCTGCAAAGAGATAGGCGACCTGCTGTATCACATGGTTTTCTATTCCCGCATCGCCCAGGAGCAGGGGAGTTTCGATATCGCCGACTGTATAGACAAAGTGTGCGAGAAGATGATCTTCCGTCATCCCCATGTGTTCGGGGACAAGCGCGGCGAGGCAACATCCGCAAAGGAGATTGCCGACACCTGGGAACTCGTGAAGGCTAAGGAGAAGGGAGGCAACCGCACCGTCATGGAGGGCATTCCGGACGCGATGCCGGCCCTGCTCAAGGCTCTTGCCATGCAGGAGAAGGCCCGTGGCTGCGGCTTTGACTGGGAAAAGCGCGAGGATGTGTGGGACAAGGTGAACGAGGAACTCGCCGAGGCCCGCGAGGCCTGCAATGCGGAGGAGTTCGGAGACCTGCTTTTCGCCGTCCTTAACGCCGCCCGCCTCTACGGCATCGATGCGGAAGCAGCCTTGAGCGGCGCCTGCAGCAAGTTCCGCCGCCGTTTCAACTATGTCGAGGCCTCAATACGCGCCGAGGGTCGCACCCTTGCCGATGCAACCCTCGCCGAAATGGATGCCTACTGGGACGAAGCCAAGTCCCGCGGGCTATGATTAGAGACTGAGAATCCAGTCTGAGATATCCGAAAGCACTTCTTCCGAGATCGTTTCCTCAATGCGCGCATACTCGTCGTTGAGGCCGGTGGTGCAGTGCTGGAACAGGTGATTCAGGCCGGGATACAGGCGGCAGTCGGCCGTAGGGCACAGGGCCTCCACTTTGCTGAGATTATACTCCGGGATGACCTGGCTGTCTTTGTCGCCGTTGAGTGCCAGACAGGGACACTTGATGCCGGCCACATACGGCGCAGGATCGAGGGCAACGAAGTAATCCATCCATACATTCTTCTGCTTCAGTATTTTCCGTACGGATGCTTTGGCCGCGAAATCGGCGAGTTTCTTGGGAGCGCCCTGCAGTTCGGCCATGCGTGATACCTGTCGGAAGAGGGTGCTGTCGCCCCGGTCAGCCATGCCGGCAAGGCTCACGATAAAGTCGGGTGCCGCATCTTCGTCGGCGGCCAGAATGAATGCGATGGTGCCACCCTCGCTGTGCCCGATAACCCCGACCTTTCTGAAACCGCGCTCCCGCATGCATTGCAGCGCGGCCCTGGCATCGTCGGCGAAATCAAAGGTCGTAGCCTCTTCGAACACGCCTCCGGAGCTGCCGCAGCCACGGTCGTCATAGCGAAGGGATGCAATTCCGATACGGGCCATAGCATCGGCGATTACTGCGAACGGACGGTGCCCCATCAGCGCTTCGTCCCTGTCCTGCTGACCGCTGCCGCTGACGAACACTACCGCGGTAGTTTCCTCCGGCCTGCATCCTGACGGAGATGTCAGCGTGCCGCCGAAAGAGATGCCGTCGTGCTCGAAGCTGATGTCTTCCGTATCATAGGGGAACGGAGGAACCGGGGTCTGCGGACGATTGCGCCTGAGCTCGCCGCGGGCCATCGCCAGGCGCTTGTGAATCACCAATTGGGAGAAAGTTCCAATCAGCGAGTCGCCTTGCAGGGAGCCTTTGAAATTGGCTTTTATATCATTGAAATCTACCTTGACGGAGCCGTCTTTGAGCTGCTTGAAAGAAGCCTTAAGGCCAAACGCGCCCTGGTCCGGAGAGTCAACCGTGCAAGAATCATCAAGATGCAGTACAACGGCCAGTCCAATGCCTTCTATCTCGCCGCTCCAGGTTCCTTTAAGTTCCTCGGGGACGGAGGATTGCTTTTGCTGGCCGACACAGGAAAACACGACGGCGGCCATGGCGGCTGATGCCAACAGACGAATGATGCTTTTCATATGTGAAATGCTTTTTATTGTACAAGAATGCGTGGTGGCCGGAAGAAGCTGAAGTGTACGCGGCCGTAGTTGCGCTCTTTGACAAAGCAGGGGTGTCCGGCAAATGAGTGCTCGCCTCCGTGCTCCAGGATGAAATAGCAGTCCGGGTGGAGCAGGCCGCGTTCCAGGACTTTGTCGGGAAGGCCGTCTATGCCTTCAAGGGCGTAGGGTGGATCGGCAAAAATAATGTCGAATTTCTCCCGGCAGATGGGCAGGAAATCGAACACGTTGGTATGCACCACCGTCACTTCAGGCAGGCCGAGCCGGGCGGCTTCGCGCCTGATAAACAAGGCGTTGTCCCGCTGCATTTCAACGCACCACACGTGCGCGGCGCCCCTGGAAGCAAATTCGTACGATACCGCCCCGGTACCCCCGAACAAGTCGAGAACTTTCAAGTCCTCGAACTCATATTCATTGCCCAGAATGTTGAACAGCCCCTCGCGGGCGAAATCCGTAGTGGGACGCGCCTTGTATCCCATTGGGGGATTGATGCTCTTGCCCTTGAGGCGGCCTCCGATTATTCTCATTTGCAGTCCACGGACTTGAAATAGCGGTAGAGGGACATCTCGGCATCTTCCGGAAGGGGGTGCCTGAAATGTATTACGGTAACTTCCGGATTCAACTGCAATGATTTGAGTGCCAGGAAGATGTAATATTCGGCGGTGGTAAAGTCCGGAGCGTGGTAGGAATTGGCCAGCAGCAGGCTCTTGCCCTGGGCTACGGCCATGTTCAGTTCCCCGTCATGCCAGCTGCAGAGCAGCTTGTTATACTCCTGACAGCCGGCAAGCTCGTCCAGCAGATAAAATATTTCCGGCGGATTTTGGGATCCGTCGGAAACATATACCAATACCGCAGCGTATTGCGGAATCTCTTTGAAATCCACCCTGTCACCGTCTTTCAACCGGGCCAGTCCGGAGAGAGCCTCTCTTGCAGATGCCGGATTGAAGAAATTGACGGGGACGAGCGTGAACACAGCTTTTACTCCCAGTTACCGGCGTTGTTGTTCGGCGCGGTAACACTGCCCACCTGGAGACCTTCGTACTTGTTCTGGTCCCTGCGGTCGGAATCGAGATTGATTCTCAGCTGGTTGTCCATGCCCTTGAGGAGGAGTTTGTAAGGCATCTTGGCCTCGAAGAGGGGCACGGGCACGCCGGATACCATGTGGGTCTCAGCGGCCATCTCGACGGGCTCGCCGCCGGAGAACGGGATAGTCTTGAGGGAATCGATGCAGAAATCCTCCCTGTGGGTGAAGAGAGTATCCTTCACGGGAATCTGGGTGACAACGGAGAACACCAGATTCTTGTCGCCGGCCTCATACATTTCGAGGAGCTTCTGGGGAGTGATCTTGCGGTTGGCTTTTTTGACCTTCTCGGTGTGCGCCCAGGCCACGGAGTCGTCAGCGGAACCAATCTGCATAACCACGGCCATTTTGCCGTTCTCATAGAAATTCTTCAGGGAATCGATGGTGGAAACGAATTTTCCGTTCACGCTCTTGTAGGCTACCTGCAGCGTACGGATATCTTTGAGGCGCTGGATTGCCACGGCCTCGCGCTTTTCCTTCTGCTTGTTGAAGTTCACGGGCTTCATGATGCTGCTGTAGATGGCATAGACGAGGGCCACGATTCCGATTAAAAGGAGAATCTCCAGAACGATCTTAAGTACTTTATTCATTTTATGTGTTTTTATTTATTTCCAAATCCCGACAAAGTTATAAAATTGATTTATGAAATGCAATAATATTGCTAAATTTGCATCGTGATTATGAGTGAAAAAGCAATGCTTTTGAGCGGATGGGCCGATGAGGCCGGAGTGATTACCGCCGTATGCCACGCCCGTCCCGACGGGGATGCGGCAGGCTGCGTCACGGCGGTCGTCAGCTATCTGCGCGAGTGCCGCGGCAAGGACGCCGTCATGATACTTCCCGAGTCCGTTCCGGAGACTCTGGGTTTCGTTTTCGGCGGGAATACCCCGCTCACGGCATCCTCCGAGCCTCAGGCCGCAAGGGATAGGCTGGCCCGCACAGACCTTCTCATCTGCCTGGATTTCAATACTTTTTCACGCACCGAAGGACTTGAGGACGCCCTGCGCTCCTGTCCCGGACGCAAGGTCCTTATAGATCACCACGAAGCACCCGACATCCAGTCTTTCGACCTCTGTTTCAGCGACACCCAGGTATCGTCCGCATGCGAGCTGCTTTATCGGCTGTTGCTGGAAATGCCGGACATCCGGGGCGATGCGTCAAGGCTTCCGGCGCTTGCCGCGGCCGCGCTCATGACGGGCATGACTACCGACACGAACAATTTCGCCAATTCCGTATTTCCCGGCACCTTGCAGATGGCGTCTGAACTGCTGGCGGCGGGAGTTGACCGCAAAGCAATAATCGACCATCTGTACTTCTGCGAGCGTCCCAACAGGCTTGCTGCGCAGGGGGAGATGCTGTCGCAGAGGATGAAACTGCTTCCCTGCGGCGCCGCCGTGACGGTGTTGCGAAAGGACTTTTTCGAGCGCCACGCCTTGCTGGACGGCGAGACCGAGGGATTCGTGAACCTGCCCCTCACGGTGGCTCAGGTCCGGTTGAGCATCCTGGCGCGCGAGGAAGACGGACGTTTCCGTGTGTCGGTACGTTCCAAGGCAGGCGTGTCGGCTCGCGAACTGGCTACCGGATTCTTGCACGGAGGCGGCCATGAGCAGGCTTCCGGAGGCAAGATCCTCATCCCGGAAGACGTTCCGTCGCCCGCTGATGCGGAGGCATGGCTGGAAAGCGTAACGGCACGGTTTATGCGGGAAAAATACTCCGTCCAATGAAGAAAATGAAGAAAACTATAATATTTGCAATTGTTGCTGTCTGTTGCTTCTACGGATGCGGCAAAACGGTCACTACCAGCACTTCGGAGGCGACCAAGCGCTATCTTGACGCCTGGGTGCATGTGCAGAAGGAGAAGCATCCCGAGTATCTATGGGAGCAGACAGCCCTGGGCTCCTGGCTGATGGAAGACGTCCAGGGATCCGGCGCGCCGGTGGGGGATTTCCCCGATTCCTTCTACGTCCGTGTGAATTACACTTACAGAGACCTTGACGGCACCATAAGCGGCACTACGTCCGAAAAGATGTCGCAGCAGCTCGGCACCTACGACGAAACCTATTACTACGGTCCCGTGGTGTGGTATGCCAAGGGCATTTATGCCGGATTAGAGGATCTGATCAAGGGCATGAGGCCGGGAGGAAGGCGCAAGGCGCTCATACCTGCGTGGCTGATGACCTTCGACCGCTACGACGACGTGGCCGCTTACATGAACGCCGACCAGTCGAAGAACGGCGATACCGGCATTTACGAACTGGAGCTGGTAGAGTATTTCGACTATGTGAACGAGTGGGAACTGGATTCGATAAGCCGCTATCTGACGCACAACTTTGCTGCGAAGTACGGCACCAGTATGTCAAAGGCCAAGGCCGATTCGGCCGGAACCCACGGTTTCTACTACATTCAGACCAAGGCTCCCGCCGATACTGTGACGCTGAAAGATACCACCGTGTATATCAATTACATAGGCCGTCTCCTCGATGGCAGGGTGTTCGATACCAACATAAGGGATACGGCGGTTTTCCACGGGCTTTACAACGCGAGCCGCACCTATGCCCCCGAATCGATAACCTATGGTGACGTATGGTCCGACACCAAGATGGGAGCCGACAGCAACAGTATCATCAAAGGTTTCGCCCGCACCTTGTGGAAGATGAAGTCTTTTGAAGAGGGCACGGGCATATTCTATTCTCCGCTTGGCTACGGTTACAGGGGCTCCGGCAGTTCAATCCCTGCCTATTCGCCCCTGCGCTTCGACATTCAGATTGTAGCTAAACCCGATTGAGTATGGCTGCCTCGTTAGCTGCCCCCCTTGAGCTGGGTTCCGAAAAAATCGGCACGCTGCTCAAAAAGTACGCCGTCCCGGGCATCATCGCCCAGACGGCGGCGTCGCTTTACAACATGGTGGACAGCATCTACATCGGCCACATTCCCGAGGTCGGGCCCTATGCCATATCCGGACTTGCCGTCACCTTCCCGCTGATGAACATCAGCATCGCCCTGGGCACCCTGGTGGGAGTCGGGGCCATGACGCTGATATCCATCCTGCTGGGGCAGAAAAACTACGAGGCTGCAGGCAAAGTGCTGTCCAACACGCTCACGCTCAATGTCATAATCGGCATAGTATTCACCGTCGTGGCCTTGATTTTCCTGGATCCCATCCTTTATTTCTTCGGGGCCAGCGACAAGACCATCCCGTTTGCCCGGGACTACATGACCATCATCATCCTGGGCAATACATTCTCGCATCTGATGCACGGATTCAACGGGATTATCCGTAGCTCTGGGCATCCCAAAACCGCCATGGGACTTACGCTCTTCACGGTGATTTTCAATGCCATACTCGATCCCGTATTCATTTTCGGCCTCAAGATGGGAATCAGCGGTGCGGCGCTCGCCACCGTCATCTGCCAGCTCCTGGCCCTGGCGTACACGCTCAAGTTCCTTTCCGACAAGAAGCGCTTCCTGCATTTTACCAAGCCCTGGTTCCGCCTGGACGGACGCATCGCCAAGCAGTCGCTCGCCATCGGCCTGGGACCGTTCCTTATGAACTGCGCCGCCAGCCTTGTAGCTCTTTTCGTGAACCAGCAGCTCCGCAAGTACGGCGGCGACCTGGCCATAGGCGCCTACGGTATCGTCAACCGCTTCACCATGCTCTTCGTCATGGTCTGCATGGGCTTCAACCAGGGGCTGCAGCCAATCGCGGGCTACAATTACGGCGCGCGCCAGTACCACCGGGTCAAGGAAGTATTCTCGCTTACGGCGAAGTGGGAGGTCCTGGTAACGTTGATCTGCTTCCTCATCTCCTTGCTTGTGCCTGAAGTCGCCGTTCGCCTTTTCACCAACGACCCCGAACTCGTGGCACTGTCGTCAAGGGGGCTGCGCCTGATGAACTCAGGCTTCGCCCTGGTGGGCTTCGGCATGGTTTCCTCCAACCTCTTCCAGTGCCTCGGCATGGTCCGGAAATCCATCTTCCTTTCGCTCTCCAGGCAGCTTCTTTTCCTCCTGCCGCTCCTTTATACCCTGCCCCTGTGGTTCAAGGAAGAGGGAGTATGGCTCAGTTTCCCCATCTCCGACCTGCTCAGCGTTGTTGTGTCGGCGATATTCATTATCATACTTTTTCGTAAATTCAACCGCCTTCAGGACGGCGACGACGCTTCCTCGCTGGGCGGAGCAGTATAGACTATGGACAAACATATTATAATCAACATCGGAAGGCAGTACGGCAGCGGCGGACGGATCGTGGCCGAGGCGTTGGGAAAGCGTCTCGGGCTGGCCGTCTATGACCGCGAACTGCTCATCAAGGCCGCCGAGAAGAGCGGCTTGAGCGAGGCTCTGTTCAAGCAGAACGACGAGCGTCGCAGTTTCCTGAACCTGGACAGCGTGTTCGGAGCGCCCCGGTACGGCGACTTCGGTCGTAACATGCTTAATGACGGGGAGTTGTACCGTATACAAAGTGAGACAATACGGGACCTGGCCATGCAGGGAAGCGCCATTTTCGTGGGGCGCGCGTCCGACTATGTGCTCCGCGACCTCGTAACCCTCGACGTGTTCATCTCGGCTCCGCTTGAGGTCCGCAAGGCTACCGTTGCGGCCCGTCTGGGCGTGAGCGCCGACGAGGCGGAGGTTATTATCCGCAAGCAGGACCGCCGCCGCAAGGATTATTACGACCTCATCACCATGGGTGACAACTGGGGCGTTGCGGGCAATTATGACCTGTGCGTGGATTCTTCCATACTCGGCCCCGAAGGCACCGCCGATTTCATCATACGTTTCGGACAGGAAACCGGACGTATCTGAGGCGTGCTTCGGAATAATTGTTATATTTGTAAGTTTTAACAATTCTTGTGTATGGTTAATCAGGAACAGGTCAAGGAGTTGGGGCTCAGGGTGGAAGCGCTTCGGAAATATCTGAAGATAGACGAGAGGTGTCGCGAAGTAGCCGACAAGGAAGCCCGGACCCACGATGCGGATTTTTGGAACGACCCAAAGGCCGCAGAACTGTTCCTCAAGGGGCTGAACTCCGTAAAGTCCTGGGTTACAGCATACGACAAGATAAAGGGCGGCTTCGACGACCTGGGCGTCCTGCTCGAACTTGACCCGGAAGGCGCCGAAACGGACGAGGCATACGCCGCCGTGCTGCGCGACGTGGAAGACCTGGAACTGAAGAACATGCTCGGTGCCGAAGGCGACAACCTGGGCGCCGTGCTGACCATCAATTCCGGCGCGGGCGGCACCGAGGCCAACGACTGGAGCGCCATGCTCATGCGCATGTACATACGCTGGGGCGAGCGCAACGGCTACAAGATGACCACCACCGAGTTCATCGAGGGCGACGAGGCCGGCATCAAGTCCTGCACCATCCAGTTCGAAGGGGAATTCGCCTACGGCTACCTGAAGTCGGAGTCGGGAGTGCACCGCCTGGTGCGCATTTCCCCCTTCAATGCCCAGGGCAAGCGCCAGACCACCTTCAGCAGCGTCTTCGTCTATCCTCTGGTGGACGACAGCATCAACATCGAAATCAATCCTTCCGACATAGAGTGGGATACCTTCCGCAGCGGCGGGCACGGCGGGCAGAATGTCAACAAAGTCGAAACCGGCGTGCGCGTGAGGCACATTCCCACGGGAATTACGGTCGAAAACACCGAGACGCGTTCGCAGCAGGACAACCGCCAGCGGGCCCTGCTCATCCTGAAGTCGCGCCTCTACGACATCGAGCTCAAGAAGCGCCAGGAGAAGCAGGCGGAGCTGGAAGGCCAGAAGAAGAGGAT
>JAFZBM010000007.1 GCA_017561765.1 Bacteroidales bacterium | reverse complement strand
CCCAAGCCTTGCTCAGGGACGTACCTCCTTTGAAGGTAAGCGCATCGGCGCACTCAAGGGAAAAAACGGCCCTTATTACATGGCTGACCCACCAATCCTTTTCGGCCGCTTTAGGACTTACGTTCTTTTTTTCTTTGATCTTGAAGTAAAGATCGATTTTTTCTTGATCGGAAACCGACCAGAAGTTAACTGTTTGATTTTTCATAAAAGCTTAATATTAGGTTTCTTATCCAAGTCGGTGTGTATTTTAAGTCATCACGAATTTCCGAATAGGGAATGCCGGAGTATATACCCCGCATAGTGTCCAGTTCGAATTCCCAAAGGTCATCTTTGCCTATGTCGTTGAGTGCGATGACGGTCAGCATAATGATACGGGTTTTGTAGTTGAACACTTTGGGCGGGACGTGATAAAGAACGATGGGGCGGGCGCCTTCTTTGTAATGAATCTTACGGGACGGTCCGTCCGTGGTGAATACAGGATTCATGACCACCTGATCCGAAAGCCCCAGGGCGTTTTGCGCTTCTCCCGGCGAAGGCCCGAGTTTGAACCCGTCCCTTTCCGAGTATGCCTGAAGGACCGTGTCGTAGCTGGCAGGCAGTTTCCCCATACCCCAGCGTCTGTCTATAGAAGGGAAACAATATAGCCCTCTGGTCATCCTCATAAGTACCTCGGAGTCAACCAGTCGCTGCAGGGCCTTGGATACGGCCTTATCCGATCCGCAGTCGAAAAAATCAGAGGGGAAGTAAACTTTTCCTTCGCCGCCTTCCCGTACTATGCGCTCGATTTTCTTTTCAACGCTGTCCATTAGAAAACTCGTTTTGTCGCAAATTTAGCTTATTCTTGCGACAAATACAAGTCTTTTTCTTCTCTCGGAGCTACTGTTGTTTCAAGGATGATGGTGTCGCGGTCGGTGGGCACCAGCAGGAAATCGGGGCATTCGGCCGGCACAAGCATAGTCTGGCCGGCGTTCAGCGGGAAACGTGCCGTCTGCCCGAGAACTTCGAGTTGTACGGAAGCCTCGCCGCTCAGGCAACTATAAAGTATGAATGAGTCAAAACGCTCGCTGTAAATGTGAAGAGGATCGGTGAGCTGGATTTTTGTGACGGTAAATTCTTGGATGTCAATCAGTTTCTGTACGACGTCCCCGGCGTGCGCATGTGGCGCGGCAGGGGCTTTCCATGCTTTGTAGTCTATGAAGTCGAGAGCGTCAACCAGACCGAGGGCGGGGTCGAATTCCTCCGTGCTGACTTCCTCCCCCCATCCGCAAAGACAGAAATCAAGAGGAGACGACTCGCTTACCTCGATCAGCTCCACATCTCCGACGGCGGCGTGGGGAACTCCCGGACGTATGTGCACGAATTGCCCCTCGTGCGGAACCACTACGTTGAGCAGTGACTCTATGCTTCCGTCCAGGCAGGCTGAATAAACCTCACTTGCGTCAGTATCATGTTTGAACCCCGTCATCAGGCGGGCGGAAGAACCTGCTCGAAAAATGTACCACAGCTTTTCGCGCCCGAGAAGGTCGTAGCGCTGTTCCGCGGTCGATGCGTCGGGATGCACCCTGAGAGGCATCCTGCCCTTGACGCGTATGTGCTTGACCTGCACGGGAAACTGCCGTCCCCAGAACTGGTATACATTGTCTCCCACGACCCTGTCCATATATGTGTCCATCACTTCGCTGATGGTGTTGCCGGCAAGCCAGCCGTCGCGGATCAGGGAGTCGCGGTAACCCAGGTCGGCAAGCTTGAATTCGTCGGTGCCCCAGGAATAATCGTCCTGAAGGGAGCAAAAGCGCAGGGGATAAAGTTTCTTTTCTTCCATAGGATACAAAAATACGGAAAAATCAGTATATTGCAGAAACTTCTTTAAGATATGAAAGGCATCAATATTTTTCTTGCCGACGGTTTCGAAGACGTCGAGGCCCTGGCTACCAACGATGTCCTCCGCAGGGGCGGTCTGGATGTCAATATAGTTTCCATTTACGATGATACGGCAGTGAGCAGTTCGCACGGTATTATCGTGGATGCGGATTTTACTCTTGATGAAGTTGAGCTCAATGAAACTCCTGACGGACCCGGTGATTTCATGATTTTTCCCGGCGGCATGCCTGGCACCCGCAATCTGTCGGCCTGCGAGCCCCTGATGGATGCTATGCGCGCCCATTATGCCGGAGGCGGCAGTCTGGCGGCAATCTGCGCGGCTCCCGGGCTTGTGCTGAATCATCTGCCCGATGTCCAGGGCCTGGAGTTTACCTGTTTCGATGGCTTCCAGGATGCCCTGACAGCACGCGGCGCAGTATTTACCCCGAAGCCGGCCATTCGCAGCGGGCGAATAATAACCGGCCGCAGCGCAGGTCATGCCGTTAGTTTCGCGCTGGAGATTCTGTCTGCGCTGAAACCTGAAAAAGTAGAAGATGTCAGAAAGGCGATGTATCTATGGACAGTGTAAGGATTGACAAGTACTTGTGGGCGATACGCGTTTACAAGACCCGCAGCGAGGCATGCGATGCATGCAGCGGCAATAAGGTGAGGATCAACGGAACTGTTGCGAAGCCCAGCAAGGCGGTGAAGATAGGGGACTTGGTGGAAGTTCACAAGGGGCCCGCATCGTTGACTTATAAGGTGCTGCAGCTCAGCGAGAACCGTATGGGCGCGCAGTTGGTGCCGGAGTATGCCGAAGATAAAACGCCGGAATCGGAGCGGGCCAAGTTGCATGCTCCAAAGGAGACAGTGGTTCTCCGGCGCGACAAAGGCGCCGGACGTCCTACCAAGAAGGACCGCCGTACTCTTGACGCCCTGCGCGAAATGCTCGACGAATAGCCCGTCTCCGGGCAGCCGACACCCTCTGACAACGCCGCTTCGCGGCCCCTCCCTGAAGGGCCCCTCCCTCTTATGTTGCCGAGGGTGGCACAGTTGTCAGAGGGTGTCCGCTGCCCGGAATCGGGAAGACAGCAGGGCAATCAGCAGGCCGGTGAGGGCAACTCCTGCGGCGGTGAGCAGGACATCGGAGATTTTGAGCACGACAGGATAGGCGCTGACCAGGAAATTTCCCGGCATCTTGACGAACCCGAAATGCTGCTGCAGCAATGCAAGCAGAATACCTGCAACCAGTCCGGCGGCCAGGCCGCAAAGCGAGATCAGCCAGCCCTCGAGCAGGAAAATGCGGTGTGTAAGACTGTCCGTCGCCCCCATAGCCTTAAGCGTGGCAATATCTTCTTTCTTCTCGATTATAAGCATGGACAGTGAACCGTAGATGTTGAATGCCACAATGATAACCACGAAAAGCAGGATGAAGAATACTGCGGCTTTTTCGTATTTCATCATACGGAAAAGCGTCGGGTGCTGTTCGAATGCGTCAAGCATGACGCAGCGGGACGCATAGTCTTTCTTGAAACGCCTGATATTTGCGCGACTGTTGTCGGAGAGACGGATTTCCACCCCGCTCACTTCGCCTTCCTTGCTTCCCAGGAGCTCCCGCATCGTTTGCAGGGGGACAATGATAAGTTCTGCATCGGTGTCGCTGCTGATGCTCATAATGCCGGAAGGAAAGACTTTCCCGCTTCGCGCGGATGCCGTGGGATTGCTGACGGAAAGGGGAGCGTTGCGGTCAGGATAGTAGAGCTCGACAGGATCGACGAAGCGCGGATGAATCCCCATCTTGCGCGCGAGTCCCGAACCGGCGACCGCCATGGGTATCTCTCCTTTGTGCAACTGTAAAACGCCCTCATAGACGTGTGCCTGAAGGCGCCCGGTGTTCACGTATTCATCGTCAACCCCCTTGGCGCGCGCTATGCTCTGTTTTTCGCCGTAAACCATGAAGACATTGTCTTCGAGGGTATGGCACAGCGACTCGACCCTCGGGTCGTCGGCGAGTTCTTCGCATAAAAGGGAGTCGGGGATGAATTTGGCCGCCCCGTTCGTGTCGACCAGCATCAGGTCCGGATCCAGGTCGCCCAGATTCTGTTTGATAAGGGAATCGAAGCCGTTGTAGACGCTCAGAATCAATATCAGCGCAGCTGTGCCTATGGCCATTCCTGCGGCGCTGATCGCCGAAATCACATTAATGACGTTATGGGACTTGCGGGCGAACAGATATCTGCGCGCTATGAACAGCGGCAGTCTCATTTGCGAAGCAGTTCTTCTATATGCTCGGCGTAATCGAGTGAAGTATCCAGGAAGAAATCTATTTCGGGAACAATGCGGAGTTGCGACGATACCAGTCGTCCAAGCTCTCCACGTATCGCCTTCTTGTTCTCTTCCAGGATATGCATTACGGAGTCCTGTTTGTCGGAAGGGAAGATGCTCACGAAGACCTTGGCTATGCTCAGGTCGGGGCTTATCCGCACCTCGCTGACGGTGACCATCGCGCCGCCGAACATTGCCATGCCCTTGCTGCGGATAATCTCGGCCAAGTCGCGCTGGATTTCCCGGGCGACCTTGAGCTGGCGGGTTCCTGCAGGTTTGTTATCCATTGATTCTGATGATGTAATAGTCTTTCTTGCCTTTCTGTGCGAGAATATATTTTCCGTCGATGATATCGTTTTCGGAAAGAGATCCGGCAAAGTCGGTGAACTTCTCCTTGTTGATGCTGAACCCGTTGTTCTGTATCATCTTGCGGGCTTCTCCCTTGGAGGGGAAGATGGATGTTTCCACCGCCAGGGCGTCGAGTATGCCGATGGGCAGTTTCTCACGGGCGATTTCGAAAGTGGGGACACCGTCGAACACGTCGAGGAAGGTCTTTTCGTCAAGTTTGCGCAGGTCGTCCGAAGTGGCTTTGCCGAAAAGAATGCCGGAGGCCAGGACTGCGTTATCATATTCTGCCTGTCCGTGGACCATGATCGTGACTTCGCGTGCGAGCAGTTTCTGGAGCTCGCGCCTCTCGGGGCACTCGCGGTGGGATGCGATGGCGTTTTCTATGGTTTCCTTGTCCAGCATCGTGAATATCTTGATGTAGCGCTCCGCGTCCGCGTCGCTCACGTTGAGCCAGAACTGGTAGAACTGGTAGGGGCTGGTGCGTGCGGCATCGAGCCATATATTGCCCTTTTCGGTCTTCCCGAACTTGCCGCCGTCGGCTTTCGTAATGAGGGGGCAGGTGAGGGCGAATGCCTCGCCGGCGCAGCTGCGGCGTATCATTTCCGTGCCGGTGGTGATGTTGCCCCACTGGTCGGCGCCGCCCAGCTGGAGCTTTACGCCCTTGTTCTGGAACAGATAGAGGAAGTCGTAGCCCTGGAGCAGCTGGTAAGAGAATTCAGTGAAGGACATGCCTTCCGACGAGTCGCGGCTGAGGCGCTTTTTCACCGAATCCTTGCTCATCATGTAGTTGACCGTAATCATCTTGCCTATGTCGCGGGTGAAATTGATGAACGTGTAGTCTTTCATCCAGTCATAGTTGTTTACCAGTTCAGCCTTGTTGGGGGCGTCTGAATTGAAGTCCAGGAACCGTCCCAGCTGCGCCTTGATACATTCCACGTTGTGCGCGAGAGTGGCCTCGTCGAGCAGGTTGCGCTCCTGGCTTTTCATGGACGGGTCGCCTATCATGCCCGTAGCTCCTCCCACCAGTGCGTACGGTTTGTGTCCGCACGCCTGGAAGTGCTTCAATATCATTATGCTTACAAGATGTCCGATATGCAGCGAATCCCCGGTGGGATCAATCCCCACGTATGCCGACGCAGGCCCTTTCATCAACTCCTCTTCGGTACCGGGCGTAATGTCGTGGATCATTCCTCTCCACTTCAACTCTTGAACAAAATTTTTCATATTACAAATGCTAACAGACCGCAAATTTGAACAATAATTACTAAATTTGCAATTCCATGTGCATTTTTATATTTTAAATATAGTATGAGAAAGAAAATCGTTGCGGGAAACTGGAAAATGAACACCACGGTTCCCGAGGGCGTAGAGCTCGCAAAGGCAGTAGTCGCCGAATCCGGCAGCGTACCCGCTGATGTCAAATTGATTGTTGCCACTCCTTTTACACATCTGTATCCTGTGGCCGAGGCCATAAAGGGGAGCAGGGTAGCCCTGTCCGCCGAGAATTGCGCCGACAAGGAAAAAGGCGCTTACACCGGTGAAGTGTCTGCCGCCATGCTCGCTTCAGTGGGCTGCCAGTACACCATCCTGGGTCACTCCGAGCGTCGTCAGTATTACGGTGAGACCGATGCCAAGCTCGTCGACAAGACACGTCTGGCGCTTGCATGCGGCCTTGATGTTATCCTCTGTGTGGGTGAAAACCTTGAGGAGCGCGAGGCCGGCCGTCATTTCGAGGTCTGCGAGACCCAGATTAAGAATGTCCTCTACAACTTCAGCGAAGAGGATATGAAGCATATTGTCATTGCTTATGAGCCGGTATGGGCCATCGGTACGGGCAAGACCGCCACTGCGGAGCAGGCCGAAGAAATCCATGCATTTATCCGCAAGACCGTGGCCGAGAAGTTCGGTGAGGCGGTTGCGGAGGAGACCACCATTCTGTACGGCGGCTCATGCAAGCCTTCCAATGCAAAGGAACTGTTCGCCCAGAAAGATATTGACGGCGGACTTATCGGCGGCGCCGCCCTCAAGGCTGCCGACTTCATCGGCATCGCCCTTTCATTTTAAGACGCGTACAACTGCGGCAGTCTTCTGACTGGAGTCGCACAGCCATATTACGTCACCTATGATGTTTCTGACATTAAAGGTGACGTTTTTTCTGCTGTTTTCTCCTTCGATCGTGCTCCAGGCCACGCTGCCGGTGACATCGCTGCCTATACTGTCGGGGACCCTTTCCAGCACCAGTTCAAAATAGTCCAGCATGGTGTCGCTGTTGGCACGGAAAACGCCCCTTTGTTCATTGAAGGCCAGCTGGCATCGGTTCTCGTCGAATATGAATACCTTCGTGCCGTCGATTTCAAGGCGGACGTTGCTGTCCTGCAGGAAAGAGTCCAGCGAGGTGTTGCCCGAAGAGCAGCCGCAAAGCGCAGCAAAGCACAGGCATATCGTCAGAATATGCAGGAAACGTCTCATCTTACAATCATTTTCCGGGTTATTATTTCCATGGAATCGTCTTCGTACCAGATTTCCACCTTCAGCGTTCCGCTCTGCGTAAGGTGCCAGTAACCGTCCGATTCGGGCCTCATCCTCATGCCGTTAAAGTACCATAATACCTGATCGGCGCCTTCCAGGTTATATACCCGCATCGGAATCTTGTCGCCGACGTAGAAACTTCCATCCTCGCGTCGCTTGAGCGTGTTGAGGTATATGAACGGCCGAACACCTTTCTGGATGCCCTTGGTGCTCAATTGTATGGTTTTGGAATAGCTGCGGCCATTCTGGCTGAGGGCGCGGATGAATATAGAGTAATCGGTGGACGGTTCCAGGTCCTCTATGACGGTGAAAAACATGCCGTCTTCCTGCCTTTGAGCAACAGCGGACCCAAGCAGCTGGACGTTACCCCGGGCCTCGTTCTTGTACCACAGTACATTGCATGTCCTTACATCCAGCACGTCGGCGGTTTTCCAGTTGATAATCATGGCATCCTGGAAAACATGGGTTTCCATAACGCTGACGGGCGCAATCAGGTTGAAGCGTACACTGCCGTCGCTCTCGAGGGTTATGTTGTCCAGCGCAAGATTGCTGGCCTCTCCGTTCCAGAACCCGAATGCCGGATCCGTATCGGAAGCGAAGGAATTGTGCCCCGGCTGCGGGAAGAAGATGCGGCTCAGCTCGGTGGTGGAGGGAACTGCGGTGATTACCCGCGCGCAGGGATGGTCAGGACGGCAGTTGACCTGGTTGAAATCCCAGCGCTCGCGGGCGGAGAGGTTGCGCATGTATAGGTCTGAGTACCAGCTGTTGTTCTCAGACCTGTCAATATGGTAGATTACCAGTCCGCCGCCTCCGATTCCCGCATCCCATCCTTCCTCTTTCCGGCATTCTATCAGATAGTACTCCCCGTCAGTGTCGCTGTCGATGCGCAGGTACTCCTTATAGCTGCTGACAGGACGCAGGCGGCGGGGTCCCAGCGACGACGCTATTCTGGTGCCGAGCCCGAGTTGTTCAAGCTCGATGGCGCAGAAATTCGGCGGAAGACAGTCGCTCCCTCCGGTAATGCCTTTGTCCATGAGGCTTAGCGTGCCCCAGAGACCATTGGACAGGCCTCCGCTGCCGCTGCCGTCCGTATCGTACATGTCCTGGAGGCCCAGAACATGGGCGAATTCGTGGCAGAACACCCCCGGTGACGAAGTCTCGGTGCAGACGGCGAAATTGTCAACTGTTTTACCGTCCGCTTGGAATGCCTCCCCGCGTTCGCTCAATTTGGCTTGCTGCGGCCAAAGATGGTCCGCTCCGGAGCCTTCGGCCTCGCTGCTGCCGGCGGCCACAATATATATATTATCTATGAAACCGTCCCCGTCGTTGTCATAGACCGACAAATTGACCCCGCATTTTTTTGTCGCTTCCCGTATGAGTTCTCCGATGCGGATATCCTTCAGAGTAGAGGAATTCGCGCCGTACCATGCATACGGCATGGAAAGGCGTATCGTGGGTAATACTTCGAACGAGAACGAAAGGGAAGGGGAAAACTGGTCGGTGAAATAGCGGCCGGCAATAGTCGCTTTATGCTGGACGCCGGTACTGGTATTATTGAAGGTGAGGTCGCTGAACTCAACCGGAATTACAACCGCCCTGTATCCCGATGCGAGAAGTGCAATTGGGAAGAGCGAGATCAGCAAGATAATAGTCAGCCGCCTCATCCGGAAAAAGTTCAGATGCAAAAGGCCGGTAACCTCGCGGCTCCCGACCTTTAAACGTGTACTAAAACCTAAACCTGCTATATAGATGCAAAAGGTTTCAGAAACGTTGCATCAAAAAACAAAAAAAATTATTTTTTTGCTTCAACAACGGAAATCTTGCGGAATTCCTTGAGATCTTTCATAAGTTCGAGAGCGGCTTTGCGGGCACGGGCGCCGGCGGCCTTGTTGCCTTTAACTACCTGAGCCTCTGCATTGGCCTTGAATGCCTCGATGTTGGCATTGATTTTTTCTACAAGTGCTTTCATAAGAAATATTTTATTAAAATTGTTTTGGTGTTATATGTCCATAAAACAGTCGCAAGTTATAAAATTATTTTGAAATAACAATCTTTTTTAAAAATAACTTATTGACTTGGTGTGTTTTCCACCGTTTCATGCCTGGTATTGAGCTCCGTCATCGCCTTTTGGGCCCCGACGAAGGCCCAGGTTTTGATTCCCGATACAACTCTGTCTGTAATTGAATGCAGTTCTGCAAGTTGTTCCGGGGCGAAATGTCCCAGTACAAAATCAATCTGGGAGCCGTCGGCAAAATCATGTCCCACTCCGACCCTGATGCGGGCATATTGCCTGGTCATGAGCGTTTCCTCTATGTCCCAGAGGCCGTTATGTCCTCCGTCGCTGCCGCTCATGCGCATACGAATAGTGCCGAACGGGAGGTTTATGTCATCGCAAACCACAATCAAGTTTTCCGGGAGGATTTCGAGCTCGTTCATCCAGTAACGGACGGCGCTGCCGCTCAGGTTCATATATGTCGAGGGCTTAAGCAGATGGAATTGCCTGCCCTTGATGCTGTCGGTGGCGACGGCGCCGTAGCGTTTTGGCAAAAATTCAAGATTGGACGCCTGAGCCCAGGCGTCCAATACTATGAATCCGATGTTATGTCTGGTAGCCGCGTATTCGGGGCCTATATTGCCCAGTCCGGCCACCAGGTAACTCTTGTCGGCCACTTTTATGCCTCTTCGGTGTTGACTACGGTGTTGCGGGTTGTCTTGACGCCGCAGATGATGGCATCCTTGTCGGTGGTGACGACGATCTTGTCGAGCTTGATGTCACCGGCCTTGATGCGCTTGTCGAGTCCGAGTCCGCTGATGTCAACGGTAACCTCGTCGGGGAGATTTGCCATGGTGGCGCAGACGCGAAGTTTGCGGGCGTTCTGATAAAACTTACCACCCTGCTGTACGCCGACTGCATGTCCGCTGATAACGATGGGAACCTCGATGTTGATAGGCTTGGTCTCATTGACCGCCAGGAAATCTACATGAAGGCAGATGTCGGTGACGGGATGCCACTGAAGTTCGTGAAGCACTGCGGTGTATTTCTTGGTGCCGTCGAGAACGAGGTCGATGATGTGGGCCTTGGGCGTCTCGGTAACTGCCTTGAGGTCCTTGGCGTTAACAGTGAAAAGGATGTTTTCCATTCCGAGGCCATAGAGGTTGCAAGGAACGAGTCCCTGTGCGCGGAAAGCCTTGATGGCCGCTTTGCCAGCCACGTTGCGGGTCTGGCCATTGAGTTCAAAATGCTGCATTGTTTTTACTTTAAAATGTGTTACTCATCCCGGAACTGACCGGGACCCATTGCACCAAAACCACAGGGGTTTTCTGAATGCGGGCGCAAATATAAGCAGAAAAATTGATTTTGAAAGACTTATGACAGTAATTTTTCGCTTCTTGCTATGAATTCCGACAGGGCCTT
Organism: Bacteroidales bacterium; assembly: GCA_017561765.1. Classification (GTDB taxonomy): domain Bacteria; phylum Bacteroidota; class Bacteroidia; order Bacteroidales; family UBA932; genus Cryptobacteroides. Next base: position 6,871 of record JAFZBM010000007.1, on the reverse strand, counting down.
TCCCTTGAGCATGCCTTTGCTCAGCAGGGCCAGGTCAACCACTTGTCGAAGGAGATCCTTGCTGCCTTCACGGTCGGACCAGATACGGGCCATGACAGGGTTCTCCATATTGACCTTGACATCATAGGCCTCAGGCATCGAGCCATAGAAGTTCATACCTCCTCCGAGTGCGCTCATCTCGCGCCATCGGCGCATGAACTCGCTCTGCGTTAATATTATAGGTGCGGCGTCCGCTCCCAGGTTCTCGGGCTCTACGCGGTAGTCGTTACCCTCCGGCAGCGCGCCTTTGACCAGTTCCTCGAGCGCTTTCTTGTCATCGTCGCTCATCTGCGGCTTGACCTTTTCCTCCTTGGGAATCAGGTTGTCGGCCGTATCGCTGTCAACTCGTGCGAAGCGTGCGTCCTTGAGTTTCTGCTCCAGCATGTTCACGAAGTGGCTGTCCAGCTCGCAGTCCATGAGCAGCACGTCGTATCCCAGGTTCTTTGCAGCCTCGATATCGCCCCACTGTGCCTCCTTGTCGGTGGCGTAAAGGTACACCGTGCGCTTGTCCTTGTCCGTCTGGCTGCCCTCTATTGCCTTGCGATAGTCGTCGAAAGCGAAGAACTTGCCGTCGGTATTCTTGAACAGGGCGAAATTCATTGCCCGCTCGCAGAACTTCTCGTCGGAAAGCATGCCGTATTCGATGAAGAGCTTGATGTTGTCCCATTTCTCTTCGTACTGGCTGCGCTGCTCCTTGAAGATTTCTTCCAGGCGGTCGGCCACTTTCTTTGTGATGTAGGTGCTGATCTTCTTGACGTTGGCGTCGCTCTGAAGATAGCTGCGGCTGACGTTCAGCGGTATGTCGGGGGAGTCTATCACTCCGTGCAGCAGGGTCAGGAAGTCGGGAACTATATTGTCCACATGGTCGGTGACGAACATCTGGTTGCAGTATAGCTGTATCTTGTTCTTGTCGATGGCCATGCGCTCCTTGATCTTGGGGAAATACAGCACTCCCGTGAGCGTGAAGGGGTAATCGACGTTAAGATGTATCCAGAACATGGGCTCTTCTTCCATGGGGTAGAGGGCCTTGTAGAAGTTCAGGTAGTCTTCGTCCTTGAGCTCCGACGGGGCCTTGGTCCAGATGGGATCGATGCTGTTGATGACATCATCTTCAGCGGTCTCCACGCTCTTTCCGTCCTTCCACTCGGTCTTCTTGCCGAAGATGACGGGGACGGGCATGAACTTGCAGTACTTGTCGAGAAGGCTGCGGATCTTGCCTTTTGTGCCGAATTCTGCGGCGCTTTCGTCATCGAAATGCAGGGTGACGGTGGTGCCGCGGTCTTTCTTCTTGCTTTCGCCCATTGTGAACTCGGGAGAACCGTCGCAGGTCCACTTCACCGCTTCGGCGCCTTCCTGCCAGCTGAGGGAGTCGATGGTGACTTTCTTGGCAACCATGAATGCGGAATAGAATCCCAGTCCGAAGTGACCGATGATATTGGTCTGGTCCTTATATTTTTCCAGGAATTCGCCGGCGCTGGAGAACGCTATCTGGTTGATGTAGCGGTCAACCTCGTCGGCAGTCATACCGATTCCGTTGTCGGTGATGCTGAGAGTCTTCTTCTTTTCGTCAAGGTCAATCTGCACCTTTATGTCGCCGGTCTCGCCTTTGAATGTGCCAGCGGAAGCGAGGGCCTTGAGTTTCTGGCCCGCGTCGACTGCATTCGCCACCAGTTCGCGCAGGAATATTTCGTGATCGCTGTAAAGAAATTGCTTGATTACCGGAAATATGTTCTCGGTAGTTACTCCGATTTGTCCTTTTGTGTTAGCCATAATAATATAAATTTACCGGCCCCCGCGAAGAGGCCGGTAACAGGAATCTCAAAATATATTCCAGTGACAAATTGTCACTATTTATACAGGAAGCGCTTGATGCTCAGTTTGGGAGTCTTCTCGAAAGGAGTGAGAACTGTCTCCACTTTTGCGATCTGGCTGTATCCCGGCAGCTGGCGGTTGGCGCCCAGGCGTATTTTTTCCGGAAGGTCGGACACGCTTTCGCTGTCGAGTTTGTCGCGCTTGATAGCTTCATTGTCAAGATACACCAGGGCGACTATTTTCCCGGCCCTGTCCACGACAACGGACTCGCCTACGTAAGGCTGGTTGTTGATTATGGCTTCGAGCTCCTCGGGGTAGATGTTCTGGCCGTTTGCGGACAGTATCATGCTCTTGGAGCGGCCCTTGATGAAGATGTTGCCTTCTTTGTCCATGATGCCGAGGTCGCCGGTGCGCAGGAATCCGTCTTCGGTGAAAGCGTTTGCAGAGGCCTCGGGATTCTTGAAGTAACCGATGGTGATATTCTCGCCCTTTGCCTGAATTTCGCCGGCAATGTGCTCGGGATCTTCCGAGTCGATGCGTACGGTGGCCACGTCGACGGCCTTGCCGCAGGAACCGGCAACGAACTTGGTCCAGTGCTCATAGGCCAGCAGCGGGCAGGCTTCTGTCATGCCGTAGCCAACCAGGTAAGGGAACTTGATGCGCTTGAAGAGTTTCTCGACCTCGGGGTTGAGGGCCGCGCCGCCCATGATGAACTCCTGAACCTCGCCGCCGAATGCAGCCACGAGGCCGTCCTTGATCTTCTTATAAATAATATTGTTGATTCCGGGGATTTTGAGGAGCACTTTCACGAGGGGCTTGTCGATGGTGGGCTTGACCTTGGATTTGTAGATCTTCTCCATCACCAGGGGAACCGTAATGAGCAGGTAGGGCTTGACATCGGCGAATGCCTTGAGAAGGGTAGCCGGAGTGGGAGCCTTCCCGAGCCAGTAAATGGCGGTTCCGTTGCAGAGAGGATAGATGAATTCTATCACGAGGCCGTACATGTGGGCCATGGGCAGCATGGATACCATCCTTTCTCCGGCGGGGACGTTGCGCTGGCTGTAGTCGACGTTGGCGCTGAAGTTGCGGTAGGTCAGCATTACGCCCTTGGGATCGCCGGTGGAACCGGAAGTATAGCTGATGGTGGACAAGTCTTCCCAGTTGTCGGTAGGGAATACCACGTTGTCCGGGCCGTAGCCGTCCTGCCATTTCTCCTCGAAGAGCTCGTCGATGGAGGAATAATCCTCCTTCGTCTTTTCGTTCTCGGCCCAGAGGCATTCCCAGTTGTCGATGTCGATTGCGATGCGGAGGTCGGGCATCTTGGAATGATCCATCTTGTTCCACTTGTCCGCATTGGTAAACAGGGCGATGCTCTCGGAGTGATTTACAAGGAAGGAAGCGCTTTCCGGGGTGAAGTCGGGCAGCAGGGGGACTATTACGGTCTCGTAGGTGTTGACGGCAAGGTAGGTCATGCCCCAGCGTGCGCCGTTGCGGGCATAGAGGGCTATTTTCTGCCCCTTCTTGAATCCGAGCTTGTCAAATACGAGATGGAATTTTTCAATTTGGGTGGCCATCTGGCCGTAGGTAAAGGAATCGCCGCCTATGCTGTTGAGTGCGGCTTTGTCCCAGTACTTTCGGGTAGCGTTCTGAAGACGCTCCAGGTAATGAGGATAATTTGCCATTATTTGTCGATTTTGGTTTAGCTTCCAAAAGTAGGTGTCCGGGCGGTTTTTTGCAATCCCGCGTGTGTGTATGTGGCGAATAATTACGATATTTGTGGCGAAATATTATAATATGTGGCGAATAATATGAAGAAAAATCCTATAGTAGCACTGATCTATGACTTCGACGGCACCTTGTCGCCGGGCAATATGCAGGAATTCGGCTTTATCCAGGCTGTAGGGTCCACTCCCGAGGAATTCTGGCGCATGAGCGACAATATAGCGATAGGGCAGGATGCGTCCAATGTGCTTTCCTACATGAAGTTGATGTACGATGAGGCGCATAAGCAGGGTATTTCGCTCAAGCGTAGCGAGTTACGTGCTTTCGGGGCCGGCATCGAACTGTTCGACGGAGTGAAGGAATGGTTCTCTCTGGTTAACGGCTACGGGCGTGAGCATGGTGTGCGGATTGAGCACTACATCAATTCCAGCGGCCTCAAGGAGATAATCGAAGGCAGTCCCATCGCATCGGAATTCAAGCACATCTTCGCCGGGTCCTTCATATATGACGACAAAGGCGAGGCGGAATGGCCCGGTATCGCCGTGGATTACACCGCCAAGACGCAGTTCCTGTTCAAGATTTCCAAGGGCATATTCAGTTCGCGGGACAACAAAAGGGTTAATGCTTCCATTGCCGATGACAAGAAGCGCATCCCGTTCTCGCACATGATATATTTCGGGGACGGCGAGACGGATGTTCCATGTATGAAAATAGTAGGTATGTTCGGGGGCAATTCAATCGCCGTCTATAATCCTGCATCTGAGAAAAAGCGCGCTTCGGCCCTGAAACTTAAGCGGCAGGGGAGAGTCGCTTTCGCTACCCCCGCCGTATATACACCGCAGTCGCGTACGTTCAAGGTGGTATGCGCCATCATCGACAAGATAAAGGCGGACAGTGAACTGGAACGCCTTTCCCGCTTATCGGATTAAGTTGAGGAATTCGTTCCTCGTCCGCGACGAACTCAGGAATATTCCGCTGAACGCGGAAGTGGTGGTGATGGCGTTGGACTTCTGTACGCCGCGTATCTGCATACAGGTGTGATTGGCCTCAATCACCACGGCCACGCCGAGCGGATGCAGAGCCTCCTGTATGCAATCCCGAATCTGTACCGTCAGCCTTTCCTGGACCTGGAGGCGCCGGGCGTAAGTTTCCACCACCCTTGCGATCTTGCTCAGGCCGGTGATTTTCCCGTTGGGTATGTACGCAACATGGCACTTGCCTATGAACGGCATCATGTGGTGCTCGCAGGTGCTGTACAACTCAATATCCTTCACCAGCACCATTTGCTGATACTTTTCGTCAAAGATGGCTTGATGTATGATGTCGATTCCGTCTTCCTGATAGCCTTTCGTGGTGAACTGCAATGCTTTAGCCACACGCTCGGGGGTCTTGAGCAGGCCCTCCCGGGACGGATCCTCTCCAAGAAGGGTGAGAATCTCCTTCACGTGTTCCGCTATCCTGGCGGTAGTCTCCGGAGAGTAAATTTCTTCTTTTGAATAACTCATGATGCAAAAGTACTCAAAAATATTTGCACTTGAGAATATTTTTATATCTTTGCGGCCGAATCGCTAATTGTTAGAGAACTATGTATTGGACACTTGAATTAGCCAGCAGCCTGGACGATGCTCCGTGGCCGGCAACAAAAGACGAACTCATTGACTACGCCAACCGTTCCGGTGCCCCCGAAGAGGTCATTGAAAACCTTCAGGAGCTCGAAGAGGAAGGCGAGATATACGAAACCATCGAGGACATCTGGCCGGATTACCCGACCAAGGAAGACTTCTTTTTTAACGAGGAAGAGTATTGATTTGATAACATATTGAAAATCAATAAATCACAAAAACTGCCGAGGACTCTTCCTTGGCAGTTTTTGGTTATTCAGCCCCTTTGGGACTATCTTGGGAAGAAGAGAAATAGTTGTTCCTTTTTATTATCTTTGTAAAAACACTTGGATATGGAATTTCTCATTACAATTGTTACATTGCTAGTGTCTATTAATTGCTGTGCCCAGAATAACACACAGTATGCACCAATAGTGGAAGATGCAAATTCAATTAGCTGTAGAGATTCTCTAAATAGGGTCATATGGAACTATGATGATGTTGATGTAAAACCATCTTTTCAAAATGATACGACCTTGCTTTCTTTCCATAAGTGGGTTGATGCAAACATCTGTTATCCAGATGATCAGCCTGATGCCATAGGATGGGTCATTGCCGATTTTGATATCATGCCTGATGGAACTCTTTCAAATGTGGTGATTACCAGAGGTTTATATGAAACCATCGACCAGGTTCAAAGGGATGTGTTGTTGAAATCCCCAAAATGGGAGCCTGGAGGAAAAAACAATCAGCCTTGCATCACAAGGATAACGGGATTCCGAACTAAATGGATGATTAGATAACGCCCTTTTCCAGGGATAGAAAAGAATGATATTTCACATTTTGCGTTTTGCATTTTGCGAAATGAAAGCAATCGTTTTAAACCTTGCAACGATTTGCATTAGGTTTTCGTTTGGATTATCTTTGTAGAAAACGTTGAGACTATGTCCGATATTGAAAAAATACAATTATTTGAGAACAAGAAGGTACGTACGGCTTGGGATGAGGAGAAACAGGAATGGTTCTTCTCTATTGTGGATGTTTGTGGTATATTAACTGAACAACCAGACTATGACGGTGCTAGAAAGTACTGGAAAGTATTGAAGGGAAGACTGATAGCAGAAGGATTTGAGTTGGTATCAAATTGTTACCAACTGCCGATGGTATCTCCAAAGGATGGAAAGCACTATAAAACTGATGTCGGAGATATCATCTGGATATTACGAGTAATCCAGTCCATACCATCAAAGAAAGCGGAACCATTCAAACAATGGCTGGCACAAGTGGCAGCAGAACGGATCAATCAAGCCATCGACCCGGAGCGAAGCATCGACCAAGCAATTGCTGATTATCGCCGTCTGGGGTATTCAGAGGCATGGATTAACCAAAGGATAAAGACAATTGAAATCCGCAAGGGTCTCACTGATGAATGGAAAAGAGGTGGAGTGACACAAGAAGTAGACTTCGCTTTCTTAACAGACTTGATGTCCAAAACCTGGAGCGGCCTCACAACACGAGAATATAAGAAATACAAAGGCTTGACTAAGGAGAACCTTCGGGACAATATGACCAATATGGAACTGCTTCTTAATGCCCTTGCAGAGGAAACTGCAACTGAACTAAGCAAGCAGCGAAATCCTGAAGGCCTTTCGGAGAATGCCGGAGTAGCCAAAGAAGGAGCCGAAGTAGCAAAATCT